>CAMLRX010000249.1 GCA_946482545.1 uncultured Flavihumibacter sp. | reverse complement strand
TTTTATAGCTGGTGAAGGTGATATTTCAACCGATCTGCTCTCACCGGGTAACCAGGCCCACTCCCGGTCAGATCGTGAATTGCATGGTAAATGCATGATCACTCCCCAGGCACAAGCCGAGATCAGAAAGCTGCAGGCACAACATCCCGACAAAAGCGTGATGCTGGTAGCTGAGAAAGGCACCATGGGCGTAGGGTCATCAAGAATGTCCGGGGTAAATAATGTGGCACTTTGGACGGGCAAACAAGCAAGCCCCTATGTTCCTTTTGTTAACATTGCTCCCATTGTAGGTGGTACAAACGGAATTTCTCCCATTTTCCTTACAACTGTCGACGTTACAGGCGGAATTGGAATTGACCTTAAGAACTGGGTTAAAAAGGTAGACGAAAATGGCAAGGTTATCCGCAATGAAAATGGCGAACCTGTTCTGGAGGAAGTATATTCCGTTGCTACCGGCACTGTTCTTACCATCAACACCAAAACAAAGAAGTTATATAACGGCGACCGGGAACTAATTGACATTTCCAGGGCACTGACGCCTCAGAAAAAGGAATTTATCAGGGCTGGCGGTTCATACGCAGTCGTATTCGGTAAAAAGATCCAGACGATTGCAGCGAGGGTCTTAGGTATAGAACCTACTCCCGTATTTGCTCCGTCAAAAGAGATCTCCAATGAGGGACAAGGTCTTACTGCAGTAGAAAAGATCTTTAACAGAAACGCTGTTGGCATTACTCCGGGCAAAGTATTACATGCCGGTTCAGATGTTCGTGTAGAAGTGAATATCGTAGGTTCTCAGGATACCACCGGACTTATGACTGCCCAGGAACTGGAGTCAATGGCAGCCACTGTGATTTCGCCAATAGTTGACGGTGCATACCAATCAGGCTGTCACACTGCATCGGTATGGGATAAGAAGGCGCAGGCCAATATTCCAAAACTAATGAAGTTCATGAACGATTTTGGATTGATCACCGCCCGTGACCCCAAAGGCGAATATCATTCCATGACAGATGTAATTCACAAAGTACTCAACGATATTACAGTAGATGAGTGGGCGATCATCATTGGCGGTGATTCTCACACAAGAATGTCGAAAGGGGTTGCATTTGGAGCTGACTCAGGTACCGTTGCACTGGCATTGGCTACCGGTGAAGCATCTATGCCCATTCCGGAATCGGTGAAAGTGACCTTCAAAGGAGAAATGAAGGATCACATGGATTTCCGTGATGTAGTACATGCTACCCAGGCGCAAATGCTTCAGAAATTTGGCGGCGAGAACGTTTTCCAGGGCAGAATTATTGAAGTGCACATCGGAACACTTCCTGCCGACCAGGCTTTTACCTTTACCGACTGGACGGCGGAGATGAAGGCAAAGGCTTCTATCTGCATTTCTGACGATGAAACCCTGATCAAATCACTGGAAATTGCGAAAGGCAGAATTCAGATCATGATCGACAAGGGCATGGATAACAACAGGCAGGTGCTGAGGGGATTGATCAATAAAGCTGATAAGAGAATAGCAGAGATCAAATCAGGTGAAAAACCTGCTTTAAAACCAGATGCAAATGCGAAGTATTACGCAGAAGTGGAAATAGATCTGGATGTGATCGCAGAACCAATGATCGCTGACCCCGATGTTAATAATGCAGACGTTTCCAAGCGCTATACACACGATACTATTCGTGCGCTTTCTTACTATAATGGCCAGAAAAAAGTAGATCTTGGTTTTATCGGTTCGTGTATGGTACACAAAGGCGATTTGAAAATTGTTTCTCAAATGCTGAAGAACCTCGAAAAACAACAAGGTAAGGTTGAGTTTCGTGCACCGCTTGTAGTGGCAGCACCAACTTACAATATCATCGATGAACTCCAGGCTGAAGGCGATTGGGAAATACTGCAGAAGTATTCCGGTTTCGAATTCAATGATAATGCCCCGAAAGGCGCGGCGCGTACTGAATACGAAAATATGATGTATCTCGAACGTCCGGGTTGTAACCTTTGCATGGGTAACCAGGAAAAAGCAGCTAAAGGCGATACGGTGATGGCAACCTCAACCCGTCTTTTCCAGGGAAGAGTCGTTGAAGATTCCGACCGTAAAAAAGGAGAGTCCCTCCTTGCGTCCACACCAGTAGTTGTCCTTTCTGCAGTCCTTGGAAGAATTCCTAATATGGATGAATATAAAGCTGCAGTAGTTGGTATCGATCTGACTAAGTTCGCGCCTCCCCTTAAGAACTTAACCTCGAAAGACAATCTTTCATATTAACGTTATAAATCATTTTAAAGACAGAAAGGTTCACAGAAATGTGGACCTTTTTTAATGTGCGTCAGGCATCTATATCAGCTATAAGGTGCAGGGATCCCCATTTTTTTTAGAAAAACTTGGCAGTATCCCTTTTTCTGTATTACCTTTGGTTTAACCAAATGGTTAAACTACGTGGCTAAAGCAACGAATAACGACAAAAGCGCTGAGCAAAAGATACTGGAAGCTGCCAAGCAGGTATTTATGGAAAACGGGCTCGATGGCGCCAGAATGCAGG
>CAMLRX010000248.1 GCA_946482545.1 uncultured Flavihumibacter sp. | reverse complement strand
AAGAGTTCGTTGATGACCGTACTACTCAGGAAGGGCTGGTCGCCCACTAAAAAAGCCACAGCTTCGAGACCGGGTAGCAACTCCAGCGCTTTTTCCAACCCGGATTGAATAGAAGAAGCCATTCCCTCGCGCCAGTTTTCGTTCACTACATAAGGATGGATTCCCACACCTGATTGTTGAAGAATAGTTTCCGCATTCGCCCCGAGTATTGTTATCACCAACGAAACTTCTGCTGCTTTTGCCGTATCGATCACATGCTGCAAAAGCGTTTTTCCTTTGTACGGCAACAACTGTTTAGGACTCCCCATGCGTGTAGAGGCCCCTGCCGCAAGCACAATAACGGCGCGCTTTTCAATAGGGAAACGTTGCGTTATAAATTTATCTGTTGTCATGGATCGGCGCCTGCCTGTTTTTAAGGAATGCACCATTCCGGTTTTCAAAAACGGCTTTGATCTCCGCAATTATAGACAGCGCGATCTCTTCCGGCAACTCCGCACCGATATCAAGTCCGGCGGGACCGTGAACAATTTTTTTGAAGTGCTGTTGTAGTTGCGTTCCATCCTCCTCCAGTTCATTCCATATCCTTTCCAGGCGCTTTTTGGGCCCCAGGCAACCGATATACGCCGGGACATGTGCGCTCAGCGCCTTGAAGCAATCGCGGTCGTAATTGAAATTATGCGTCATCAGCACCAATGCTGTATTGTGATCCACGGTTAACTTCGCGACCACCTCATCCGGTTTACCAACGATAATCCTGTTTACTTTGGGGAATCTTTTTAAACTGGCGTGGCTGCTACGGCCATCGGCCACTGTTACATCCCAACCCAATACAGCGGCCAGTTCTACCAGCGGCAGGGCGTCGTTTCCGGCTCCGATCACTATCAGCGATACGGGTGGTTTTACCCATTGAATCAGCGCTGTAAGCTCCTTTGCTTCCATGTCTATTTTTGCAGAACGTCTTTGTTCGATAGCCATCGAAATACTTTCGCGCAATTCAGCCAGTACCCCTTTCTCTATCGTGTGGTTGCTGTACACAGGTGTATTGGCAAAGAACATGCATGTTCCAGCCTCCTGGTATTGGGGATCGTTCAGCTTGAACAAGGTAACAAGCACCTTATCGGTTCCATCCGCATCCATACATTTCTTCAGTAAAAGAACGGGATTCAGTTCATCGGCAGGATGAACTGGTTCGAAAAGAATATGTACCACACCATTACAGCCCAGTTGCACCCCGAATTCAAGGTCATCATCCTGGGTAGTATCGTAAGTGATTAATCTTTTTTCATTCAACGTGATCACCTGCATAGCGCGACGCAGGGCATCTCCTTCCAGACATCCCCCGCTGATGGCACCGGTAATCCCGCCATCTTCCTCCACCAGCATTCTTGCGCCGGGCCTGCGGTACGAAGAACCCTCCACATGCACTACAGTAGCCAGCACCACTTTTTTGTTGGCGGCGCAGGCAGCTTCGTAAGCGGACACAATACTCCTGATCTCTTTGCTCATGGTCGGACAGTTCCAACAAATCTAGGAGATTCAGGATAAAAACCGCTACATCCACGGATTCAGCACCACTTTCACACAGTTGTCCTCTTTCTTATTGAAGATGTCGTACATATCAGGCGCACCATTCAGCGCCACTTTATGTGTAATAATATCATCGAGCACCACTTTCCCGGTAACTACAAGCTGCATCAGTTCATCAATGTATTTGTGCACCCATGCCTGTCCGCCCATTACTTTAATGCCCTTATCGAAAATCTGGTGGAGCGGGAATTTGTTGTAAGGCGTACCGTAAACCCCTACCACCGTTACTGTTCCACCCCTTCTTACCGCATCGAAGCACGCTTCAAGTACCTTCATAGACCCCTTCTCGCCCTGGATCACATTAGCAGCTTTTTCCAGCCAGTTCCTGTCGGCTTCCATACCCACGGCATCCACACATACATCGGCCCCGTAGCCGCCGGTCCATTCGCGGATCACTTCAACGGGATCGTTTTCCGCAGCATTAATTGTTTCCACTGAAGCCGAACGACGGGCCATTTCAAGGCGGTAAGGAAGGATGTCCACGCCAATCACCCGACCGGCACCTTTCAGCCAGGCCGCTTTCTGGGCCATAATGCCCACCGGACCGCAGCCGAACACGACCACGGTTTCTCCTCCTTTCAACGCTGCCCAGTCGATAGCGGACCAACCCGTCGGGAAAATATCCGTCAGGAAAAGCACCTGGTCGTCGCTTATTCCAGCGGGTACGATCCTGGGCCCATTGTTGGCGTAAGGCACACGCACGTATTCCGCCTGGCCGCCACTGTAACCGCCATACAGGTCGGTGTAGCCGAAAAGTCCACCTCCTTTTCCATCCAGCAGCCCTCCCTGCGGACCGTAATGTTCCGGGTTGGAATGTTCACAATGCACCGGCATATCCATCCGGCAGAAGAAGCAGGAACC
This sequence comes from uncultured Flavihumibacter sp., assembly GCA_946482545.1. Next base: position 105 of record CAMLRX010000248.1, on the reverse strand, counting down.
ACATGCCACAGGAAAGGGCACCACCACCCTGTCGCCCACTTTCAACTTCAGTACATCCGGGCCCGCTTCCACCACTTCTCCCATGAACTCGTGCCCCAGCACCAT
>CAMLRX010000247.1 GCA_946482545.1 uncultured Flavihumibacter sp. | reverse complement strand
GAGAACAACAGGGTGAAAACCGATTCCACCAAAAAGCCTGAAACGCCGAAGAAAGAAGGCGGTCAAACTTTTACCAACAGGATCGTTTTTGTGAAGCCTGATGAAGAATATTTTTCTTCCAAAACCCTATCCGCATAAATTATGAAGAACCCCGGTATATCTAAAGGAGTTGATTGGGTGGTGATCTGGATCTATGTGTTCCTGGTGGTGATCGGGATCATGAGCATCTTTGCGAACGAATACCGTGATGGTGAAGACTGGGTACAGGGTTTGCTGTCCTTCAAAACGGATTACAGCAAACAGTTCCTTTATTTCGGCGTATCGCTGGTGCTGGCCACCTTCATCCTGGTAACGGACAGTAAATTCTTTACGGCTACCGCGAACATATTTTATGCCTTCGGGATATTCCTGATGTTGCTGGTGTTCCCCTTCCACACGGAAGTAAAAGGAACCGAATCCATCATCCGTTTCGGCGGGGCCTTCCAGTTGCAGCCCGCGGAACTCTGTAAGGTGTTCGCGAACCTGGCCCTGGCCAAATACCTTTCAAGGGTGGAAACGGATTTCACGAAAACAAAGTCGCAACTGATTGCCGCGGCTATCGCTCTCGTGCCTGCTATACTTAGTATCGCACAGAAAGAAACGGGGTTGGCCCTGGTCTATTTCTCTTTCTTTCTTGTAATGTACCGGGAAGGGCTGCCCATTACCGTATTGCTCATCGGCTCCTCCCTGGGCATCCTTGTGGTGGCCACACTTTTGCTGGATCCCAATACCCTCGCCATCGCTTTGACCATACTTGCTGTGCTAACGGCTTATCTTATGCGCCGTCAGATCAGGCGGCGGAAATCGTTGCTGGTCTCTATTGCCATGATATGGCTGGTAGCTGTGGGAATTCAGCGTTTCGGTGTGCCCTTTCTGTTCACCAAAGTATTCGCCAAGCACCAGGTGGAACGCATTTTCGACCTCGTGGGCCGGGAGAACCCCTATGCCGCCAATACGCCGGAAGAGATCGCGGCCAGTCTGAATAAAAAGAAGCCGGAAGAAAACTACAACGTCCGCCAATCCAAAATCGCCATCGGCTCCGGCGGATGGATCGGGAAAGGCTACCTGAAAGGTACCCAGACCCGCTACGATTTTGTGCCCGAACAACGAACGGATTTTATCTTTTGTACCATTGGAGAAGGGTTCGGCTTTCTGGGCAGTGTGCTGTTCCTCGGCATCTACACTTTCCTGTTGCTCCGCATCGTGATGATCGCGGAACGCCAGCGCAGTACTTTCTCGCGTGTGTACGCTTATGGTGTGGCAAGCATCTTTTTCGCCCATATCGCCATTAACATCTGTATGACCATCGGGCTTGCTCCGGTAATCGGTATCCCGTTGCCTTTCGTGAGCTACGGTGGTACTTCGTTGTTGAGTTTCTCGGTGCTGCTTTTCATCATGATACGGCTTGATGCGGATAGGCAGATGGTGTTGCGGTAGGTTTTTTTCACGCAACTGCTTTACTGCTTCGTTCCTCGCAGTGCGCAGCGCAAAGGAGCAAGGACGCAAGGCCTTGTTTGTTTGCAGCGGGTTAATATTTCAAGCACTTATTTGTTCACTCAAGACATAAGTATTGAATATTGGCGCCAATTGCCTTTTAAAAGGCCTAAAAAGCCTTAACCGCTCCTTGCGTCCTTGCTCCTGCGAGGTACGAAGCAGTGCGTTGCGAAGTGCGCAGCACAAAGCAATTGCGTGAACTACACTAAACGCTATCTTCGCACCCAACAAACATGCTCCCATGAAAATCATCCCCCTTTCGGAAGGTTCTTTCTCCATCGATCAAACCAAACAATTCGTTCCCTTCAACAAAGAAAACGATGATATCCAGCAGCGGCCCACGGGCAGCTTACTGGTGGAGGTACAGCCGTTCGTGGTGATCACTTCCGAAGACATCCTATTGTTGGATACGGGCCTGGGATTCGCCGATGAAAACGGCGTATTGCAACTCCATAAAAACCTCATGGACAACGGCATCAACCCATCTGAAATCACGAAAGTGCTGATGAGCCATTTGCACAAAGACCATGCGGGCGGTGTGTCACAAAAGAAGGAAGCCACCGGTGAAAGCGCATTGTCTTTTCCCAACGCCACTTATTATGTGCAACGTGCTGAAATGGATTTCGCTTTTTCCAAAGGATTGCCTTCGTTCATTCCGGAAGAACTGGCCCCAATGCAGAACGCGCCTAACGTCCAGATACTGGATGGCGATGGTGTTTTAAACGGATACATCAAATACGAAATAACCGGAGGACATTCGCCCTACCACCAGGTGTTCACCATTGTAGATGGTGGTGAAACTGTATTCTTTGGCGGAGATGAAGCGCCGCAACTCGGGCAGATGAAAAAGAAGTATATCGCGAAATACGATTATGACGGTAAGAAAGCGATGGAACTACGGCAGGAATGGTGGGAAAAAGGCCAGGAAGCGGGATGGCATTTCCTGTTTTACCATGATGTGAAAACACCGGTTTGGGGCGGGTAAAAAAACTGTTAGAACTCCGTATGCAAACAAGGCTTTGCGGTCCTCGCTC
>CAMLRX010000246.1 GCA_946482545.1 uncultured Flavihumibacter sp. | reverse complement strand
TAGATGTATGCGCCGATCCTTTCGAGGCCATCAAAGCGTTGATAGAACTGGGGGTGGAACGGGTGCTGAGTTCGGGACAGGCACCAGCCGCTCCTGAAGGCGCCGCACTTTTAAAGGAGTTACAGCTTTTTTTTGGCAAACACATCATCATCATGCCGGGAGCGGGCATCCGGTCCTCCAATCTCGAACAACTGGCTTTGTTTACGGGAGCAAGGGAGTTCCACAGTTCAGCTTCATTCCTGAAACAAAGCGCCATGCATTTCAGAGCAAGCCGTGTAAGCATGAGCCACGTTGGCAACAATGAATTCCAGTGGCCGGAGGCCAATCCGGAAGAAGTACATAAAATGAGTAGCCTGCTTCGCGCAATGAGTGGAAATATTGCTTAAATTCAGGGTATGGACCCATATCAACCCATCAACTGCAATTATTACTATATCCTTGAGGGGATGTCTACACGTAAAGTGCCCGCCCACATTCAGTACAAGGATGAAGCCGGTGCGCTGCACACCGCCAAAGGACTTATTACCAACCTCTACACCAAGGAAGGCGTGGAATACCTGGAGCTGGACGGGCAGTTACTTACGCGCCTGGACCTGCTGGTGTCCGTAAATAATGCGGAGGTGCCCGGTTGATGTGTACAAACTCCTTTAATTTTGCTTTTTTATAGCTTCCAACTTAAAGAAATACACAGTTGTGTATAAGTATTCCCGCCTGGCAATTAAAAAGATCAAATTAATTTTGGTGTTTCGCGGGATTTTCCGACCTTTGCCGTCCTAAATTTCGATAAGTCATGGCAAGAGTATGTCAGGTAACAGGTAAAAAGCCGATCAGTGGTCACCACGTATCGCATTCAAATATTAAAACCAAGCGTCGTTTTTTACCGAATCTGCAGACAAAAAGATTCTTTTTGGCTGAGGAAGACAAATGGATCACGCTGAAAGTTTCTTCTGAAGCTATCCGTACCATCAACAAAAACGGTTTGTACACCGTAGTGAAAGAACTGAGAGCCAAAGGCGTTTCTATTTAATTAACCTCCTTCAAAAGATAAGAAATGGCAAAAAAAGGGAACAGGGTGCAGGTGATCCTGGAATGTACCGAGCATAAAAACTCTGGTCTTGCTGGAACAAGTCGCTACATCACCACCAAGAACAAGAAGAACACCCCTGAGCGCATGGAGTTGAAAAAATTCAACCCCATCATGAAAAAAGTAACCGTTCACAAAGAGATCAAGTAAGGTCTTTTTACTGTTAACTAATTAATATCTGAGTCATGGCAAAAGCAGCTTCAAAAAACTCGAAAATCAAAGATGCCAAAGCATCTGCGGAAGCGAAGAACTGGACCAAAGTGATCAGGGCGGTACGTAGCCCAAAAACCGGCGCTTACACTTTCAAAGAAGCGATCGTTCACAAGGAGAAAGTTAAAGACTACATGTCCGAAAAATAATTCGGTTCTGTAATTACATACACAAAAAGCTGTTCTTTCATACGGGAACGGCTTTTTCTGTTATACCTTTGCCCTCATCAAAATTGTACTATGGGATTTTTCGGTAAACTGTTCGGTAAGAAAGAAAAGGAAAGCCTGGACCAGGGATTGCAGAAAACCAAAGAAAGCTTTTTCTCCAAAATCACCAAAGCCATCGCGGGAAAAAGTACCGTTGACGACGAAGTGCTTGATAGCGTGGAAGAAGCCCTGGTAGGCGCCGATGTGGGGATAGATACCACCGTACAGATCATCAAAAGGATCGAAGAAAGGGTCGCGAAAGATAAATACCTGAATACCGGAGAACTCAACCGCATCCTCCGCGAAGAGATCCAGGGTATACTGGTGGACACGCCTGAAAACAGTTACGCTGGCTATAAACTTCCCGAAGGAAAGCGCCCTTATGTGATATTGGTGGTGGGCGTTAATGGTGTTGGTAAAACCACTACCATCGGAAAACTCGCGCATAACTTCAAGTCGGCTGGCTACTCCGTATTGCTGGGGGCTGCCGATACTTTCCGTGCAGCCGCCGTAGATCAACTTACTATCTGGAGTGAAAGAGCAGGCGTACCCATCGTGAAAAAGGAAATGGGCAGCGATCCCGCGTCCGTGGCCTTCGATACTGTGAACAGTGGTGTGGCAAAGGGGGCAGATGTAATCCTCATCGATACGGCTGGTCGTCTGCACAACAAGGCCCACCTGATGGAGGAACTCACTAAAATAAAGCGTGTTGTCCAGAAAGTTATTCCCGATGCGCCCCACGAAGTGATGCTGGTACTGGATGGCTCCACCGGACAGAACGCATTGGAACAGGCCAAACATTTTACCGCGGCAACAGAGGTTACTGCACTTTCCATCACCAAGCTGGATGGTACAGCCAAAGGCGGTGTGGTACTGGCCATCGCGAATCAATTCAAAATTCCGGTGAAGTTTATAGGTGTGGGCGAAAAGATCGAGGATTTGCTGGTGTTCGATAAAGAAGAGTTCGTGGACAGCCTTTTCAAGCTGGAGGAATAATATTTCACGCAAGGACGCAAGGAAGCGGGGACGCAAGGAGCGGTTTACGTGCGGCTTGCAGAGGAATTTTTCTCGCAACGGCGC
>CAMLRX010000245.1 GCA_946482545.1 uncultured Flavihumibacter sp. | reverse complement strand
GTGTTTGCCGGGCGGTTCGCGCATTACTTCTTTGATGAACGGCAGCGACCGAAACGCCTAGCGCTCCTGGCCGTTCCGGTAAAGATGGTACCCGAAGCGCAGAAGGTAACCAAATTACCTTCCAACATCAACCTCAGACTGGATTCTTCGAAAAGCACCGCGCCTCCGAAAGCGAGTCAGCCGGTTGCCCGGAACTTCGAAGAAGATTCCATTGCCTGGGTGAACGAGAACACAGCGCAATTCAAATTTATCCGCCAGCGCAACGGGGTGAAGATTCTCGGTATCGATGCGGGCTTCGATCCTGAACTCATGATGATAGACGCGCCGAAAGCGAACTTCATCGTTTTCCGCGGCACCGATGCTTACAAACAGATCGGCAACAGAGGGGAATGGATCGGAACCGACTTTCTCGCCACTTTCAAGGATGGAACCGGTTCGCTGTCCGGCACAAAATTGCACAGCGGTTTTTACGAAAGTTACCTGCTCATCAGGCCCGAACTGATCGCCTTCCTGAATGCCAACGGCGGGAAATCGAAAAAGATATGGCTCACTGGCCACAGCCTGGGTTCCGCCATGGCCGTGATCGCGGGAGTTGACCTGAAAGCCGCCGGATACAATGTGCAGTCGGTATACGGCTTCTCCGCACCAAGAGTATTGGGCAACGATGCTTTTAAAAACAAAGGAAACAGTTTATTGCCCAACCGCATCCACCGTTTCGAATACTACCTGGATCCGGTAAGTGTGGTAGGCGTTCCTTTCTACCATGCGCCGGGCAAACGCCACTGGTTCGACCATGTGGAATACGGCGATCTTCAGAAATACACCATCGACGATGACCGCTACCTTTCCCTTAACCCCTGCGAATTCAACAAATGTCCGGGCGATAGCCGAAGCGACAATACCGTCCGTATCCTGAAAGCGAGAAAAAGCGGGGTAATGACCGATTTCATGGCTGAACCCAACAAACTGATGGGCCATAACCACAACCCGCAGTGGATGCTGCGGGGTATTTACAAACTGTTATCCGCAACCGAAAAAGCCCGTCTTCCTTCTATTGACGACAGCTTCCCCTTCCTCTATGCCAAAGGTCCAACCGACACCCCCATTCCCGGCACCCGCTAATATTCCTTCATCCCACAACATACAATTATGAAAAAAGTATTCCTCCTCGCGGGCACCTCGTTCCTGCTCGCGAACAGTTCGATGGCCCAGAACAGGATCGTCATCGAAAACAGGCAGCCGGTTAGTTTCAGCGGCAAAACACCGGTCGCTTTTAAGCGATTCGACCTTGCAGAAGCCAAAGTAAACGGGCAGCAAATGAAGCCTACCGACAAAATTAAAACCATCAGCGGAAAAGAAATCACGGTAGAAGAATACCTCGCCCGGGTCAATAAAATTGAACAGGAAATCAGCAAGCGGGGTTATTCCCTCCGGAAATATGAGATCGGTAAAACATCCCTCAAGTTCAAACCGGTCAACATTTCGAATACGGAAATCCTGCGCAAGAACCAGCTCATCAATACCGGGGTGAAAGCGCCTTTGGGCCGTCAGTAACGGGTAACCATGTTGTTTCCGCAAAAAAAGAGCACGGCAACGGCTTCGGCTACCGCGCTCAACAAGACTGCCAACAACGGATTGATTACACAAAAAAAACCGGTATCGAATGTAAACCTGGAAATCAAAAGAGAAGAAAAAAGAATTGAAGAAGAATACTCCATCGCGCAACTGCTGAAACCACTTACCGACCAGATACAGGAATCGATGGGCAACGATGGCGCTAACTTCAGCCTATCAAACGCCTCGCTCAAAGTTTCCAGTTACGCCATGAAGCCACTGGGCGGAAACGTGGAAAACGGCATGGGCACCACCAGCTCAGAATACAAAGTAGCGGTCAACTTCAACGCCAATGTCAGGGGGTCCTTCGGGCTGCCTTTCACCATCACTATTCCCATGGCCACCATGAACGGAGAGTTCACCGCCAGGGCCAACAACAACCAGGCCCATGAAAGAAAAGTGGTGGTAAACCTGATGGGCAGATCTTTCTTTAACAGAACCACCAATATTTCCAGCGCCACCTTTTCTGAAAGTGATGAGGAAGAATTGCAATTGAGTGAAATTATGCCCACCCGCACCTTCTCTTCCCTCAACTTTATGGACTGGCTTCCTTCCATCGGGATCAATACCACTTTCTCGCTGGGTGGATCTGTTGGGTGCAGCTACGATGTACAAATGGACAGAAACGGCGTTTCCGCACACATCGGCCCCACCTATGGCACGACCCTCCGCGTAGCCGCTTCTTATGGCATGGAGGATATTATGGAAGGCGGAATTGAAGGTGTAATCACATTGGTAAGAGGAGGTCTGGGCTTCGGCGGCACTGCCGGTCTTGCGAGAGAAGAAGGCGTATGGCGGCTGAAGAACATCTCTTCCGTGGAAGCCACACTGGAAGCACTGAGGGGGGAGATCAATCTTTTTGTAAGGTATCCCGACCTTTCCAACTGGAGCTGTCTCATGCCTTGTATCGCACGACAAGAAATCCCCATTTATACAACGCCTACCGCCTTTCGCCTGAATGGCACTTTGCTGGAATCGGACAAAGGCTTTAACCTGAACTGGT
>CAMLRX010000244.1 GCA_946482545.1 uncultured Flavihumibacter sp. | reverse complement strand
GAAGCAGGTGCATTAGGTGGCGGCATCTCCGGTTCGGGGCCATCGGTGTTCATGCTGAGCGAAAGCCAGTCTGCGGCCAAACAGGTTGAAAAAGTAATGGCTGAAGTTTATACCCGTATCGGCATCGATTTCCACACCTATGTTACCACCGTGAATAATGGCGGAGCGCGGGTGGAACTGGTGTAGCTTATTCAAATTCAAAATTGCCAAAAGTGATCTACAAAAGTTTAAATAAAAAAGCCCCTGATGTCAGCTTCCGCGAAGCGGCCATTCAGGGACAGGCGCCCGATAAAGGACTTTATTACCCGGAATATATTCCAAAGCTGGAAGAAGATTTTCTGGAAGAACTGCCGCATCTTTCCAAAGCGGATATCGGCTTCAAAGTGATGAAACCTTATGTGGCCGGAACGATCCCGGATGATGTTTTGTTCAATATCGTGGACGAAACCACCAACTTCCCGTTTCCACTCGTTCCGGTAAACAACGACAATATATATGCGCTGGAACTGTTTCACGGCCCTACCCTGGCATTCAAAGATGTGGGTGCCCGTTTCATGAGTCGTTGCCTGGGTTATTTTGCTAAAGAAAAAAGCGAAAAAATAACTGTGCTGGTAGCTACTTCAGGCGATACCGGCGGTGCTGTGGCGCACGGGTTCCACAATGTGCCGGGTGTGGAAGTGGTGATCCTCTATCCTTCGGGAAGGGTTTCTCCTGTGCAGGAGAAACAACTGACTACATTGGGCGGGAACATCACCGCATTGGAAGTGAACGGCAACTTCGATGATTGTCAGCGTATGGTGAAAGATGCTTTTATGGACGAAGAACTGAATAAAAAACTATTCCTTACTTCAGCCAATTCCATCAACGTGGCACGTTGGTTGCCTCAGCAACTCTACTACTTCTTCGCGTACCAGCAATGGGATAAAAACGCGCTTCCTCCGGTTGTTTCTGTTCCCAGCGGCAACTTCGGCAACATCTGCGCAGGTATGGTGGCGGCCGCATCCGGATTGCCCATCAAACATTTTATCGCCGCCTGCAATGCGAACGATGTGGTACCGCGTTTCCTTCAAAGCGGTCATTACAAACCTGAACAGGCCGTAGCCACGATCTCCAACGCGATGGACGTGGGCAGCCCTAGTAACTTCGTTCGTGTGCTGGAACTGTTTCAGAACGATATCCAGGAACTGAAATTCGCTTTGAGCGGATATACTGTTTCAGACGACATCACGAAAGAAACGATCAAAAACGTATATACACAGCACAACTATTTACTTGATCCCCATGGCGCCGTTGGCTACAAAGCGCTGGAAATGTACCTGGAGCAATTTCCGGAAAGAAAGGGGATCGTGCTGGAAACGGCACATCCTGTAAAGTTTCCCGATAGCATTGAAGAAATTACGGGAAAACCGGTAGAAATACCAGCATCAGTAGCTGGAATCATGAAGCTGGAAAAGAAAAGCATAGAGCTGGATGCCACATCCGATGCGCTGAAAAGCTGGTTGCTGAACCGATAAATTTTTCGTTGATGCAAGCCCTGTTACCTGCACGGGGTTTGCATCAGTGGAATAAATCTTGTAGTATAGAGGTTCATTTTGTGGTGGAACAATTGTTTGGGATCGTCCCTGAATTTACGGTCCAGGAAAACCGCTTCTTCCATAATTTTCTCCATCGTAATCATGCGCTGCGCGGCACACACGGATTCGCTTCTGGCTTTCTCCGCGTTTGCCGCCGACAATCCCCCTTTCAACAATTTCTTTTCGTTTTCAATCTTCACTTTTTTCATTTCCAGTTGCGCGATCTCAAACACCTGATTGCCGGAAGTGGCCGCGAACACATTCTCCCGCAGCACAGTTATTTCACCTTCTTTCTCCGCCACTTTCGAAGCTTTGCTGGCGGCGCCTTTCTGCATCTCTTCTTTTTTCCGGACGATCGCTTTTTTGATGGAAAGCAATTCTTCATCCATCTGCCGCAACTGCTCACTGTTAGGTGCAGACGAAATACGTTCACGCCTTCTCCTCAATTCCGCTTCCCTGCGCTCCAGGGCTGCACTTTGCCGGATGCTGTCCTTCTGCATAGCGGTTAAAAAGCCGGATATTTTCTGGTCCGCTTTTTCCTGGTAAGTCTGGTAAACGGTTCCATCAAAAGTGAAATGCACATCTTCTATTTTCACCAGTCGCGCCACATAACCATCGCTCTCCCAACCGGCAAGTAATTGTGTTTTTCCTTCCAGAAAAATAAACCCGATCCCAAACACGCTCAGGATCATCAACTGGTGATCAGGATTGATTTCCTGTCCCGGGTTATCGGCCAGCAACGCATTCATGTGCCCACCTTCCATGTTTACGCCCTGGTAACGGATCGCGCTGTGCTGTTCTTTGTCGCCGATCTTTACCTTATCGCCGGTGGGTTCAAAATAATCCTTAAAATGTTCGGTATTGCGCAGGTCTTCCAGGTATTGCGGGATAAAACCAGGGCCTTCTTTCAATACGCTGGCGAGTTTTGTTTTATCACCGAGCAACTGGTAGGCGAAATGATTACCGTCGTTCATTTTGATGGCGAATTCCAGGGTGCTGTATGCTTTTCCCATTTGTTTCGCCACATCTTTATCGTAGCCGGTCAAACCGGTTTTAGTGCTCAGGTAGAAATAAGAGGAAATGTTTACCTCGCTTGTTTTTGCCGTGAAGTATATCTTCTTATTAAAGTTGAAAGTCTG
>CAMLRX010000243.1 GCA_946482545.1 uncultured Flavihumibacter sp. | reverse complement strand
GGCTGAGCGGATTGATCACGCCTTCGCTCGATGAAATGGTGCACGTGGCCAAAGAAATGAAACGCCAGGGCTTTACAGTGCCGCTGCTCATAGGAGGCGCTACTACTTCGAGAACGCATACCGCTGTGAAAATCGCGCAGGAATACGATCATGGTGTGATCCACGTGCTGGATGCCTCACGAAGTGTTACCGTAGCCGGAAGTTTACTGAGCGAGGACCAACGCGGTGATTTCCTTGGAAACATCAAAACTGAATACACCAAACTGAAAGACGATTTCGCCAATAAGAAATCTGTTAAACAATACCTTCCCATCGAAGCCGCGCAGCAAATCAAATCGCCCATCAAATGGGATGAATTCGTTCCGGTGAAACCCAATATGCTGGGCGTAAAAGTCTTCAAAGATTATGACCTCGCCGACCTGGTGGATTTCATTGATTGGGGTCCCTTCTTTATCGCCTGGGAACTGCATGGTAAGTTCCCGAAAATTTTGGAGGATGAAGTGGTAGGTAAAGAAGCCACAAAATTGTACAACGATGCACGCGCTTTGCTCGATAGAATGATTGCTGAAAAGTGGGTGTCTGCAAACGGGGTAATTGGTTTCTGGCCGGCCAACAGTGATGGTGATGATGTGGTGGTGAAAGATGGTAAAGATACCAGGCTCTCTTTCCTGCGGCAACAGATCAAAAAAGCGCCAGGTCAACCGCAGTTTTGTCTGGCCGATTACATCGCACCGGCAGATTCAGGTAAGGAAGATTATATCGGTGCCTTCGCCGTCACAACCGGCATCGGTATAGAAAAATGGGTAAAACATTTTGAAGACCAGCACGATGATTACAATTCGATCATGCTGAAAGCGCTCTGCGACCGCCTGGCGGAAGCTTTTGCGGAACGTATGCACGAAAGGGTGCGGAAAGAGTTCTGGGGATATGCCCCCGCGGAAACACTTTCCAATGAAGAACTGATCCGTGAAAACTATGAAGGCATACGCCCGGCACCAGGTTACCCCGCGTGTCCTGACCATACCGAGAAGTATAAACTGTTCGATATGCTGCACGCCACGGAAAGCACTGGTATAGAACTGACGGAATCGCTCGCCATGTACCCTGCTTCTTCTGTGTGTGGCTGGTATTTTGCCAATCCTGATTCAAGGTATTTTGGTATCGGTAAAATTGAAAAGGATCAGGTGGTGCAATATGCCCAACGCAAGGGGATGAGTGTGGAAGAAATCGAAAAATGGATCAGACCTAATCTTGAGTACGATATTTAAAATTAAGGGTATAGGGTGTATCAAAAGGAGCGATACACCCTATTCATATTACGGCTTGTGATGAAGATGCTTTGGTTATTTCGAAGCTAAAGCCTTTAGTTTACCTTAGAGCCATACTTGTTCTGTTTAAACTTGATTTCGAATAATCTTCCAGTTCTCCCACTTCAAAATTTCCCAAAATTCTCATTTCACTCACTCCCTTTAATAAACAATTCACTCCGTTATTAATACGATTCGCGGAAAACTGTTTAACTCTTCGTGGTTAAATCTTGTTCAAAATGCTGGATAAATTATCAAACACAAAACTCCAGCAGTATGAAACTCAGCGTAAATTTTTGCAAGACCTTAATGGCTTTTACAGTAGCCGGATCATCGCTCCTTCTGACCAGTTGCAACGACGACGACATGGTAGAAAGTGAAATGGACAACACCATCTCAGGGATAGTGATCGAAAGTAATAATTTCACCACCCTTGAAGCAGGTCTGGGAAGGGCCAACCTGGTTGCCGCCCTCCGCGCCACAGGCCCCTTCACAGTTTTCGCCCCGGATAACGATGCTTTCGCGGCTTCAGGTATCAACACCGCCGCGCTGAACGCGCTACCCCTTAACCGTCTTGATTCCATCCTCAAATACCATGTACTTACTTCCGATATCCCATCCGGAAGTGTACCCGCCGGACCCAACGCCAAAGTGACTACACTGAGCGGAGACTCCGTGTTTGTAACACGCAACTCAGCGGGTGTTTTCATCAATGGTATCCGTGTTAAAACAGCCGATGTGGATGCCAGCAACGGTACTATTCATGTGGTGAGCAATGTATTGATTCCGCCAGGGAACAGAACTATTGTGAATGTAGCAATGGAAGACACTTCACTCACCTACCTTGTAGCCGCTGTAGTAAGAGCAAGCCAGGGCTCTGTGAATGTGGCAAATGTGTTGAGTTCAACCAATGGTTTAACTGTATTTGCACCTACCAACAACGCTTTCCGCGCGGCTGGTTTTGCCACTATCGCGAATATTCAGGCTGCTGATCCTGCCACATTAACCTCAATACTTACGCACCACGTAATTGGTGCACGCGTATTTTCTTCTGATCTTACAGAAGGTTTGCAGGCTCCAACTTTGGAAGGTAAAAACGTAACAATTACACTTTCAGGTGGTGCAAAAGTAAAAGGTGCGGGCAATGCTACTGCATCCAATATCACTGCTACAAACATCATGGCAAGAAATGGTGTTGTCCACAAAATAGACCGTGTTTTGATGCCTACGCCATAGAACCGGCAATAGAAATGAATGGAAGGTGTATCAGTAATTGGTACACCTTCTTTGTTTTGTGGATGGCCGAACTACCCATGGAACAGTTTTTGAAACACTTTCATGCCATGGATCACAAATTATTTTAATAGAAAAAACGAGCGAACGTAATCGTTGTTTTTTTGTTAGAATACTCACCATAAAAACCATCCCGA
>CAMLRX010000242.1 GCA_946482545.1 uncultured Flavihumibacter sp. | reverse complement strand
TGCCCTGAAAAAAAACCCATAGCTTTTTAGCGCCTTCTGCCACACTGTTTAATCCGTTTATCCCATCCAGCAAAAGGTTCTGAGATTGTCCTGCCCTTCCCCATGCGAGTAAAAAAAGAATACAAACAATATGTTTAGCGCTTTTTTTCATGCCTTGTTTTTTTACGTTTGAAGTAAATGATTACTGAAAACAGAAACAGATATACAGGTGTAGCGATCAATGCCCATTTACCAAAGGAAGAAGGCGCAAAAGGATCAGCATACTGAATGCCGTAAAGAATGCAAAGCATTACAAAATAACCGGAGAGAAATATTAGCAGAAGCTTTGTCACAGGAAAGTTTATTTAAATATAATCAAATTTGAATATATAAAATTCCTGCGTGACTATTATTTCTAAAAAAAAGGGCGGCCCTTACCGGACCGCCCATACCTTATCTTCAATTACTATTACATCAAATCAAACCTGTCCAGGTTCATCACCTTGTTCCAGGCGGCCACGAAATCTTTCACGAACTTTTCTTTTGCATCGTCGCTCGCGTACACTTCGGCGATGGCCCTGAGTTCTGAATTGGAGCCGAATACTAAATCAGCGCGGGTGGCGGTCCACTTTGCTTTTCCGGTAGCGCGTTCGCTGCCGAGGTAAAGTTCTTTATCGTCGGACATGGCTTTCCAGGCCGTACCCATATCGAGTAGATTCACAAAGAAATCATTGGTCAATTTACCTGGTTCTTTGGTGAACACACCATGTGCAGAGCCGTCGTAATTGGCGTTCAGCACCCGCAGGCCGCCTACGAGCACGGTCAGTTCCGGCGCGGTAAGCGTGAGCAGTTGGGCCTTATCAATAAGCATTTCCTCGGTGGAAGCTGGTAAACGTGAAGCCCTGTAATTGCGGAAGCCGTCGGCTTTGGGCTCTAGGAAGCCCATTGATTCCACATCTGTTTGTTCCTGCGATGCGTCCATGCGTCCCGGAGTGAAAGGAACTTTGATGTCGTGTCCTGCTTCGTAAGCGGCTTTTTCTACGGCTGCACAGCCACCCAGTACAATCAGGTCGGCGAGTGATACCTTCTTACCTGCGGTTTGGGCGTTGTTGAAATCGTGTTGAATACCGGTAAGCACATCCAGCACCTTTTGCAGTTGCGCCGGGTTGTTTGCCGCCCAGTTCCTTTGTGGTTCCAGCCTGATGCGGGCACCGTTCGCTCCCCCGCGTTTATCGGAGCCCCGGAAAGTGGCCGCAGAAGCCCAGGCTGTGGTCACAAGTTCGGATATACTAAGTCCGGAGTAAAGCAATTTTGATTTCAGGTCCTGAACATCCTGCTCGTTCACCAGTTCATGGTCCACAGCCGGGATGGGGTCCTGCCACAGCAGTTCCTCCGCAGGAACGTCAGTTCCAAGGTAACGGGCGCGTGGTCCCATATCGCGGTGTGTTAATTTGAACCAGGCCCTTGCGAACGCGTCGGCGAAAGCGTCAGGGTTCTCCAGAAACCGACGTGATATTTTTTCATATTCAGGATCGAAACGCAGGGAAAGGTCGGTGGTAAGCATGGTAGGCAGGTGCTTTTTAGCGCCATCGTAGGCATCGGGGATGATGCTGTCCGCATTCTTTGCCACCCACTGGTGCGCACCCGCCGGACTTTTAGTGAGTTCCCATTCGAAGGCGAAGAGGTTCTCGAAAAAGTTATTGCTCCATTGCGTGGGGGTTTTGGTCCATATTACTTCCAGTCCGCTGGTAATGGTATCGGCACCTTTCCCGGAGCCGTAGCTGCTGCTCCAACCGAAGCCTTGTTCTTCAATGCCCGCCGCTTCCGGTTCTTTGCCCACATGGGTGGCTGGCGCGGCGCCATGCGTTTTCCCAAAACTATGACCACCTGCAATCAACGCCACTGTTTCTTCATCATTCATGGCCATACGACCGAAAGTATCACGGATATCCTTAGCCGCAAGTACCGGATCGGGATTGCCATCCGGACCTTCAGGGTTTACATATATTAATCCCATCTGCACAGCAGCCAGTGGATTTTCAAGGTTGCGGGAATGAATTTTACCATCGGCATTGTCATCAGAAGACACCACACCATGTTCTTTGGGCACGCCTTCCGAACCGTGCGCGTAACGGATATCGCCACCCAGCCAGGTGGTTTCAGCACCCCAATATACCGACTCATCCGGTTCCCACACATCTTCCCTTCCGCCCGCGAAACCAAAGGTTTTGAAGCCCATAGATTCCAGAGCAACGTTTCCGGTGAGGATCATCAGGTCGGCCCAGGATATCTTTTTACCATATTTCTGTTTGATGGGCCAAAGTAGTCTGCGTGCCTTGTCCAGGCTCACGTTATCAGGCCAACTGTTCAGGGGTGCGAAGCGTTGTTGCCCTGCTCCTGCCCCACCCCGCCCATCGCCTACACGATAGGTACCGGCGCTGTGCCAGGCCATTCGGATGAACAATGGTCCGTAATGACCAAAGTCTGCCGGCCACCAGTCCTGAGAATCCGTCATCAGGGCATGAAGGTCTTTTTTTACGGCATCCAGGTCCAGGCTTTTAAAAGCCTCAGCGTAGTTGAAGTCTTTGTCCATTGGATCGGAAGCGGGAGAATTCTGGCGCAGCACGCCGACCTTGAGTTGGTTCGGCCACCAGTCGCGGTTTCGTGTACCACCTCCGGCAATGCTTTGTTTCATTTTGCCGTTGTGGAACGGGCACTTACTGATGTCGTTTGATTCCTTTTCCATGTGTATAGGTTTTGTTCGATGATTTGAA
>CAMLRX010000241.1 GCA_946482545.1 uncultured Flavihumibacter sp. | reverse complement strand
CGATGATTTATACGTTGGCAGGCAGTAACTTGCGTGCATGAAACAAATGATGCTGCTAATAGCGTTGTTCAGCCTGGCGCTGGTTTCCTGCGAAAAGGAGGAAGCTATACCTGGAAAGACCTCAGAATATCTTTGTGTACACGCGTCGTCCTCTTCCGGAGAGATGGCATTCAGCGTGACAGGCTATCAGGTTGTGTCCGCAAAATTAACTTATGGTCAATCCACAGGCACACCCGGTCAACCTTACCTTACTACTACTTCTGGCCCCAGAATGGGTACAGTGGCTCCTCCAGGCGCGGGACTGGTATGGCCAGTAGGGGCTTTTTTCCCTGAAAACGGACATATCAGTTTCTGGTTGTATGATACAATAGGTGCGCCCCAAACCCGCCGCCATGCCACAATCGTTTTGAACGACCAGCTTAATGCGAAGAACGACAGCGTCCATTTCCGTTTTCTGCACCTTGCTACAGGAAAGGATCAGATCGCACTTCGTCTGGTAAGGGAAACCACCGCAGATACGTTGGTGGTTGGCGGATTGAAATCATTACCACTAAGTCTAAACACCAGCTCGTTATCACCTTTTAGCCATTTTCTGAAAGAAGGTGATTTCAAAGTAGAGCTTATTGATAATACCGGCGCCATCCTGCAAACCCAAACCGGGTTCACCGTGGAGAAAGGCACCTACACAACTTTTTATACTTCCGGCGCTTACAATTCTTCCGCGCCTGCACCATTTTCTTTGAATTTTATCCAACACAGGTGACGCATCATTAAAAAATCGGTTACCTTTGCTCACTTTTGTCAAGAATCAACTAATTATGGAACTATCTTCATTACTCGACCGGTTCGCAGAACCGGAAACCCTTAAAATGGCCAAACTGGGCCGCGAATTAAGGGCGCAGGGCATCGACGTGATCGACCTTAGTCTTGGTGAACCAGACTTCGATACGCCCCAGCACATTAAAGATGCCGCTATCAAAGCCATCAACGACAACTGGAGCCATTACACCCCCGTTGCCGGTTTCCTGGATTTGAAAGAAGCGGTTTGCACCAAACTGAAACGCGACAACAACCTCGACTATAAACCTGAACAGATCGTTACCTCCACCGGCGCTAAACAAAGTCTGGCCAACGCTATTCTCGCACTGGTAGATGAAGGTGATGAGGTGATCATTCCAACCCCATACTGGGTAACTTATTCCGAACTGGTGAAGATCGCCCGCGGAAAAGTAGTGGAAGTGCGTACCAGCCCTGAAGCGGAATTCAAAATATCTCCCGCACAACTGGAAGCAGCCATTACCCCGAAGACTAAACTCTTCATGTTCTCTTCTCCCTGCAACCCTTCCGGTGCAGTATATACGAAGAGCGAACTGACCGCCCTCGCCGAAGTGTTCAAAAAACATCCCGATGTGTTCATCATCTCCGATGAAATTTACGAGTACATCAACTTCGAAGGACAACACGAAAGCATCGCCCAGTTCGATGAACTGAAAGACCGTATCGTGATCATCAACGGATTGAGTAAAGGTTTCGCCATGACCGGCTGGCGCCTTGGTTACACCGCTTCCAATGTAACAGTAGCCAAAGCAATGGAAAAACTGCAGGGACAAATCACCAGCGGTACCTGTTCCATCACCCAGAAAGCAGCGGTAACCGCACTTACAGGCGATATTGCTCCTTCTATGGAAATGACCAAAGAATTCACCCGCCGCCGTCAACGCGTGCTGGAACTGATCAAAGATATTCCTGGCGTAACCTGCTTCGAACCACAGGGCGCCTTCTACATCTTCCCAGATGTTTCTTCTTACTTTGGAAAATCTGATGGTACCACTACTATTCAGAACTCTGCTGATTTCTGTATGTACGTGCTGAATACAGCGCACGTGTCTTCTGTAATGGGGGATGCCTTCGGTGAACCCAACTGCGTTCGTTTCTCTTTCGCCAACAGCATGGAGAACATCGAAAGAGCATGGGCACGCGTTAAAGACGCGCTTTCAAAACTGAAGTAATTCCGTTTTTCATACAATACCCTTACTTTGTTGCCACACCAACAGGTAAGGGTATTCTTTTTGCAGCATACTCATGATCAGATTTCCCAACCCGGTTTAGCATTAAGCCGTAACTTGTAGTATGTTCAGAAGGGCACGCAATTTTCTACGATTCAAAAGGCTCCTCCACCAGCTTACCATTGCAGGCGTTGCCGTAAGGAACCTGTTGCTGCGCATGCTTACCTGGTTCATTCCATTGCTCAGTTTTTTGTGCGGGGCCATTGTGGTGTACGATCTCGGGTTCCATACTTTCTACAACAACCAGGTACAGCTTTCATTGGTACTGCGCTTTTTGTTGCTGCTGCTGGTGATTGCCATGGCGCTCCGTTTTACAGGAGAATGTTTCATACCTAAAAAGCGATCGGCTCGTGTGTTCCATTTCGTGTTGCTGGTACTCTTCTTTTACCTGTACAACGGACCTTCCTGGAACAACATTATTCTGGCCGGAGAGCGCACCAATACTTATTTCGTCAATAAACTGATACTGTACGGGGGCATTCTGTTCTTACTGATTACCGAAGCCTCGCATTTGCTGGGGTTTATTTACAAGAAAAGTTTTAACCCCGCATTGCTGTTCGTGCTGAGCTTCCTGCTGCTCATCCTGATTGGCACAGGATTGCTGTCCCTGCCAAGGGCCACGGTAGATGGCATTACCATTACCGATGCGCTTTTCACGGCCACCAGCGCTGTTTGCGTGACCGGCCTCACGGTGGTGGACACGGCCACGCATTTCACCACGTTCGGCCACGTGATTCTTTTATTACTGATACAAAT
>CAMLRX010000240.1 GCA_946482545.1 uncultured Flavihumibacter sp. | reverse complement strand
TTAAATAATTTTTATAAAAAAGAACAACATGGATAACGGAATGCAGGAAGATGTATTTGAACAACGGAGCAGTCTGGAAGAACTGAGCCGTTCGGCAGAACAACTGCGCCTGGAAATGAGCAAGGTGATTGTGGGGCAGGAAGATATGATGGAGTTGCTGCTGGCAGCGATGCTCTCAGGCGGTCACGTATTGCTGGAAGGTGTACCCGGTGTGGCAAAAACGCTTACCGCGAAAATGCTGAGCAGGGCCATACAGGCGCCTTTCAGCAGGATTCAATTTACGCCAGACCTGATGCCTAGTGACGTGATCGGCACCTCTGTGTTCCACCCCGGACAAGCCATTTTCCAGTTTCGTAAGGGCCCCATCTTTACCAGTATCCTGCTGATTGATGAGATCAACCGTGCCCCGGCCAAAACACAGTCGGCGCTGTTTGAAGTAATGGAAGAAAGACAGGTAACTGCCGACGGACAAACTTACCGCCTCGAAGAGCCTTTCATGGTGGTGGCCACCCAGAACCCCATTGAGCAGGAAGGAACCTACCGGTTGCCCGAAGCACAACTCGACCGCTTTCTTTTTAAAATACTGGTGCCGCTTCCCGCGCCGGATGAAGAAAAAGAAATACTCATGCGCCACCACCGCATGCTCGGAAAACTGGAACCTGAGCTGGTGTCCCAACTGAATGGCGCGTTGCTGCAACAACTGCGGGAACAGGTGAAGCAACTGCACATGGAAGAAAAATTGTTCGATTTCATCACAGCGCTGGTGACCGCAACGCGCAACCACAACGGTATTTACCTGGGCGCTTCGCCACGTGCTTCCATCGGCATCATGAATGCATCGAAGGCGATTGCCGCGTTGAATGGCCGTGATTTCGTTACGCCTGACGATATACTCCGCGTGGCCGCGCCGGTGCTTCGTCACCGCATTGCACTTACACCGGAAAAAGAGATGGAAGGCGTAACTCCGGATGATATGATCACCACGATTCTTTCATCCATAGAAATTCCACGGTAGCCGATGCGGTTCTATAAAAAGTTCATCCGCCCGCTCTATCTTTCCCGGCGCACCTATTTTGTGCTGGGAATACTTGCGCTGGTCATGGTGGCAGCTTTTGGCATGCCGTTCCTGCTGGTGCCGGCGCAGTTGTGCGTTGGGTTTCTGAGTATTCTGGTACTGATCGATTACCTGTTGCTGTTCGTTAAATCCGCGCCTGTAACTGTAAAAAGGGTGTTGCCGGAACGCTTCAGCAATGGCGATCCTAATCCGGTTAGTTGGGTACTTTTCAACCATACCACATTTCCGATACATACCCGGCTGCTGGACGAAATGCCTGTTCAACTGGCACAGCTCCGCAAATGGACCGCCAGGGTGTTACAGCCCGGAAAGGAAGTATTGCTGGAAGAAGAAGTGCGGCCTGTGGAAAGAGGAATATATGTTTTCAATAGCATCATTCTGTTGCTGAAATCGCCGCTTGGATTGGTGGTGAGAAGGGTAGAGGCAGGTGTGCCCGAAGAAGTGAAAGTGTATCCATCCTACCTCGAAATCAGGAAGTACAGTCTGCTGGCATTTTCGGACGCACGCTCTGAAACGGGCAACCGTGCTATCCGCAGGATCGGCCACAGCATGGAGTTTGAACAGATCAAAGAATATGTACTGGGCGACGATGTGCGGGCCGTGAACTGGAAAGCCACCGCGCGCCGCGGGCAACTGATGGTGAACCATTATACCGATGAACGTGCCCAGCAGGTGTATTGCGTGATCGACAAGAGCCGGGTGATGAAGATGAGCTTTGTCGGACTCACCCTGCTGGATTATGCCATCAACGCCTCGCTCATGTTGTTGCGCGTGGCCCTGCTGAAACAGGACAAAGCAGGATTACTCACCTTCTCGGATAAGATAGATACGCTTTTGCCCGCCGAACGAAGGGGCGGACAAATGGGGCTGGTGCTGGAAACACTTTATAAAGAAAAGACCGGTTTCCGCGAAGCGGATTACGAGCGGTTATACGCCACCGTTAAACGGAATATTCCACAGAGAAGTCTGCTGGTGCTGTTCACCAATTTCGAATCCCGTGCTTCGCTGGAAAGGCAGTTGCCCTATCTTCAAAGTATGGCATCCCGGCACCTATTGCTGGTCGTGTTCTTCGAAAACCCCGAGTTGGAAGGGATGGCTTCAATGGAAGACGGCAGCGTGGAAACTTTGTACAAACAGACCATCGCCAGGCAATTCATCCAGGAAAAAAGATGGATGGTAAAGGAACTGCAACGCAAAGGAATACTGTCTGTATTGTGCGCACCGGAAGCAGTGACCATCCAAACCGTGAACAAATACCTCGAACTGAAAGGTCGTATGCTCATCTGAGGAAATAATTTATCCTTTACCTTCGCAAAAAAAGCATTGGAAGCAGCGCAGAATCCTTTTGAAGCCGGACAGGTGATTTTAGTGAACAAGCCCCTGGAGTGGACTTCGTTCGATGTGGTAAGGAAGATCAGGAATACCATCCGGATCAAAAAAGTAGGACACGCCGGCACATTGGATCCGCTGGCCACGGGGTTACTCATTGTTTGCACAGGGAAATTTACCAAACGCATTAATGAATTCATGGCCCAGGAAAAGGAATATACCGGCACCATTACATTGGGCGCGGTTACTCCAACTTATGACCTTGAAAGTGAACCCACAGATTTTAAACCTTTTGAGCATATTACGGAAACACAGCTTCGCGAAGCAACCCTTCCGTTCATAGGCAACATCATGCAGGTGCCGCCCGCGCATTCCGCCATCAAAAAGGACGGTAAACGTTTGTATGAACTGGCCCGGAAAGGCGAGGAGGTGATTGTGGAGC
>CAMLRX010000239.1 GCA_946482545.1 uncultured Flavihumibacter sp. | reverse complement strand
CTCAAAAGCAAATTGGCTTCCTATGCCGCTTTGCAGAACGATGCTTATAAAGATGTAAAGTCTGAAGATGTGTTGCTTTTTGATACGGGTATTTCTTTAAAAACGCCTGGCAATCAGGCGATTTCTTACGCGCAGCTTTGGGAAAAGAACAACCTCTCGGTAATTGAAGTGGAAGCGAATTCAGGCCCTGGCGCGGAGCGGCAGCAGTACGCTTTTTGTTCTTCCGCCGCTCATTTCTGCAAAGTACGCGTGCATACGAAAACCGGGAAAGTGAAAATAGAAAGAATGATCTGCGTGGCCGATGGCGGCAAAATTGTGAGTGAAAAGGCGGCTGCCAACCAGATGTCTGGCGCTGCCGTAGGCGGCATTGGCATGGCGCTCATGGAAGAGCAGGCCGTGGACCTGAAAACAGGCAGTTTGGTGGGCAACGATCTTGCAGGGTACCATTTTGCGGTAAACGCCGATGCGCCCGTTATTGAAGTGGAATTTATTGGGAAGCCCGATCCGAACATCAATCCTTCCGGTTCGAAAGGACTGGGAGAAGTAGGAATTATCGGGTGTGCGGCAGCGATAGCCAATGCTATTTACAATGCTACGGGCAGAAGGCTGCGGGATTTGCCGATGACGCCGGATAAGGTGTTGCTGGCAAAGGGTTAAAGGATGTTTTTCACGCGATTGCTTCGTGCCTCGCAACGCAGAGGGAATTGTGTTTTTAGTATGTGGTTTATTTCACGCGAAGACGCAAGGGAGCAAGGACGCAAGGCCTTGTTTGTGTTGGGGCGTTTCTGTTGGGATTGACGTGAGTATTTTATTGCACGCAACGACGCAAAGGCGCAACGTTAGCGCTTGAGTGAATATCCTGATAACTAAATACGATAAGAGTGTGTATCAAAGTATGATACACACTCTTATATTTGATTGTTGATGTGAGATAATTTTCGTTTGTGCGATTCTCAAAGTCTTTATTTTACCTTTAAATCATCCTCTTATTTTTTACTTTCGGTCACACCTTAAAAATATACATCCTGCAAACAAAGCAAGCCATTAATCAATCAAGGCGTTGCGTCGTTGCGAGAAATCCTTCCTCAGCAACCCGCACCTCAACCGCCCCTTGCGTCCTTGCTCCTTTGCGTCTTCGCGTGAAATAAGATCTACTTCTTATTCTTCCGCGTGAGCAGAATCTCCATCGTTTTATACTGCTCTCCCGTTTTGGAATCCGGCCCGAACATCTCCATTTTGGCCGTGTTGGCATCCATGAAAGTGAAAATCTCTTTCATCTCGCATTCCATGCCGTTTGAGGGGCTGATCATGGTACCATGGTAGGTGATCGCGTTGGTGGTGGAATCCCAGGTGCCTTCCATTTTCATCATGCCGGTACCCATATTGTCGAACCAGGTACTGAAGAACTTTTTGAGGTGGTTGTCGTAACCGCCGATGGACATGCCCTCAAACGGCATTCCCATAAAATCGCCTTTATAGGTGCCCATCTTGTAGCGTCCGCCGAGGATCATTTTGTTGGTCATGGTGGACGTGCTGGTGGCGGGCGGCGCGTCTTTGCTCATCCACATGGTGTTCTGGCCAATCCATTCGCCATCGTCTTTCGCGAGCATGGCGTGGGCGGAACCGGGGGTGGAGTAATCCATCCAGGCTTTCATTTCAGTGGCGGAATCAACGGCTATCCAGGCTTTTTTTTCTGTTGAAGCGGTGGTGGAATCTGCCGCTGTGGCTTCTTTTGATGCGTTTTCGGTGTTGTTGCAGGCTGCCAGTAACAATGCGGCAGAACAAACGTAGAAACTGATCTTTTTCATGTTGGAGCATTTTGTATAAAAATAAATAAAAACGAATGCCCTGTGGATACCACGTTTGTGGTAGGTGGAACGCTAAAAGAACGGGTTCATGTTCTACACCAGTCTTTCCAATACGCCTTTTCTTTTCACTATATTTTTATAGTCCCACTGGATAGTCCTCGCTTTTCCGAGCCAGCGTTTCAGCGCTTTCTTATCTATTTGTGTCACATCGGTATAACGTGCTTCGGCGGCTTTAAAACTACCTTCCGGCAGTAAACCGGGTTCTTCAAAGGATTGTCCGCTCCAGAACAGCAGCCTGATGCAGTTTTTAAGCTTGCTGTAACCCACCACCGGGTTACCGTTCAGAAACCAAACCGGGTGCCGGTGCCATATTTTACTTTCCGCCTCCGGGAGTTCCTGGTCTATTGCCGTTGCCAGCGCCATACAAATCTGTGCATCTTCCGGAAGCTGGGCGGCATTGTAAGTGGTGATATCCTGGTGCATCGGGAAATGTTGTGCTTTAAAGTTAGGGATTATTTCAGGCTGGAAACAGGCTACGTAATGGGGAATTTCAGTCTTCGATCGGGAAATTCCGCTTTTCGTAACCATTCTACCCGATTATCAGGCTAATTTTGCGGCTCATTCTATAACAAATTAACAAACTGCCTTGCGAAAGATTTTCAACCAATCGTCGTCTGGTAGTATAATCAGCATAAAATGAAATACGCGATCCTGGGATTGATGCTCGCTATAAGCGGCGGCATCAGGGCACAACAGAATGTTTTTCTGGACCAGTCTTACTGGCAATCAGCGCCTACTATCGAAAAAATTAAGGCCGATATCGGAAAAGGGAACAGCCCTTCGGCCTACAATGCGGGTAATTTTGATCCCGTGGTGATGGCGATTAACGGCGGAGCTTCGAACGAAACCGTGAAGTTCCTCCTCTCCCAGGAAGGAAATGATGTGAACAAGCTCACGCACGATGGACGTACCTATATTTTCTGGGCCGCTTCCAAAGGAAACACCGAACTGATGGAATACCTGGTGTCTAAAGGGGCGAAACTGAAAATGGAAGACAACCACGGGTTCACGCCGCTTAATTTCGC
>CAMLRX010000238.1 GCA_946482545.1 uncultured Flavihumibacter sp. | reverse complement strand
CCCTCCCAACCAACTCCCCACTCCAACTAACCCTCTCCCCCAGACACCGCTCACCCCTCTCTTCCCCCAAGCCCACCAACCTCCCAACAAAAAAAGCCTCCCCAAAAAAACTCCACAACAACCACCCCACTCCAATAATCTCCCCGCACCTCAACAAGCTCCCCACTCCAACAACCAACCAGCCAACCCTTTCACTCCTCACTCTCCATCCCCCGCCTCTCCCCACAAATCTCTCCACCCTTTATTCATCCCCTCCACCAACTTTTCCTTCGCCCTCCTGTTCCCGCCCTTTATCCTCTTTTCCGCCTCCCGCGCCTCTTTCAACGTCTCAAACCATCTATAATACACCAGCTTATCCACATTATACCTCCTGCTAAAGCTCTTCCCATAAAACCCCGACTGATGCTCCAGCAGCCTCCTCCTCAAACTAACCGTCGACCCCACATACAATACATTATGATACCTATTCGTAATCAAATACACCGCAGCCCCTTTCATCCCACACCATTTTCAACAAAGTTCCCAACCCATTTCCATAAAAAATCCACCCGGCCAAAACATCATTCAGCACACCGTGATTATCTCCTTCCCCAACCCGTATTTTAACCCAATGCTAAACCCCTTCAATGGAAATCTTCTCTGAAAACCTTACATTTAGTTTCCTAAAATCATGTGACCTATGCCCATCCGAATGGTAGATGATCCCCAGGATCCTAACGAATACAACGACAACAACGATTCCGGCGGCGGTGGCTCCCGCGGTGGTGGCGGCTTCTCCGGCGGCGGAGGCCTCTTCAATCTATTGCCGCTTTTGTTGGGCCTTTTTCGCGGCAAAGGCATCCTCTTCCTGCTCGTGATCGGAATAGGCGCGTATTTCCTGATGGGGCGCGGTGGCGGTTGCGCTACCGGCAGCGGCATGTTCGATCAGTTGTCGAAGTTAGCCACGGGTGGCGTGCTGGATCCAAAGCAGTTCGCGAAAGCCGAAGTTTATGAAGGGTTGGAAGATGACCCCGGAAAGAATCCCTTACCGGAAGCCGTATCCCTGCTGCGCTTCGCGCCATCGGCACAAAACCAGGGGGCGCAGGGCAGTTGTGTGGCCTGGAGCAGCGCTTATGCAGCGCGCACCATCCTGGAAGCGGCACGTACCGGTGAAAACCCTGATAACATCGCTTTCTCTCCGGCATTCCTGTACAACCAGATCGGACTGGAAGGTTGCCAGGGATCCTACATCATCCGTGCCATGGAATATATGCAGGGAAAAGGCGCTGTTCCTTACGATGCTTTTCCTTATGATGAAAACAATTGTACCCGCCAACCACCGCCATCACTCGTGCAGGAGGCGGCGCAATACCGGATGCACGGGTTCAACCGGCTTACAGCCGCGGAAAGCACCCGGGACATTTCTATCAGAAGCATTAAAGAGCATCTTGCCACAGATGCACCTGTTGTGATAGGGATGATGGTGGGACAAAGTTTTATGCAGCCCATGATGGGGCAGGCCCTCTGGGAACCCGCTCCCGGAGATGAATCCATGATGGGCTTCGGTGGTCACGCTATGTGCGTGGTGGGGTACGATGACCGTAAATACGGCGGCGCTTTTCTGCTCTACAACAGTTGGGGCCCTGAATGGGGCAACAATGGCACCGCATGGGTGCGGTACGGCGATTTTAAACGGTTCGTGCGGGAAGCTTATGGGGTGAATACCATGCCCGCGACGGAAACCCTGCAGCGTACACCACTGGAAGTATCGGTGGGCTTGGTAAAGAATGAAGATAAATCGTACATCGCGTTGAGGTCAATGGGAGGGAATAGCCTGGAGACTACCCGCAACATTGAAGCGGGAACAAGATTTAAAATTGAAGTGAAGAACAATGTTCCATGTTACATCTATGTTTTCGGACAGGAAACGGATGGCTCAGGTTATATCCTGTTTCCCTATCCCTCCGAAGACGATCCCAAACAATCGAAGCATACACCCTATTGTGGCATCACGGGATACCGGTTGTTCCCGAAGAACCAGTCATTGATGGCCGATAGTCTTGGTACGCGCGATTTTATGGCCGTGGTCGTAAGCAAAGCACCCATCGATCAATCCGCGT
Source organism: uncultured Flavihumibacter sp. (assembly GCA_946482545.1). The sequence goes on along the minus strand of CAMLRX010000238.1, from coordinate 840 downwards.
TTAATGAGGAAATCAACAAGGCATCCGGCGATTATGCCGCGAAGCTGAACGCCGCGCTTCGTGTGGTGAATGCCGGAAGCGCCACCGTTTCCGCCACTTCAAACGGAATGATAGCATTGCGTTCCAACGCTTCGGATGGCGCAATGGGTTGTGTGGTGCAGATTGGGAAGAACAACTAGTTCACTTATAAAATTAACGGTTGCCTATGCCATCTTTCCAGGATATTGTTGCAAATCCGCTCAAACTGCGCCTGTTCCTTATCACAAAATTGCCTTCAGCGTATTTTGCGGGTGTACGTGTGCGTTATTTCGACGGAGAAAAATCGAGCGTTTCTGTTCCTTACAAATGGTTTTCCACCAACCCTTTCCGCTCCACTTATTTTGCCTGCCTTGCCATGGCAGCGGAAATGAGTACCGGATTGCTGGCCATGAATGCCATATTTGGAAGAAAGCCCGTAGTTTCCATGCTTGTAGTGAAAATGGAAGCGGAATATTTTAAAAAGGCCATCAGCCACACTTTTTTTGAATGTACAGATGGCCATGAAATAGCGCAAGCGGTGGAATTGGCCTGTTCCTCCGGAGAAAGCACCCAATTTACCGCCACCGCCACCGGGAAAAACACAGCAGGCGAAACCGTGGCCGTATTCCATTTCACCTGGTCCTTCAAACAAAAAACACAAACATAACACCTATCAGTACTCGATTACACCAATCTTCTTATGCTGTTCCTGCCCCTCTCCGGCCGGAGAGGGGTTGGGGTGAGGCGTTTCCCTACCAAGAAGATCATATTCAAAAAGCATCTCTCCAAAAAATAAAATCATGAAAATAGCATTCCACGGCG
>CAMLRX010000237.1 GCA_946482545.1 uncultured Flavihumibacter sp. | reverse complement strand
TCTATGTTTACTTTTCCTAGTAACCCTTATTCTGTACCAGGTAATCCTTCACATTGCTTGCACCATCAATCGCAGTTTGCGGGATGGGGAACAACCTTCTTTCCGGATTGGAATTGTTTTTCTCTGTCCAGGTACCTTCATATTTTCCGAAGCGGATCATATCGGTTCTACGCACCATTTCCCAATACAGTTCAAATCCTCTTTCGCGGTAAAGCGTTTCCAGGTTCATGGCGGTAAGCGCAGCAGGAACTGGTGTTCTGGCCGTTCTGGAGGTACGTACCGCATTCACATCTGCAAGCGCTCCGGCAGCATCGTTGTTTCTCCTGAGTTTAGCTTCTGCACGCATCAGGTACACATCGGCCAAACGGAGGATCACAATATTCGCTTCACCAAAGTTCCTTCCGCTTACGGATTTGCGGCTGAACTCATATTTGGAAACACGGAAACCAGAGGGATAGTTGCTGCCTGCCGTGGTGTAATCCACCTGCTCGGTGAAATTCACGGCCAGGTCGCCACGGTTACGGGTATCGTGTACCAGCTTCGATATTTTCATATCGCCGTTAGGACATTTCTGAAAAACACCGCTCACCCTTTTCAAACCATACTGTTGTCCTCTGAGGATACCGCGGTTGATGTGAAAATTTGCAGCGGGAATACAGGCTTCCTCCGTAATAGGATCAACAGTGAAATTCTGTTTAAAAAAACGTGCATCTGCCGCAGCGGGATCAACCGGTGCATTAGCGTTTACCCATGTACGGTAAAAATCGGAAGTAATGGCGGGGCCATCAGTTCCATTGGCGCCTGTATACTGAGGCAGCGGGAACTGATCGCCGGAAAGAGAGAAATACGCCAGACGGTTATGCCCATTGAGTTCTGCGCGTTGGTCCACAGCGAAGATGATCTCTTTATTGGTATCGTTGTCGTCATCGAAAAGATCGAAGTATTCGGGGGAGAACTGGTACTTGTTGGAAGCAATGATCTTATCGCAATACTCGAGCACTTTGTCCATATCCTCATTGGTGAAGGACGGCGTTCCGTAAATATCACGGTACACAGCGGCATTCAGGTGCAGCCGTGCGAGAATACCCCATGCAGCCTGCTTCGACATACGTCCGTGGGTAACATCGGAAGAAAGATCGGGCTCTACGGCGAGGAGTTCACTTTTAATGTATTCCACCGCATCGTTGCCGCGAATAATTTTTGAAAGTTCACCACCGTTTTCTTTTACAAAAGCCATTCCGAACAGGTCGAGGAGCAGCATGTTGTAATAGGCACGCATGGCCCTGGCCTCGGCGAGGAAGGTTTTAGCGGAGGGATCGTTGAGGGTGGGCAAAGTATTGATGGCCGTAACAGTTCTTGAAACGCCCTGCGTAAGCAGGTTCCACACGCCACGGATGTTGGCATCGGAGGTGGTGAAGTTGTGCGTGTGCATGGCGATGTAAATCCCGTTGTCACCCCAGTCCGTACCACCTCGGTATGGAAGGATCGCTTCATCAGTGGAAATTTCCTGCAAGGTAAAATAACGGGTATGCAGAAACAGATCGGGGAGCTGCGCATACACGGGCGCAATCACTCCTTCGGCTGTTTCAAGATCGGTAGCCGTTCCTGATCCAGGTGTCAGCGATTCGTCGAGTACTTTTTCATCCAGTTTGGTGCAACCCGCTCCCAGCAGGAGTGTTGCCATCAGTATGCCGAATAATTTATTTTTCTTGTTCATGGTAGTACACATTAAAAGGTGAAGTTGAAGCCCAGCAGAAATGTTCTGGCTTTAGGATAACTGAGGTAATCAATTCCGTATGACAATACGCCACCCATCTGGCGGTCGGTATTTACTTCAGGATCATACCCATCATAAGGTGTGATCACAAAAAGATTCTGTCCTGTGAGCGATACGCGCATGGCTTTCACCCAGGAGGAGATGCCGAGCGCCGTGGTATTGAAGTTATAACCCAGGGAAAGGTTGTTGAGGCGGAAGAACTTTCCATCCTTCAGGTACCTGGAAGAAACGGGGGCAGAATTGTTCACGGATTCTTCAGGGAATTCTACCGCAGCCGGCGTGGTATTCACCCCTTTGGAAAGCAACAGTTTGTAGAAACTGGCGTTGGCCGTGTTATCGTATATCTTATTGCCGGATACACCATTGAAGTTTGCAGCAAGATCAAATCCTTTATACGACAATGTTCCATTCACGTTGTACATGGTGGTGGGCAATGCGGAACCCAATGGTTTCCTATCCAGATCGTTCACCACACCATCTTTGTTCACATCGGTGAAAGTGCTGATGCCGTTGGCATCGAATCCGGTGAATTCACGGAGGAAGAAAGTACCGATCGCTTCGTTGTTGATATAACCGTTAATAGTAGCCGAAGTAAGTCCGGAACCTGATGCAGATCCGGAAGGGATAACTGTATAAGGAGAATTCTTCACTACATTATCTATGAACGTGATGTTTCCGCCAATGGAATAGCCAAGTCCGAAGCTGGTTTTGTTCCTGTAATTAAGATCGATTTCCACCCCTTTGTTGGTAATGGTCATGTCTTTCACGTTGGTCCATTGCTCACTCACAGGTTGAATAGGATCGGCAGGAATCACCACCAGCAGGATGTTGTTGGTTACTTTCCTGAAATAATCCACGGTACCACTCAATGCGCCGTTCATGAATTCGAAATCAACACCAAGATCGGTTTGGGCAGATACTTCCCACTGGATATCAGGATTGTACAACCTTGTGTAAACGGAACCACTCGGGAAGTCTGTTCCAGGGTACAGCGGATAGCTGTATCCTGCTGCGGTACTGGACGTAAAGCGTGCCAATGTGATTTTGGCGGGAATTTCCTGGTTACCCGTTCTTCCCCAGCCAGCCCTAAGTTTCAGGTTACTGAATACTGAGTTGCGGAGGAAGTTCTCTTTTGAAAGTACCCACGCACCCGAGAACGAGGGGAATAT
>CAMLRX010000236.1 GCA_946482545.1 uncultured Flavihumibacter sp. | reverse complement strand
AACGTACTTTTTCACCTCCACTGAGCACATTGGTTTTCTTCGCGATATCGTCTCCGCTGAACAACATTTTGCCCAGGAAGCCGCGCAGGAAAGGTTCATCCGCATCTGTAACATGGGCCGGTACAAACTGGCGCAGCCAGTCCATCATGGGCAATCCTTCCTTAAAGAATTCGTTGTTCTCCAGTGGGAGATAAGCGGAAGTAACCGTGGTTCCCCATTCGAATTTTCCCTTATCGGCCTGTGCGTTTCCGGTAATAATTTCGAAGAAACTGGTTACAGCGAGTGGGTCCTTACTATAGAAGGCGATCTTGTTGCCCTTGCTGACATCAAAGGTTACCTTATCGAATAATTTCCTTCCATCAACGGATTTGCCGAGGTTCTCCACATTGAGGATCTGGTTTCCTACTTCGCGCAGGGGCTGGAAGATGATACCTGGATATCTTCTTGTGCTGGGTTCAATCTCTTCAATCGTAAGTTTCTCCAGCGCTTTTTTACGGCTGGTGGCCTGCTTACTTTTAGAAGCGTTGGCACTGAAACGTGCGATGAAGTCGAGGAGCGCCTGGCGTTTCTCTTCGTTCTTTTTATTCCGGTCGTTGATCTGGCGGGCCATCAACTGGCTGCTCTCGTACCAGAATGTGTAGTTTCCGGTGAATACTTTGATCTTGCTGCGATCAACGTCAGCCACATGGGTACATACCACATCCAGGAAGTGACGGTCGTGGCTCACCACCAATACGATGTTCTCGTAATCGGCGAGGAAGTTCTCGAGCCAACTGATGGTTTCGATGTCCAGGCCGTTGGTCGGTTCGTCCAGCAGCAGGATATCGGGGTTACCAAAAATGGCTTGCGCGAGCAGCACCCGTACTTTCAGGTTACCGGGGATATCGCGCAGCAGGCTTTGCTGATAGATTTCTTTCACCCCGAGGTTGCTGAGCAGGCTGGCCGCATCACTTTCGGCAGTGTAGCCACCCATTTCCCCGAATTCAGCTTCCAGTTCACCTGCTTTCAGGTAATCATCTTCTGTCGCATCGGGGTTCGCGTAAATACTGTCTTTTTCGTGCATCACATCCCACATTTTCTTGTGGCCCATGAGCACGGTATTGATAACCGTTTGATCATCAAACTCAAAATGGTTCTGTTTCAATACAGCGAGGCGTTCCCCCTTGGATATTTCCACTGTCCCCTTGTTGGGTTCGATCTCGCCGCTGAGTATTTTCAGAAAAGTGGACTTCCCGGCTCCGTTCGCACCGATCACACCATAACAGTTGCCTTTCGTGAAATTGATGTTCACTTCATCGAACAACACTCTTTTGCCGTAAGCCAGCGTTACATTCTTTACACTAATCATGAATACTTAATGTTTTGAGGGTGCAAAGGTAGGACATTCACGGGGGACATCAAAAAGCACACTCAGTACATTTTAGCGTCCTGTTTCACATGGCGGATGCCCACAATTCGGCAAGTGTTGCCAACAATCCGGAAGGAAACACGGTAACTGTACGCTACCAGGAAACTATAGGTTCCGTTGTTGTTTCGCTTTCGGCCATCAGGCGGATAAGCATAGGGATGGCGGGCCATCTTATTAATGGCTTCATGAACCGCCGTCATTAATTTCAGACAATAAGCTGGGGCATAATATTCAAAATAATCTGAGATGCGTTGTTTCTGATTCAAAGCCTGCTTTGACCAGATAACTTTTGCCGCATCCTGCTCTCCCATTCACTGAACTGTTTTAGCACTTCTTCGTGGGTCACGAATTCCCCCCGCTCTACCTGCGCGTTCCCTTCCTCCAGTTCACGATCGTACGCATCAAGGTACTCCTGGGTCAGGTATTCGTTACCGCATTTTACCAATATGTTTTTCTTTTCACTGTTCTCCATACCTCAGATTTTTACCAAAGCTACACATTCGGGGATCGGTTCCAAAAGTTTTCAAGGGAGAAAAAAACGGGGTGTAAGGGCGTTTTTTCACGGATAAAACGATGGATTTACTAATAATGAAGGGTGATCTTATTTCTTACGGAGTCTGGGAAATTCTTTTGGTGGAGATAATTTAGATTTCTCGCGATTGCTTCGCGCCTCGCAACGCCATATAACAAATAGGCACACCTTTCGATGTGCCTATTTATACAAAACCTATTTATAATCTATTATTCAGAAACCAATCCTGCTGAAATATATTCTCCGTTCAGGCGCGCGATGTTGGTAATTGAAATCTCTTTGGGACATGTAGCTTCGCAGGCACCGGTATTGGTACATGCGCCAAATCCTTCTTTGTCCATCTGAGCTACCATGTTGAGTACACGCGTTTTTCTTTCCGGTCCACCTTGTGGCAATAAGGCCAGGTGAGAAACTTTGGCGGAAAGGAATAACATGGCGGAAGAATTCTTACAAGCTGCCACGCAAGCTCCGCAACCAATGCAGGCTGCAGCGGCAAAAGCGGCATCGGCTTTTTCTTTTTCGATGGGAATGGCGTTACCATCCACCGCGTTACCGGTGTTCACAGAAATATATCCTCCGGCCTGGATGATACGGTCGAAAGAAGTTCTGTCTACCACAAGGTCTTTCAGCACCGGGAAAGCCTTTGCCCTCCAGGGCTCCACCACTACGGTATCGCCATCTTTGAAGGCGCGCATGTGGAGCTGGCAGGTGGTGGTTCCTTCCCAGGGACCGTGGGGTTTACCGTTGATGTGCATGGAACACATGCCGCAGATACCTTCCCGGCAATCATGATCGAAAGCGATGGGATCCTTTCCTTCTTTGATCAGCCTTTCATTCAGCACGTCGAACATTTCGAGGAACGACATCTCAGAGGAAATATCGCTCACCTGGTATGTTTCAAACCTTCCGGCATCCTGCTGGTTTTCCTGGCGCCATACTTTTAAATTCAGGTTCATGGTATAGTGTTCCATGGTATATTCCGGTTTATAAAGTCTATGATTTTATTTGTAAGAACGTTGTGAAGGTTTCGCAATCTCAAA
>CAMLRX010000235.1 GCA_946482545.1 uncultured Flavihumibacter sp. | reverse complement strand
GCACGGACAGGCGATCATCGGAACGCCACTGCTGGTGCCGGTTCCCAGAAAGGTAATATGGTAAGACCCGTTTCCGCTCATCAGGCTTCCTGTTTCTCGGCGGCATGGCGCGCGATCACCTCTTCGTAAGTTTTACGCGTATCCGGGTGCAGGAACCCCGGATCAAATGAAATATTCGCGATGATATCTATCAATGTATTGATCCTTCCCTCCAGTTGCAGAAATTTATTGAGCACCACCACTTTCCTGTCTTCCAGGATGCAGTAGCCGCTCTGGAAAGTACCGCGTTCGTAACGCACCACATACTCCATTTCATCGAGTATCTTTTCGATCTTGTTTAATGTTGCCTGGTTGTACTTCATAGCCTAATCTCCGTTTTAACAGGTTCACAAATCTACGGCAGGCAGTTGGTGGTAAGTGATTAGTTTTTACACAGGTTGTGGAAATAATTCTGACCTCCTACTTACTGCTCATCTTTATCACCGGTACAATCATTTCTTCCATGCTGATGCCACCATGCTGAAAACTGTTCCTGTAATAGTTCACAAAATGGTTGTAATTGTTGGGATAACAAAGGTAACCGTCTTCTTTCGCGAAGATAAAGGTGGAGTTTACCGTGGGCGAAGGCAGACCAATATCTTTGGGTTCCCGGAACGCCAATACGTCCTTATTGTCATAATTGAGGTTCCTGCCGTGTTTATAACGCAGGTTGGTGGTGGTTTGTTTGTCGCCGATTACTTTGTACGGTGTTTTCACACGTACCGACCCGTGATCTGTTGCCAGCACAATACGGATTTTTTTATCCGCGATCTTCTTCAGCGCCTGGTGCAGCGGAGAATGTTCGAACCAACTGGCCGTGAGGCTGCGGTAGCTGATCTCGTCGCTGGCCAGTTCTTTGAGTACTTCCATTTCCGTGCGCGCGTGGCTCAGCATGTCTACAAAGTTGTACACGATCACATTCAGGTCGTTACTCATCAGGTTATGGATATTGTTCACCAGGTTGCTGCCGTCGTGGTGGTTCAGCACTTTGGTGTACGAATATTTAATGTCTTCCCGTTTTAAAGCCCGGAGCTGCGCGCGGAAAAACTCCTCTTCATACAGGTTTTTTCCTCCCTCATCGTCGTCATTTTTCCACTGTACCGGGAATTTTTTTTCTATATCTGCCGGCATCATGCCCGCGAAGATCGCGTTGCGGCAATATTGGGTAGCTGTGGGCAATATGCTGTAAAAAGTTTCTTCCTCCTGTATCCTGAAATTCTCCGCGAATATGGGCTGGATGGCCTTCCACTGGTCGAATCGCAGGTTGTCGATCAGGATAAAAAATACTGGTGTTCCTTTCTCTACGTGCGGCAACACTTTATACTTCACCAACGAATGCGACATTACAGGGGCCTCCGTGCTTTTAGGGTGCACCCAATCCCCGTAATTCCTGGAAATATATTTGTAAAATTCTGTGTTGGCCTCCTGCTTCTGGGTTTGCAGCACTTCCTGCATTTCAGGGCTGTCGCTTTTCTCCATTTCAAGTTCCCAGTACACCAGTTTGCGGTAAATCTCCATCCATTCGTTGTAATCCGGACTGCTGTTCAGCGCCATGAAGAGGTTACGGAACTGCTGCTGGTAAGCCGAAGTGGTCTTTTCAGCCACCAGCCTTTTGTTGTCGAGTATCTTTTTCAGGCTCAGCCAAACCTGATTGGGGTTTACGGGCTTTATCAGGTAGTCCGCGATCTGGCTTCCGATCGCCTCATCCATCAGGTTTTCCGTTTCATTTTTCGTAATCAGCACCACAGGAATCTGCTGGTTCACCTCTTTGATCTTGGCAAGGGTTTCCAGTCCGGTAATGCCGGGCATGCTTTCGTCCATCAGCACCACGTCCACCGGGGAATCACGTACATAGTCGATGGCATCGAACCCATTGGTTAACGTATGTACTTCATAGCCCTTGTTTTCCAGGAAAATTTTCTGCGATTGCAGGCTTTCGATCTCATCATCCACCCAGAGTATCTTTGCAATTCCCATTTTTATTATTTAAACTGTTATTCGTCAATTATTTATGAGGTCAGCTTTGGTTTTACATAGCGGCATCCTTGCGTCGCACACTTCTACTTCATCGCTATGGGCAGCCAGCCGCTTTCTACGAAACCACCCGTAAATAAAGGGCATCTGTAAATTTAAGCGATACGCCCCGGCATTTCGTACTTTTGCGCACTATTTAACCACGTCTTTAACAATAAATATGGTGCCTGCTACCAGGAAGATCATCAACGACCCCGTTCACGGCTTCATTACGCTGGATACACCGCTTATCCGGAAGCTGGTAGCACATCCTTTCTATCAAAGACTTCGCCGCATCCACCAGATGGCCTTCGCCCACCTGGTTTATCCCGGTGCCGTCCATACCAGGCTCCACCATTCGCTCGGCGCGTACCACCTGATGTGTTGTGCCCTGAACGAACTGAAAAGCAAAGGCGTGGACATCACACCCGAGGAAGAGACCGCTGCGAAAGCAGCCATATTACTGCACGATATAGGACATGGCCCCTTCTCCCACGCCCTGGAACAGGTCATCATCCGCGACGTACACCACGAGTCCATCTCGCTGATGATCATGCAACACCTCAACGAAGCATTCGGGGGTGAACTGGACCTGGCCATCCGTATTTTCACCGATCAGTACGAAAAGCCCTTCCTGCACCAACTGGTAAGCGGTCAGCTCGATGTGGATCGCCTCGACTACCTCACCCGCGACAGCTTTTTTACCGGTGTTTCCGAAGGCGTGGTAGGCTACGACCGCATCATCAAGATGCTCACCGTACACAACGGGCAACTGATGGTGGAGGAAAAAGCCATCTACTCCATTGAGAAGTTCCTCGTTTCCAGGCGGCTCATGTACTGGCAGGTGTACCTGCACAAAACGGTACTCGGCGCTGAAAAAATGCTCATCCGCATCCTCGAACGCGCCATGGAACTGATGCAGAACGGGGATAACCTCCGCGCCCCAACACCTGCCCTGCAGTTCTTCCTCGAAAACAATGGCCAGAAAGA
>CAMLRX010000234.1 GCA_946482545.1 uncultured Flavihumibacter sp. | reverse complement strand
CACCTGGCCACGGCAAAAAACGATGTCGCCTTGCTGAAAATGGTGGCCGCTTATAACGTGGATGTAAATGCGAAGAACAAAGAAGGCTATACTGCTTTGCATAAAGCGGCCATGATTGCGAAAGATGACGCCGTTCTGAAATACCTGCTTTCCATCGGTGCTAAAAAAGAGGTGAAAACAGGCTTCGATGAAACCGCTTTTGATCTCGCCGGAGAAAACGAGAACTTTGCACGTCAGAACGTATCTATTGATTTTCTAAAATAACAATATGGCTCAGTTGAAAAAGGCGCTGATAGCGGCATTTGTAGTGTGTATTCTTAGTCCGGCAATCTCTTTTGGTCAGAACCTGAAGTACAAGTGCATGGTGCAGATGACCAATTACATGGGAGAAGGCGCCTATATCGTGGTATCGCTCATCAATCCAAAAGGGGGGTACGAAAAAACATTGTATGTGATGGGCTCCGATAAGAAATGGTACCCTGATCTTAAAGAATGGCACAAGGCGATGGGCAAGAAACCCGAAAACCTGAGCGCCGTTACGGGCGCTTCCGTTGCCGGTGGCGACAGAAGCGTGGTGAACCTTGAACTGGAGAAAAGCAAGCTCAACGCGGGATATAAACTCCGTTTTGAAACGGCGGTAGAGGATAAACAGTACCACCTGAAAGACGTGGAGATTCCCCTTACTACCGAAGGACTGGCTGCTAAAACGGAAGGTACAGGCTATATCCGCTACGTTCGTTTCAGCGCACTTTAACCGAACGATCTTTTATAATGATCATATCTGTATGGAGATACAGCCACCTCGCACTGGCCGTATCTTCTTTTTTATTACTCCTCCTCGCCTCCGTTACAGGAATTGTACTGGCTTTCGATCCTTTGACCGATAAAGCCAATGCTTACCGTGTACAGGATCCTGCTGCCGTTCGTTTATCCGAAGCCGTTCCCATGCTGAAAGAAAAGTATGGAGATGTGCAGGAACTCCGCATGGAGAAAGGAGCACTTGTGCTGTATTGGACCGATGAAGACGGGAACGGGAAAAAATCGTATGTCGATTCCCGTAATGGAAAAGAACTTGGAAACGTTGAAGAACAATCTTCTTTTTTTCAATGGGTAACGGCTTTGCACCGCTCACTTTTTCTGCACGAAACCGGGCGGTTACTGATGGGTGTTACCTGCTTTCTGCTGGTGCTTATTGTATTATCAGGTATAATTCTAGTCATTCAGCGGCAGAAAGGTATACTTCGTTTTTTCGCAAGAGTGGGGCATGAATCAGGGGCGCAATACTTTCACGTGGTATTTGGCCGGATAGCGCTTTTCCCGATACTGCTCATCGCTTTTACCGGCGCGTATCTTTCAGCAACGGGATTTGGTTGGATCAGGGCGGAAACACCTTCTGTGGAAGTGAATTTTGATGCCATCAAAACTGAACCCGCATTGGATTGGAATAGTTTCACCGTTTTTAAAAACCATTCGCTCGCCGAACTGCAAACCCTGGAGTTCCCGTTCTCGGAGGATGTGGAAGATTATTTCATGGTAAAGTTTCACGACAGCACCATCGCCATCAACCAGGTGACCGGGGAACCGCTCGCGAAGGCGGCACACAGTTCCGCGGCCAGGCTCAACGCCTGGAGTCTCGATTGGCATAGTGGTCGGTCGGGCGCTGTATGGGCCATCATCCTGGCTATTTCCTGCGGGTATATTTTGTTCTTTATTGGCTCGGGTTTCCTGATCACTTTCCGGAGAAGGGCCAATAAACAAAAGAATAAGTTCAGGGCCGACGAATGCACCACCGTTATACTGGTAGGTTCCGAGAATGGCAGCACATTGCGCTGTGCCGTTTCGGTTTCCAGACAATTGTCAGCAAAAGGGGAGAAAGTATGGCTTACTGATCTTGACAATTACAAGGTGTTCCCGGCCATGGAGCAACTGATCGTTTTCACCAGTACGCATGGCCTGGGCGATCCGCCTTCCAATGCGGGAAAGTTCCTTGCAAAACTGCAACGATACCCGCAAACACAGCAGGTTAATTTCACTGTACTGGCCTTTGGTTCGCGCAGTTATGATGATTTCTGCCGCTTTGGCCTTGATGTGGATGCAGCGTTAAGAAAACAGGTATGGGCAAACCCGATCATCGATGTGCATACCGTAAATGACCGTTCCCCCGAAGACTATGCCACCTGGTGCAAACTATATTCCGATGCTTCGGGCCAGCAACTGGAGGCGGAGGCAAAATTGTTTCCGGCACACCATCTTCACCTTCCATCGTTCACTGTTACACATAAAACTGATGCTGCCGAACCCGATTTCGCTTTTGAACTTACCTTGCTTCCCCAAAAGAAAATGAAGGTCCGCTCCGGCGACCTGCTGGCCATCTACCCCGCCAACGACCACCGGGAAAGGTTGTATTCGATTGGTATGTTGGGAGATGCTATTCATCTCAGTCTCAAACTTCACCCGGAAGGACTGGGTTCAACGTTCCTCCACCAACTCCAGGTGGGTGATACTTTGAAGGCGCGTATCGTGGAGAACCGGCATTTCCATTTTCCCGGGGGTAAAAACCCTGTGATCATGATCTCGAACGGAACGGGTATCGCCCCTTTCCTGGGTATGATCGGGGAAAATAAAACGGGAAGAATCCTACATCTTTATACCGGGTTCAGGTACAGGTATTCGCTTGACCGTTACCGTGAATTATTATCTGTTTACGAAGCGGACGGCCGCTTGTCGGGCCTGCATGAAGCCTATTCAAGAGAAGCATCGCGCATGTATGTGACCGATATACTCGCACGGGATACGGAGGAAATTACTGAACTGCTGCGCGCAGGAGCGGTGGTCATGATCTGCGGCTCCCTTGCCATGCAGAAAGATGTATGTGCGCTTCTCAATAATATATGTCGTGAAAAGGGATTGGGCGACATTTTACTGGAGAAAGGAAGGCTGCTGACTGATTGTTATTGAGCCTGCGTTTAATCGTTATTTTTTACCCGAGATATTTCCAGCTGAATACTTGCTGAATGAATGAATTTCCCTTTATCGGTGGCCATAATGTAAGTATAGCCCGGAAATTTTTTCAGCAGTTTTTGGCCTTTCTTTTCTCCTAATACCATGATGGAAGTGCTGAATCCATTTGCCAGTTCC
>CAMLRX010000233.1 GCA_946482545.1 uncultured Flavihumibacter sp. | reverse complement strand
TTTAGGATATAGAAACGTTCAAATTTACTGATATCTTTTGCACGGCCTGAAATTTATCCTACTTTTAAAACCGAACCATCCATTAAACTGTGTCACACGGGAAAGAACGCCACGATAAACATTGTCTGAACTGCGGAACCCTGGTTGCCGGGAGATTCTGCCAGGAATGCGGCCAGGAAAATATAGAACCACAGGAAACCTTCTGGGGACTGGTTACCCACTTCTTTAACGACATTACCCATTTCGACGGAAAATTCTTCCGTACGGTGCGGCTGTTGTTTCAGAAGCCCGGGTTCCTCTCGAAAGAATACCTGGAGGGGCGACGACAGCAGTACCTGAATCCCATCAGAATGTACATCTTCACCTCCGCGCTTTTCTTCCTGATTTTCTTTTCCATCACCAAAATTAACCTGGGCAACCCGGAAAGTTCCACCCGGAGCCGTAATCTGGACAGACTGCGCGCACAAGCCGGTAATCTCGCGGGCACAAAAGATTCGGCACAACTACTAAGAACGCTGGACAGTATTTTCGTGTTGCAATCCGATTCTACGAGAACCCCGGGCGGCTTCAGCGTGGAAGCTGGCGATCAGAAATACCGGACAAAAGAAGCGTACCTGGCCGCGCAGGAAAAATTACCAGCATCCAAAAGAGATGGCTGGTTCAGCAAAAAATTTAAACTCCGGACGCTCAGTATGAATGAGGAGTACAGCGCTAACCCTAAAGCTTTTGTTGAAAAACTAGGAGACGGGTTTCTGCACCAGTTCCCCAAAATACTTTTCCTTTCACTACCCCTCTTCGCGCTCACCTTTCAACTGTTGTACAGGCGTAAAAAACACATCTGGTACACAGGACACGGCATATTCAGCATTCACCTGTACATTTTTTCATTCCTGCTCCTCCTTGTTTTCTTCCTTTCCCGCTGGATGAAAAACTTCGGCATGAGCAGTTTCTGGAGTGTCCTGCAATTTTTGCTGTTCGTCTACTTCTATTATTACACCTATAAGGCGATGCGGTATTTTTATGGTGATGGAAGGGGAAAAACACTGGCGAAACTGGTGTTGCATAACTTTATTTCCCTGTTCACTTTCACTTTCCTTACCGTGTTCTTTTTCCTATTTATCACCTTTTTCGGCTAAACAGAACCGATATGCAGCAACCGCTTTCAGACGCTTTTCTCCGGTTAGTGGGTATTATGGATGAACTCCGGGAGAAATGTCCCTGGGATAAAAAACAAACCATCCATACCCTTCGTCAGCAAACCATTGAAGAGACCTACGAACTCACCGATGCCATTACGGGTGAAGACTGGAAAGGCATCAAAGAAGAACTCGGCGACCTGCTGCTGCATACCATCTTCTACGCTAAAATTGGTGCCGAACAGGGAAAGTTTACCTTAACGGATGTATTGGAAGGTATCTCCGATAAACTGGTTTCCCGGCACCCCCATATTTACGGTGATGTACAGGTGAACAACGAAGAAGACGTAAAACGCAACTGGGAACAACTGAAACTGAAAGAAGGAAAAACCTCCGTACTGCAAGGTGTGCCCAAATCGCTTCCCGCGCTGGTGAAAGCCATGCGCCTCCAGGAAAAGGCCAAACAGGTAGGTTTTGAATGGGAAAACGCGCAACAGGTTTGGGAGAAAGTAGAAGAAGAAATGGGTGAACTGAAAGAAGCCGTTGACCACGGCGATGCGCTTCATACAGAGGAAGAACTGGGCGACCTTTTCTTCTCCCTCATCAATTACGCACGGTTTTTGCAACTCGACCCGGAAAACGCTTTGGAGCGCACCAACCGCAAGTTCATTTCCCGTTTTCAGCAAATGGAAAAAATCGCCGCCGAACAGGGAAAAGGCCTGCAGGAGATGACGCTCCCCGAGATGGACAACATCTGGAACAGCGTGAAAAAAGATGAACCCCGGTGATCGCACAACTTAAAAGGATCTTTTACCTCAATGGCTACCTGCTCATCGCAGCGGCGTGGCTGTTCACGCTGTCTTTCATTTTCAGCAATTACCTGTCCTATACCTCCTCCATCAAAGGTGTAAAAAACTCGCTCCAGGAACGGGTATATACTTACGAAAAGGATTTCCGCGAATTCGTGACGGATACAGCGCTCATGCGCCGCCTGGCTGAAGACAAATACACGGAACGCGGACTGGAAAAGGCCGTGGACAAAGCCTACGGTTTTTACCTCTACGATGTGAATACCTGGCAGGAATATAAGCTGGTGTTCTGGAACAACCAACGTACCGAACCGGAACACAACCGGCTGTTCTGGGGCGATACCACCAGGTTCCGTAACCTGGCGAACGGGCAATATGTGATGTGGCAGAAAACCATTCCCATGAACGGGAAAAGAATTCTCGCCGTAGGACTGCTCCAGGTGCGGGAAGAATATTTTATCCGGAACACTTATCTCCAGAAGCGGTTCATCGGTCTTTCAGGTGCCGAAGACCTCTATAAAATAACCGATGCGCCCAACGAATACCGCATCACCGATCTGAACGGGAACAGTCTTTTTTACCTGGATTACAAAAGCAATGTACGTGCAGTGGAAAAGCCGGATTGGGTTTCCATTGTTCTTCGTCTGGCAGGCGTACTTATGGTGCTGTTCTTCATTCAAACACTGGCCGAACAAATTGCGGCCAGGAAAGGCGCATGGAGTGGTATCGCGGTGCTTGGCGGTACCGTAGCGCTCATCAGGCTGCTCTCCTACCATATCCCGTTCCCCTTCCGGTACCGCGATTTTGAATTGTTCGATCCCACCATATTCGCTTCAGATTTCATTCATCCTTCCCTTGGTGACCTGCTCATCAACGCGTTGCTGTTTTTCTGGATCATCCTGTTTACCCGCAACAAACTCGCGTTCGCCAAAGTAACCTTTTCCACCTGGGCAAAATGGAAAAGATGGACCATGATGATTGTGCTGAACGTATTCCTGCTCACCGCCACTTATTATGTGTGTGACGTGATCAAAAGCCTGGTGAAAGACTCTACCGTCGTTTCACTGAATGTGACGGACTTTTTCAGTCTGAATGAATACTCAGTTGTAGGTTTCGTGATCCTCGCCTGCATCAGTCTGGGTTATTTCTACCTGATGCAACTCCTCTTAAAAGTGGTGGACGCACTTTTTCCCAAC
>CAMLRX010000232.1 GCA_946482545.1 uncultured Flavihumibacter sp. | reverse complement strand
GCACTTTTAATGCTTCCTGCAGGTCTGATTCAATGAGTTTGTACACTTCTTCCAAAGGTTGCCTTTCCAGCGGTTGTTCAAAACTGGTTGCCGTTTTTATGGGCAAACCGGGCTCACTCTTGTTGGCTTCAGTATAAGGCAGACAATATGTACCCGCCAATTGGAAATAGCTGTAAGCCCGCACCAGGTGGGCATCCACTTTAATGATGTCTTTTTCTTCATCGGTACCGGCCACTTTGTCCACATATTCCAATGCCATGTTCGCGGTGAATATTTTCCTGAATTCTCCGCTCCAGAATCCTTCCCTTGTATCATCGGGCAGGAAGGGGATGTCCCATAATCCGAAATGGAAGGCAGCCATGGTGAAAGTTCCCGGGCGTGCATCATAGATCGCTTTCGTTAAGCCGAAATCATCAGTGCCGTAAATAGCCGTCCTGTTTTCTTCCGAATAGAAGGAGGCATAAGTATTGAAAAGCGCATCCAGCTGTGCCGTGGTGGTCACTTCCAGGGAAGTTGTTTTGGAAGGTTGCTTATCGAGATAGGCGTTGCAGGAAGCTGCCGACAAACCTAGTCCAAGCAACGTATATAGTTTGATTTTCTTACGCATGTTGTTCCTTTTTAAAGTTCAAGTTTAACCCCGAATGTTAACTTCGGCCTTGGGTTCATGGTACCCAGCGGGTACTCGGGATCTTCTTTCGCATCATTGGCGTACCAGGTAAACAGGTCGTTGCCCTGCACAAATACCATCGCACGGGCGATGTTCGCTTTTGAGAGCAGTTTTCTGTTCAGGTTGTAGGTCAGGTTCACTTCCTGCATCCTGATGTGCGAAGCATCTTCGATGAGGTAGGTCATGTATTGGTGGAAACGGTCCCAGAAATAATACCTCGGTTCAATGTCGTTCTGTGGTAAGGGAACGATCTGTGAAGGATCACCGTTCATGACTTCGGAAAGCTTCACGTTCGGCAATACACGGGAAGTCCATGTGGGCGGATAGTTGAAGCCCTTACGTTGGAAAACATGCCCGAATTTTCCGGTGAGGATGAAGGAAAGGCTGAAATCATATACCCTGAAAGTATTCATGAATCCCAGTGTATAGGGCGCAATGGTGGTTCCGGAATTGACCATATAGGTTCTGCCATCACCAGGGGTGAACGCGCCGAAGTCGTATTTGGTCTGGTTACCATCTTTATCAAGCGGACCATACACCATAGGTTGTGTATTCTCCACACCCGCATACCGGAAGCGCCAGATCGAATTAGCGTTCTCGCCCTCCACATACGCGCCCGTTCCGCCTGAATACAGCGTAGATGCAGCATAGTTGGCGATAAACAGCTTCGTGATCTTGTTGTGGTTGTAGGCGAAGTTCAGGTTACCTCTCCAGGTGATGTTTCTACCCTTCAATGGCAGTTCAGTTCCCATCTCTATTTCAATACCACGGTTGGTCATTTCCGCATTGTTCAGCTTCTGAGACGTGGTTCCGTTTGCAGCAGGAATGGAAAGCTGTGCGATAAGATCACGACCAGATTTGTTGTACACGTTGATGTTACCGAAGAGTTTGTTTTTAAACAAGGCGTAATCAATGCCCAGGTTCCAGGTGCTGGTTTTCTCCCAACGCAGTGTGGGGTTACCGAAACTGGAAATGGTGGCCGTGAAATCATTGGTATAGATATTGGGTGTGCCTCCTGCCGAGATGAGCGGGCGGAAAGCCGTCGTCTTATCCACGTTCCCGTTGAAACCGTAGGTTACACGTACATTCAACCTGTCCACAAACCGTACGTTGGCAAAGAAGTCTTCCTGGCTCAGTTGCCATGAACCACCTACCGACCAGAAAGGCGCATACCTGTACTTAGGATCGTCGGTGATCATATTGGAAGCATCGGTACGGTAGCTGCCCGACAAGGTATATTTGCCACGATAGGTGTAGGCCGCGTTACCGAAATACGAGAAGTACCTTTCTGTTCTGTAAGAGAAAGAATTAGAATACGCGAAAGTCTGGTTATTTCCCATCCAGTTCTGAATGGTTTTAAAAGTGCCGCCAGGACCATTCGGGAATACGCCCACTGTGAGTGTTTGGTCGTTATAACCGTAGGTGGTGGGATTACCGAATGTTTCGGTTACCAGGTTGTTTACTTCCGTACCGGCAATTGCATTCAACTCATGATCGCTGCCGAAGCTCCTGTTAAAACTCACCTGGTTCCTGAAGATATAAGATTCTCCTTTGTTGCGACTTTGCGTGAGTATGCCTCCCTTGGGAAGGTTGGGTGTGAGCACGTTGGTAGTCTGGTTCCAGGTGGTGGCAGTATTCACGGCGCTTCTTACCGCGAATGTATTTTCATTGTTGAATCCCCTGTTGAAGGTGTTGAACATTTCGTACTGCACCTTGCTGTCAATGGAAAGTCCACGCAGCAGTTTCAGGGTGATTCCAGCCTGTAACCGCGCATTGAGCTGTTTGGTGGTAATTTCCCTGTTCCTTATTTCTGAAATGGGGTTGAAGGTCCAATCAGCGTAAGGGAACTTGGTTGTTGGAACAAACCTGTCAAGAATGGGCGTGTAATACCGATGGATATCGGTGAGTGATCCATCCGCATTCACCAGCATTTCATAAGGCGACCATCCCTGGATATCGCCCAGGGAAACCCCGTTGTTGTTGGCATCGGTGTACTGCACCATACCACCGGCGGTAAAGTCCAGGAACTTCGTGATATTGGTCACCGTCCTGAAGTTGAGCATATACCTTTTGTTGTCGGTTTCTTTAAAGTTCGACTGGTTGCCTTCATACAACAAGGAAAGTGCATTGCTCATTTTACCGGAAGAACCGAACAGGTTGATGTTGTATTGGGTGTTCACCGGGTTAGCAAGCAGATTGTCCCTGATCTGCTGTTTGTTGCTCTGCGTTTTGAGTTGCTGAAGGATGGCATCTCTTTCCTGTAAAGTCATGAAGCCTAACGCATGCTCGCTCATAGCGGTGGTTCCCAGCGACCAGGCCCATCCCACATTGGATTGAAAGGAACCGGTATTGATCTGCGCGCTCCATTTTCCAAAAGAAGCTTTTTCGTATTCAACGGTTTCGGCCGATGAAGCAAGCGGATTCACATAATCAAGGTCGAATTTTCCTCCTATTCTTGTAAAGGCAGACACTTCCACTTTCAGCGGAACTCCTTTGCGTGCGCTCTTGGTGGTGACCACAATTACGCCGTTCGCGGAACGGGA
>CAMLRX010000231.1 GCA_946482545.1 uncultured Flavihumibacter sp. | reverse complement strand
TAAATTATCAACAAGCAACGGACAAATCGTATTCTCCGTGCTGATCAAAGGATTTCGTTTCAGGAACGCGCTGATGCAGGAACACTTTAACGAGAACTACCTGGAGAGCGACCAATTCCCCAAAGCTGATTTTAAAGGCAATATTTCCAATTTCAATCAGCTTGACCTTTCTAAAAATGGCACTCATAAAGTTTCTGTGTCCGGTGCGATCACGATTCATGGCGTTAGTCAACCCATCACCGCGGAAGGCAACATTGAAGTAAAGGAGGGGAAAATAACCGCGACCAGTACGTTCGATCTCACACTCAAAGACTTTAACATAAAAGGCATGGCCATCGGCAACCAGGTGGCCAAAAAAGTAAAGGTTTCCCTGCTTTGCAGGTACCAGTAAAACATCCGTATTTATGCAGAAAAAGGTTTTTATCGCAGGCGCTCTCTCCCTGTTTATTAGCACAGCCGTAAACAGCCAGGACCTGTCGGAATTAATGGAAGCGGAAAGTGATAGTGCTGCTCAAACCTCCACCAGGTATGTATCGGCCACCTTCAAAACTTCCCGCCTCATCAACGGACATTCCGTAGAAAACACGGCCCCGGGCATATTCGATTTCAAAATAAGTCACCGTTTCGGTATGGTAAACGAAGGACTTTACACACTTTTCGGACTGGACGGCGCCTCTTTCAGGATGGGGGGAGATTTCGGAATCACCAATAACCTCACCATCGGGGTGGGCAGAAGTACCCATGAAAAACAATATGACGGTTTTGTAAAGCTGCGGCTCCTCCGCCAGTCGGAAGGCGCTAAAAATGTTCCGGTAACGGCCACGTATGTGGGCACAATGGCCATTCAAACGCTGAAAGACCTTCGCACCACCAACAAACTCCGTTTCAGCGACCGGCTCTATTATTCCCATCAATTGCTGGTGGCGAGGAAACTCAGTGAAAACACGTCCCTTCAACTCATGCCCACCGTTGTGCTGTACAACCGCGTACCACTTTCTTCCGATCCCACAGCGTTCTATTCCCTGGGCATTGGCGGGCGGCAGAAACTGTCGAAAAGGATCAGCGTGAACGGTGAATATTATTACCAGTTCAACAAACTGGCTGGCACTTACAACTCGCTTGCACTGGGATTGGATATTGAAACGGGCGGACACGTATTCCAATTGCATTTCACCAATTCGACCGGTATGACGGAACGGAGTTTTATTACGGGCACTACAGGTTCCTGGGGAAAGGGAGACATTCATTTCGGCTTTAACATCGCGCGCGTATTCAGGATCGGGGGTAAAAAAGATCAGCGTTCTATCACGAAGGGTTGAGCGCTTTTTTCGCCTCCGTCGGAAAGGCTGAGTTCATAGCACCCCGTTTGAAGACGGGTCACATCAATATTGGAAACGTTCGAAGAAAGAATGGTTTGCATAACGGTATTGCCGAACAAATCGGTGATTTCCAGGTTCAGCCGTTTGCCCGACAGCGCCACCACTACCTTGATGGTATTGCGTACGGGATTGGGGAAAAACTGGAACTCGAAATCGTTCATCCTGCAAATAAAATACAGTAAAACGACATTCGAAAGTGATGGTAATAGGTAATTATAAACCTGCAAAAAACCGCAAACCGGTGAAATATAGTACAAGTCTGCACTTCGCCCGATAACTAAATGTTTGAACATCAACACATGTCACAGAATTTTTGATCTATATCAAACTATTTCTTGACAGGCTTCATGGCATTGCGGATGCGGCTCAACGTTTCGAGGGTCATACCCAGGAAGGATGCGGTGTATTTCAGCGGGATGCGGTTGATGATCTCCGGCCTGGTTTCCAGCAGGTGCAGGTACTTTTTCTTCGCATTGGGAATTCTGCAGAGGTACGCCCGTTCTTCGGCGGCCACGTAACTGGCTTCGAGGAACTTCCGGCCTAAAATATTCGCTTCATTGAAATGTTCGTACAGGTAATCCAGGTCTTCGTATTCGAACAGGGTAAGTTCACAATCTTCCAGTGTCTGAAGGTTTTCCAGCGATGGGGCCCGGTAACACAGTCCGCGGATCGAAGTGGAAATCTCTCCTTCCAGGTCCACCCAGGTCGTGATTTCCTTCCCCCCTTCTTTCAGGAAGGAACGGATCACCCCGCTGTGGATGTAATAGATATGCCTGCAATATTCACCGGACTTCACGAGGAACTTCCCTCTTTTTACTTTCTTTACCACCGCACGTTGCGCCACGAAAGCCTTCGCCCCATCTGAAAGCGGGTGTATATAATCGAGAAATTCCAGTAAAGAAGGTATTGCAGGTTGAGCAGCCATGGTTACATATTGGGTGAACTTTTATTTTTTCCACTGGAAATAAAAACAACTGCCGACCGACTCTTCAGATTCCACACGGATCTGCCCACCCTGTTCTTCCACCAGCAACTTCAGGATATTCAGACCCACACCGGTACTTTCGGCATCTGTATTTTCGGCATCGAGTATTTCGAATAACCTGAAAATACGTTCGGTATCTTTTCTGGCAATACCGGGACCATTGTCGCGTACCCAGAATTCGTAAAACTCAGGTTGAATAGAATACCCCACCGTAATGCGTCCTTCCGCCTTGTTCATGTATTTAATGGCATTACTGAGCAGGTTCTGAAACACCTGCAACAACTTGGGTTTACAGGTATGCAATACCGGTAGCCTGCCATCTATCGTTACCATGATATGCGGCGGAGGAAAAAGCGCCCTGATCAGTTCTTCCACCATCAAGTGCGTATCCACTTCTTCTGTTTGCTGGTTGGCGATGGTTTGGCGGGAATAATCCAGGATCGCGGTGATCATTCCTGAAAGGCGGGAAATCGAATCGATGGCGATGTCCATATTGTCTGCGAGATCAGGTATCGATTTTGTAGCGTCTTCGTCCCGGATGAGGTGCAGGAAACTGATGGCGCCATTGAGTGGAGATTTCAGGTCGTGTGCCACCACGTGCATAAACCTTTCCAGTTGTTGGTTTACCCTTTCCCTTTCCGCGATCGCGTCTTTAAGGCCGTGCTGGTAGAAATACAATTTTTCGAACACGTTCACTTTTGCCCGTGTGATATTGATATCGAGTGGTTTTTCCAGGAAATCTACCGCACCTTCTTCAAATCCCTTTAATACATTCTGTTCTCCTTTATTGATGGCGGTAACGAAAATAATAGAAATGTCGCGCGTTTGCGGGTTAGCCTGCAGCAGC
>CAMLRX010000230.1 GCA_946482545.1 uncultured Flavihumibacter sp. | reverse complement strand
AGAGTTTTTCCGCGATCTCCTGGCTGGAAAATCCTTTATCGAGTAAGGATAGAATTTCTTTTTCGCGCCTGGTCAACATGGGGATTTGTTGCGGATTGATATCCAATTCGCGCAGTTGCTGGAGTATTTTATCGTTGGCCGCTTTGCTCAGGTAAACGTCTCCGTCCAGCACTTTATTGATGGCCGTAACCAGTTCCGTTTTTTCCATATCCTTGAGCAGGTAACCATTCGCTCCTTTCCTGATCATCTGGGAGATAATGCCCGCTTCGTTCACGGAGGTAAGGCAGATGATTTTTACCGAAGCGTGTAACTGCCGGATTTGTTCGCAGAGCTGCAACCCGTCGGTATCCGGCAGGTTGATGTCCAGTAATACCACATCACATTCGGGGTGTTCGCTCAACATGCTCAGGGCCTGACGGCCGGTGCGGGCCGCGGCAATTACTTCCAGGTAGCATTCGTCCTTCAGCATGGTAGTTACACCATCCACCACCAACGGGTGATCATCTATAATCATCAGTTTTACCATAAATTCAGCTATGCTCAAATGTACGTTATCGGTTCAATGATTATCCTTCGTCAAGCAAAATATCAATCAATACCGTGGTCCCCACATTAGGCACGGAATCGATCGACAATTTCCCTTTCAGGTATTCCACCCGGCTTTTAATGGTAGACAATCCCATGCTCTGCGCCTCATTGTTGGCTGAGGTATCAAATCCTTTACCATTGTCTTCCACCACCAGACTAAGCCTGTCCCCTTCCCTGTTCAGTTGCACCAGCACACTGGTTGCGGCCGCGTGTTTGATAATATTGTTCATCAGTTCCTGTACAATTCGGTATAACATTACTTCCGTGGTACGATCAAGGCGTTTTTCCAATCCGTAGGATTGAAAATTAACGGATAACATTTTGCCAGCGCTGATATTGTTGCTCATATCCCGGAGCGCTTCGGGAAGCCCAACCTTCAGCAGCACCTCCGGCATCATGTTGTGCGCTACCCTTCTGAGTTCTTCAGATGCGGCACCAATCAGTTCCCTGGTTTTTTTATACAGCGGATTGCCTGTTAACCCGGGCACCTCCTCCTGCAACGTACTGTAGTGCATCCGAACGGTGGAGAAAAGTCCGCCCAGCCCATCATGCAGATCCTTGGCAATACGCGTACGTTCCGCTTCCTGCCCGTTCACCATCGATTGCAGCGAGATCACCTGTTGCTGTCCTTCCAGGAATTTTATTTCATCCTCTTTCGATTTCCTTTCTTTTTCCGCCAGTATTCTTCGCTGCCGGCCCGTTCTATAAATCAGCAATACCAACAGCAACAACAACACGGCCACGCCCAAGGACACCAGCAACCATCGGTTCTTCTCCAGCACTTCCAGTTTACGCACTGCATTCTCTTTTTCCAGGGAAGAAATGTGGGTCATGCGTTTTTCATTCTGGTATTTGGCTTCCAGAAAATTCAGTTCTTTCAGTTTTTCATCTGTTTCAAGACTATCCTTCAGCCGAATCGCTTTTTCACGGTAATCGAGGGCTTTTTCAAACTGCTTTCTTTCCTTAAAAATATCGGACAGGTAACCGGCGGCCCTTCGGGCATTAAACGTAAGTCCGGTGGCGACGCCAGACCGGTACACTTCTTCAAACAAAGGAATAGCTTTAGCAACCATTCCTGCTTCATAATAACTAGTGGCCAGGTTTTGCATGGCGGAAAGGCGACTGCCTTCGTTGTTCATTTCTGAAGCCGTTTTCAGTGATTGCCCGTGTGCTGCGATTGCTTTATCATATGCCTTGTAGTAATCGCGGAAGAAATTCCCTTCCAGCTTATAATATTCATAACGGGTATCCAATAACTGGTATGGGCTGAATTCAGCAGTGTTGATCAGTGCATTCATTTCTTTCAATACCCGGCCTATTCCGGCGCTGTCATTTCTTACACTGAAGAGCGAATGCAATTCATACAAATAATCAAAATGATAAATCGGTTTCGCTTTTTCCACCTGGGGTGCCGCTTTTGCAAGGTATTCCGCAGCTTTATCGAAAAGCTTCAACTGCCGGTATTCACTGGCGATGTTGCAATACACAATCACCAGGTTGTTGGGATCTGGTGCCTGTAGCTCGGCCAGTTCAAGAGATTTCAGGCGGTGGGATAACGCAGTGGCATAATCGCCATTCCGGTTGTAAATGCCACCGAGGTTGTTGTGGGCCATCATGTGGGCACGGAGCCTTCGCAGACTGTCTTTGGGTGGTGATGGCTCTGTAAGAATAGCTTCATAAGTCTGGATCGCTTCCAGCCAGTTGTTCATCTTCACCGCATAATTACCTTTTGCGATCAGCGACTGGCATATACCCGTGTAATATTTTTCCTTTCGGGCAATTTCCAGGGCCTGGCCCAGCAGAGAAAGGCCCGCCGTATCCTGCTTGTGCGTGAGCAGGTAGCCGCCCAGCCGGTTCAGGGCATCCACCCGCGTGGTATCGTCCTTCGGTTTCCGGATGATTTGCCAAAGACTGTCTTCATTCACTTTCTGCGCCAGAAGAACACCCGAAGCCAACACCAGCAGCAGAACAATACACATCTTTTTATATAAGAGCCGCATACAATAAAGCATTAAATATTACGAATCATTGAACCTTGCCCAATTCAGGTTTGAAAACTAATACAATCGCCGGTTCCCGCACTACCAAATATCAGGTATTTCTAAAGCTTATTTTTCGCCAGGAACAGGTATTTAATGAAGGTACTCCGCGGCGGACATTTACAGGGAACAAAATCACCAGAAGTACATCCCTGCAAATACATCTTTCATGCGAAAAATATCCCTTTTACCGCTACTGCTTCTTCCATTCGCCGGATTCGCACAGGAAGAGGAAAGCAAGTCCGGACGATTATCTCCTAAAGAATTCGCCATTCCCCCTTCCCCCGTGTTCGACCTGATGGGCGTAACGCCTTCGCAGATCAACCGCACTTCGGATATCAAAGATTTCAAGGTAGACTGGTCGTTCAAATCATGGCGCCTCAATCCCAATATCGCCATTCAATCGCAACCGGTCTGGGAATTGTTGTACCGGAGGAAGGACCTCAAAAAATACCAGCGTTCCGATTATTTCATGCGAAGACTGGCCTCGCTCGATGTGTCATTGGGAACAGTTCAGAATGAAGAAAGTGACCGGAGAATCGGCTTCGCCGGAAAAATGAACATCTTGAAAGGCCGCGACCCCTTGATGGAGAAAGACCTTTA
>CAMLRX010000229.1 GCA_946482545.1 uncultured Flavihumibacter sp. | reverse complement strand
GATATGCTGTAATCCCCGATTTCGTGCGCGGCGATGTTGAAGGCGAAACTATCTGAGATAACTGGTGCGGTGTAGCTGCAACTGGTTTGAAACAATGTCCCTGCTAATACTGGTTTCAGAACCGATGACTTCACTACGCCGCAATTGTCCTTAATTAATATTTCGAGGTCATAATAGCATGTATTACAAATTTTATATTGAAGGGATGAGCCATACAACACATCCATTCTCAGTGGTGTGAGGTCGTAGAAAAATTTATACTCCCCACTTATTGGTGCCAGAAATGAACTTACGCCAATTTTAAGCCCCGTACTGAGCTCATCCGTAAAGTCCTGGCTGGTTAACATACCTTTCTTGACCGGAGTACCCACATTGTCGTGGGATGGCAGTTTTTCCAGTCCGGGAGGGGTAACACCCGCTAACGCCGTAGCCACAGTCTTCCCGCTCGCATTAACATAACTAACGCTGATCTGGCCATTGGGATCTACCACCATATTTTTCAGGTAGTGGATAGCGTTGCCCGCCTCCACACCAAACAGCCGGTCAAGTTCGTCCTGCGTAGGCTTGCCGTAAAAATATTTAGTGTCATGCCCCTGACCTGGCTGAAATACCTTTCCCACCCCACCCTGGGCTTTTATTCTTCCAGTATTGTCTTGCGTGTAAGAGGTAAAAGAGTAAGGATATCCTTCAGCTTTCGGAATATATTTCTTAAAGAAATAATCATTTACATCATTTTTTTCAGAATAATATCTCCCGGCACCAGAAGAATCTGAGACAAGTGCAGCGGTATCATTACAATTGACCCCAGCCGATATGTCGGAGTAATTGTATGGTTTGTTCAGGTTGCTCCTGTTGAACGCGTCAAAGTAGTGCAGCGTACCATCGTTGGTTGGCGCAGGCAACACATTAACCGCAGGTCTTCCCTGTGCGTCGTAAAACGTTTCCTGCACCACCGCATTCAGTGTTGCATTGTTGATGGTGACGTTCTGCCGGTTCTTGAATAATCCGTCAAAGTAGCCCACCATCTCTTTTTTCTTCCCCTCTTCCGCGAATGAAACGGAATACTGCCAGTTCAGGGAGTCTTCATGCCAGGAAAGGTCAACGATATTATAAGCGTAGTAGGGGTTCCCTACTTTCGTGGCGCTATAGTTCCAGTTGCCGGTGGTGCGCAGGTATTTTTCAGCATCTGTAATGCTCGGCAGGTATTCATTTTTAAATTGGACGCCTCGTATCCTGAACACCAAAAACCCACCCCGGTAAACGGGGTTGATCAGCACACTATCATTGGGCGTAGTAATCCGCGTGCTGTTGTTCTTAAACAGGCTGGCCAAAAAGTTTGTCGTAAACAGGTTTGAGGCGGTGATGGTGGATTGAATCTGCTTTCCAAATGCGCTGCTGTCATCAATAATGGTGTATTCCAGGTCGAAAAGTTCTGCGCCGGGGTAATGCGCTGGTACCCAGGAAAGATAAATTCTTCTTGCCTGCTCTGTAATTTGTACCGGGTTGTTAGTAGTGGCGTTAAAATTGTACTTTCTTTTTATTAAAGTGCGGCCCTCCAGTTTAAGGATGTTGGGAATACTGGCTCCCAATTCCGGGCTTGTGATACTTAAAACGGTCACCTTATACTTGTAGGCGCCGTTGAACTTATAGGAATGAAGCCCCTTGTAGGCGAGGCCGGTTGTGCTGTCGTGCCGTATGGTCAATAATACATTGTTGTACTCCTGGGAAATGGCGGACGTATCATAAGGATTATTGTAACACTTTATATTTACGGTGACGTTGATTGTAAATTTCTGATTGAAGAAGAATACATTGTTAAAATAATCGAACTTCAACTCAAGAATATTTTCCGGGGCACGGGAAGCAGTACCATCAATCGTATTCCAGGCGGAGATATTCACGAATTTCTCATCGGTTACGTGAAAGCTTGCGCCCGCAGTAACAGCGCTACCACTGATAGACCCTGCATAAGGCTCCTCTGCTGCCCATACCTCAACACAAAACAATACACCTAAAAGGCAGCAACTCATTATACGCAGCCATGACTTTCCGATGCCAGCAACATATCTTCCCATAAGATCAGGTTATTGGTAGATGGAATAAGTTTTTATTTTTCCGATAGGCTCATAGCCCCGCTCAGTTTTCCGCACGAAATTTTCGATCCGCCATGTTTCCGGAGCCCTGCTTCGCTCCTCCAGGTATTCCACTTCCACTGTAACAGGAGTGGCACTGGCGAAATACCCGGTTTCAATTTCTCCTTCTAAAGAATCCACCACCACCACTTCAGATGCCGTGTTGCTTTCCCCTTCAGCCATTTCTACATCATAGCCATAACAGGTCATCTTTTTCAACCGGTAGCTTCCGGGATCATATAGCAGCTTGCACCGCGGAAAACTTCCCGGTGCATTTTCATTGAGTTCTATCTCCAGTGTATGCAAAGCGCCGTTTGTTTTAACAGTTATATTTTTCACGTATTTCGAGAGTTCGGCTATCGGTAAAAATCCTTCCGCATTCATGTCTTGAGGCGCAGCCAGTTCCATCATCACCACAGACTGGTCCTTATGATCAATGGTCAGCAAACGAGCGCCTTCATGGATCCGGAGCATGGAATCCATAAAATGCACATTCACCAGTTCAGATGAATGGGAAAAGAAATCAACTTTTTCCACAACAGGCTGTCCGCCTTCCTTCTTTTCCTGATAGGTAATGGTACCGCGGATATAGAGATGCGCATTGTACCGGTCGGTAATCTTTTGCAGAATGTCCAGTTCTTTATCGAATTGCACTTCAAAAAGTTCAGCTTCAGCAGGGGGCGGATCATTATTAACTTTGCCAAACCTGTCTGCTCCTTTAAACCCGGCATAAGAAAGTGTTGCCGCAAGCAATGACAATAAGATCCAAATCGTTTTTACTGGTTTACGTGTTTTCATGCTATTGATTTTTTCTAACACCGGTTCTTGATTCCTTAATGGTCATGATGCCCCGCTCCGTTTCTTTTTTCACCCGGATAAGAATACCTTCATCGTCGTATTCATAAAACGTAGAGAAGTTATTCTCATCGTGCTCAGCCATGAGGCGGAGGGATGTTGCATCGTACGCAAAAGATTTCAGTTGAGCGTCATAGGGATGAATCCTGATATCGTCCACATACATTGTGTTGCCATTGGTATTCAGATTCAAGGTAAATGTTGACGTTGAAGACTGTGTAAAGTCCACCTCTACCCTTTTCCAGCCTTCTACTACAGGCACCTTCTTCGTATTCAGGTTCATATTTAATCCGTTTACCAGCACAGTAATGCCTGGAGTTGCTGATGTTGGCGTTACATCCTTTA
>CAMLRX010000228.1 GCA_946482545.1 uncultured Flavihumibacter sp. | reverse complement strand
ATCTGCGGGTGCGTAAACTGTACCGCAGTACCGATGGCTATGCTTTCACCACCCGCGGCGCTACCATTTATTACCCGGGGCTGGTTACGCCCGCCTTCACCTATGCGAATACCGGCACTTCCCTCCAGGAAATGAAACTCATCATAGCCGAATGCGCCGCGCGCAGCAACGACCTCACCACAGCGTTGCAGCAACTCGACGACATCCGCAAAAACAGGTTTGCCACCGCCACCTATGTCCGTTTTCAATCTACCGACCAGGAAGCAGTATTGCAGGAAGTATTGAAGGAGAGAAGCCATGAACTTCCGTTCAACGGATTGCGCTGGTTCGATATGCGCCGCCTTGATAAAGAGAACAGGATGGATACTGTGCACCGCTACAACGCGCAGGGTGGCATAGTGGCTACGCTGCCGCCACACAGCAACCGTTATACTTTACAGATTCCGGTGCAGGTATTGAGTTTTAACCCGGGGATGCCACAGAATCCCTAATAAAAACATGAACAAAATGCATAACAAATATATTGCGCTGATTTGCGCCTTCTTTGTGCTGTTCACTGCCTGTAAAAAGGACAATGAACGTGTGCCGCTTCCCGAAGGAAGTGTATCTTTTCAACTGGCTGCCGGTAAGGATACCATTGAAATGCCGCTTTCCATCTTAAAGGATTCTGTGATTGTGATCGGCATGAAAGCCGCCTTGTCCGGTACCCCTTCTCCCAGTGAACATTGGGTGAGTTTTTCAGTAGATACCACGAAGCTCGCGGATTACAGGTCCCGTTTTGGGAACGCGCTGCTGTTGCCGTCTTCAGCGTACCTTTTCTACAAATCCACGACGCGCATCCCGGCTGGCGCTACAGAATCCGATTCGGCGCAACTGAACATCGGGCAGCAAACAAAACTCAATGAATACAGCACGTATGTATTGCCGTTAAAAATTCATTCAGTGGATGGTAATACCGAAGGAATAGCCACTGATCGTGTGGTGTACCTTGTATTTAAAACCGGCAAGCCTTTGTTCATCAATAAAACCGGCTGGACGATCGCGGGCAATTCTTCCCAGCAGGGCACTTTCGCTCCGGCGAACCTGTTAGACAACAATACCACCACCACTTACTGGGCCAGCAACATCACGCAACAGATGCCGCAGTGGGTGGCTATCAATTTCAACCGCGATATCACGTTCACTGCCGTGAACTATTCATTGCCAACAGCGCTGAATTACCCTAACCTCGGTGGTTACCCCACTTCCATTAAAATAGAAACGAGTATGAACGGGACCACCTGGGAGGAAAAAGGCGTATTTGCCGGTAGCGTGGCGGGCAACCTGCAAACACTGAATACCGGCCAGGTAACGGCCCGGTACCTGCGCTTTACCGCGTTGGCTTGTGTGAAGTACGCTTCCGCCTACGAAGCTGTTTTTATAAGCGATGTATCACTGGTGCCATAACCCGCGCAACCTTATTCAATAATTAATCTGAAAGAAAATGATGAAAAGAAATTTGCTGGCGGCCTTATGCTGCCTTCCATTGACCCTGCTCGCGCAGAAAGGATTTAAGCTCGCCGGAAAGATCGGAACCCTTGATGCGCCCGCAAAAGTTTACCTCAATTATACCGATGCCGGTAAAGAGGTGAAGGATTCCGCTTTGTTAAGTAAGGGAAAGTTTAGTTTCGCCGGAACGCTTGACGCGCCCGCTTATGCTAATCTTATATTGAAAAAAGATACTTCGCGCAAGGGAACAGAGTACCTGTATTTCTACCTCGAAAATTCCAACATCAGCGTAAGTTCCGGAGACCAATTTCGCAACGCAGTAGTGAAAGGATCCTCCACTAACGATGACTATGTATTGCTCACGGCCATGCAGAGGCCCTACAAAAAAGTGGCCGATTCTCTGGTGGCGGCATACAATGCACGTACACCCGAAGAACGGAAGGACAGCGCTTTTCTGCTGGCCGCCAGGAACATCATGCAGTACACGCAAAACGGTTACGACAGCGTGAGCCGTGCCTTTATTGCGCAGCACCGCAATTCTTACATTGCACTGAACACGTTCAGCACCATTGAGCTTGCGTACAACTTTAACCCTGATACTGCTGCGGCACGGTTTGCCCTGTTCCCGGAAAAGCTGAGAAACTCTGCCACCGGCAGAAAATTAGCGGAGGTGATAGAGAAGGGAAAGAAAACGAACACAGGCATGATGGCGATGGATTTCATGCAGAACGACACCACCGGCAAACCCGTTAAGCTTTCTGATTTCCGTGGGCAGTATGTGCTGGTGGATTTCTGGGCGTCCTGGTGCAAACCCTGTCGTGCGGAGAACCCGGTGATGCTGGCGGCCTACAACAAATTCAGGGACAAGAACTTCACCATACTTGGCGTGTCGCTCGATGATGAAGATGGCCGCAGGGCCTGGCTTGGCGCTGTAAAGCAGGATAAGCTTCCATGGACCCAGGTGTCGGAGCTAAAAGGCTTTAAAAGTAAGGCCGCGGTAATGTATGGCGTTTCCGCTATTCCCACCAATTTCCTGGTAGACCCGAATGGAAAGATCATCGCGAAAAACCTGCGTGGGGAAGATTTGGAAAAGAAGTTGAGTGCGTTGTTTTCGATGCAGTAGCAGTTGTTTTAAACCAGTGCACTATAAAAAAATCCCGGTTATTTTAACCGGGATTTTTTTATGTTTTCCCATACTGAAGCATTCGCACATTCACGTCTCCAACGTAGCGTCGTCGCGCCGTTGCGGGAAACCCTCCACTTACCCTTCCGCAAAATACTTATGGAAATACGGAATCGTTTCAATGCCCTTGTAGTAATTCGCCACATCGAACTTTTCGTTGGGAGAATGCAGGTTATCGCTGTCTAATCCGAAGCCCATGAATACGATTTTGATACCGAGTTCCTGTTCGAACAACGCGCAAATGGGGATGCTGCCGCCGCCTCTTACGGGGATGGGTTGCTTCCCGAAAGTGGTTTCAATCGCTTTTGCCGCGGCCTGGTATCCTTTACTGTCGATCGGGGTCATATAAGGTTCACCGCCGTGGTGGAGTTCGGCTTTCAGTTGTATATAGGGGGGAGCGATTTTTTTGAGGTGGTTGATGAGGAGGTCGGTGATCTTGTGGGAATCCTGGTTGGGAACGAGCCTGCAACTGATTTTCGCGAAGGCTTTAGAGGGCAGTACTGTTTTAGCGCCTTCTCCCGTGTAACCGCCCCAGATGCCGTTCAGTTCCAGTGTTGGACGGATACCCGTTCTTTCATTGGTGGTATAGCCTTTTTCTCCCCAAACTTCTGCAATGCCGAGGTCGGCTTTGAATTCGTTCTCATCGTAAGGCGCTTCAGCCATCAGTTTGCGTTCTTCCGGCGTGGCTTCTACCACATCTTCGTAGAAGCCGGGTATCACGATGTGGTTGTTTTCATCGTGCAGCGACGCGATCATTTTCGCGAGGATGGTAATGGGGT
>CAMLRX010000227.1 GCA_946482545.1 uncultured Flavihumibacter sp. | reverse complement strand
CATCTTCGTTCGCAGAAAATACTGGCCCGTCTTACCCTCCAGGAGGCGGAGCAACTCCTGCCCGAAGGCCGGTTCGTGCGCATTCACCGCTCCTACATTGTGGCCGCAGCCAGCATTAACCGAATTGAACGCACACAGGTATGGCTCGGCAACCAGGTTTCTTTACCCGTTGGGCCGGGCTACGTAACAGAACTCGGGCAGATTACCGGACGTTGATTACTTTTGCCCTGCTTATGGCAAATACCTGGTTCCAATTCAAACAATTCCGCATAGAGCAAAGCAAATGCGCCATGAAAGTGTGTACCGACGCGTGCATACTCGGCGCATGGTTTGCCCGGAAAGTCCCCAATTACGCCACCATCCTCGATATTGGCGCCGGAACAGGTTTGCAACTACTGATGCTGGCGCAACAAACCAAAGCACGGTTACATGGCATTGAAATAGACCTGGATGCCTTCCGGCAACTGAAAGAGAATGTGGACCACAGTCCGTGGAAAAGCAGCATCTCCATTTTTCCGGGCGATGTGCGGCGTTACCAGTTCCCGCACCAATACGATTTCATCATTTCCAATCCACCGTTTTTTGAAGGCGACCTCGTATCCGGTGATGCCGGTAAAGACGCAGCCAAACACAGTACCACACTGAGTTTGCAACAGCTCCTGGAAACGATCGACCAATGGCTCTCCGATGCCGGCAGTTTTGGCCTGCTCCTTCCCTTTCACCGTCTGGAAGAAGTAAAGAAGTTAGCCGCTCCGCTTGGTTTTCACCTGCATGAAACATTATTGGTGCAACAAACCACCACGCACAACTGGTTCCGGGCCATCGTGCAGTTTTCCCGCATACCCGATCCCTCGCCAGCCGTACATACCCTTTCCATCAAAGCGAACGACGATTACACCCCCGAATTCCGGGACCTGCTGAAAGATTACTACCTGGCGTTTTAGCTCATCGTTTCGTGCTACCTTTGCCGGGAACAAATTTCTGATGATGCAGTATTTCGAATTGTTTGGCGAAAAAACATCTTTTAAAACGGATCCTTCTTTATTGAAAAAGAAGTTCTACGCTTTGAGCCGCGAACTTCATCCCGATTTTAATACTTCCGGATCGGAAGAAGAACAGATGGAAAACCTCGAAAAAGCCGCACAACTGAATAAAGCGTACAAAACATTGCTTGATCCGGATGCTACGATAGGTTATATACTGGAATCCAAAGGATTGCTGGATACGGAAAAACAAGCCCCGCTACCCCCGGATTTCCTGATGGAAATGATGGACATCAACGAAGCGCTGGCGGATGCTGAAATGGAAGGAAACACAGCCGCAGTAGCGCAAACCGCACAACAAATTACCGCACTTGAAAAAACATTATATGCAACTGTTGAAAAAGATCTGGACACTGACCCGGAAGATCCTGCTGCCGAAAAAGCGCTGCTGCGCGTAAAAGACTACTACCTGAAGAAAAAATACTTACGGCGGATTTTGGACAGAATAGCCGGAATCCGTAATATTGCTGCCCGTTGAGCAAAAAGCCCAGATGGCGGAATTGGTAGACGCGCTAGACTCAAAATCTTGTTTCGGAAACGGAGTGCAGGTTCGATTCCTGTTCTGGGCACCTGGTTAAAGGTCGGAGTTTTCTCCGGCCTTTTTTTGTTGCCATCAGTATGCTTTTCCTCCCTAAAAAATGTATCTTTTCGTCTGAATTTAACCACTTAAACAACTATGAAGAAGATTAGCCCTTTTCTGCTTTCAGCCTTAATTGTAATTATTACAGCCACTTCCTGTGAAAAAACCAAGGAAACCGAAATTAAATATGCAGAAGTAAAGGACACTACATTGGTTCTGACAGCAAAAGGATGGAATGCGTTCAGTTTTCAAACACTGGATTTGATTGACTCCGGTTTAACCACCTACCACACGATTGCCGATGGTTTAAAAATCAATGGCCAAGGCTACCGAAACGGCGCAAGATTACAAACCAAAACAGCACTGCCTTTCAGCGGAAAATCACTGTACTTTAAATGGAAAGGAAATGGCGGCGGCCAGTTTGCAGCCTTCGTTGTACAGGTAAAATACAACCCATTAACCAATGATGGAGAACCCGCCATCCAGGGTGAAGACCTGACACTTTTCACCACCAAGAATACTTTTAATGGCTCTACCCTGATGCAGGAAGACGTTTGGTACTACACACGCATAACTCCTATACCCAACACGGATGATTACATGATCGCTACCGCAATAAACAATTACAGCAACATGGGCGGAACAGTGGTCAAAACTTCAGTACATCCTATTTATACCAAATCGGCTTACCTCGCATTCCGCATGGCAGACAGCTACTCCATGAACGCTTACGGTATTCTGGGAGAAGTTAAAATAGCAGATTAAGTTCAATACAGCAGGGATAAGTTGCAACCTCATTAAGTTGAACCTTGATAAGGTGGGAACTTATACCCTCTTCCACCGCTTCGCCAGCAAACCCGTAGCTTTCGAAAGATCAATCTCTACCACCAATACTCCCTGCACACCATAAGGCTGATGCGCGATCAACCCACCATCCGGCGCAATAATGGAAGACGCAGATTCAGGGAATTTTGTAGCATAATTAGCGCTCACGAAATAAATGGTATTCTCCAACGCGCGCATCATCATGGCTTTTTCGTAATAAGGCTGTTCCATACTCCCCCAATGCTCCGGCAGTTTGCCCGCAACATCGCTGCCCGCGAAATGCGGATGAAATACAATATGCGCACCATTTACAGCCGCCCAACGAACCGTTTCCGGATAACGGAAACCTTCATGGCAAATGGATATTCCAAACTTCAGTCCACCGGTGTCGAACAAACGCCGTTCTGTTCCCGGAACCCAGATATGGTCTTCGGAAGGATCAAGTTGCACTTTGGCCTGAAAACCGAGCCACTCCCCCGAGGCGGAAATCACTTGCGCGACGTTCTGCAGGCCCGATTCCGAATACCAATCCATGGGAAGAATGATGGCGATTTGATACTGAAGCGCTGTTTTACAGGCAGTCTCAAGCGCCGACTCCAATTCCTGCTTATCCGGAGCCTGGTAGGGACCATCCGTTTTAAGCGGGTAACCCGGTATAAACGTTTCAGGAAAACAAATGATGGAAGCGCCTTTCCCGGCGGCGTCCATCGTGAGCCTTTCCATTTGAGCAAGGGCATGTGTTACAGACGAAGGATAACCCGGGGAAGCAATGGCTATTTTCATGTGGAATGGTTAATGAAGAAGACTGAATTTCATCCCGGTAAATTTAAGCAGCTTGCACCAATGAAAGCATAGGCACACCATGCAAAAGCATTGCAACAGGAGAATATTTATCTTTACCCCATGCACATCGAATCACTTCAGGCCTACTGCCTTTCAAAACCAGGCACCGAAGAAACCCTTCCCTTTGGTCCGGACACGCTTGTTTATAAAGTGGGCGGCAAAATATACCTGCTCACCTCCCTCGACAGCGAGCAGATCGGGTTCAATGTAAAATGTGATCCCGATCTGGCCGTTGAACTGAGGGAACGGTAT
>CAMLRX010000226.1 GCA_946482545.1 uncultured Flavihumibacter sp. | reverse complement strand
TTGCACAAAGCAGTGGGCGCACCTGGTACAAAGGCGACGCGCACATTGCTTTCAAATGGCGGTTTGGCTACAGCGAATTTCCTTTCCCCGAAAACAATGCCGTGGCGCAACAGGATGCCTTGCGCGGTACCTTCGGATGGTACGATGGCGCGTTGTGGTCACATCCCTACAAGGCCTGGGATGGTAATGCAGTTCACGGCGTACAACTGCTGTTCAGGGGTGGTTCTCCTTACTCCCGTGAAGTGATGTGTGCCAGTGACATGGTGCCTTATGCCGCAGCGGGCAAACCGGTATCTTTTTTAATTCCTTTCCAATATACCATCGGGTCGGAAGAGGAGATTGCTTTTTCGCTCCGCGTGAAAGGAACCTCAGAAGAAACCATCGTATGTAAGCTAAAGCCACAGGCGGAACAAACCATCGCGGGTGGTTTGTTTAAAGTGAATTTCATTACCCTGAAAATTTCAGGGCCCGCTACTGCCAAACCTGTGCTGAACGCCAGTGGTATAATGCACATCACGGTTTATCCGCAACTACAGGTGTACGGCGGGCGAACCGAGTTCTATTTCAGTTCCTCCACCCGCCACATGGATGTGGAATCTTCATTGCTCATCGGCTCGCTTTACAGGGACATGCACCGGGCTGACCCGTATCTTCAACTGGCGGTATCACCACTTTTAAAAGATACAATCAAAGCAGCAGCGGCTTTACATGCGCAACAACTGCGCGAATGGCAAAGTTCCACTGCACAGCGTTCCGACGCGTTATTACGGCAGGCGAAGGTGGAAGTTTTTTGTGCCGCCCCAACCGAAAAGCGCGACCGGGGTGAACGCCGTGTGACCGCTTATTCCGGCAACCCCGTGAAAGACTTTCAATACGGTGATCCTTCACCCCAGATGGCAGGAATGGCAAAATCCGTGACAGACGCATTGGGGAAGAAATTCTCTCTGTTCCGTTACCAACACCACTATCTCCCCTGGAAAATAGATAACCCCGCACAACTCGATTCTAATCAGCTTAAATACCTCAGAGAATGGCTGACCGTAGCCAATACTTATGCCGACTCGGTTATGCTCGATCTGCAACTTTCGCCTATCGTGAAACTGTACAGGCAGCATACTAAAGCAGGAACCATCGCTTTGCCGGAAGCCGGAATTCCCGGTGCGGAGTGGGAGAAGATCAGACAGGGATACCTTACCACGTTGCGTTACGCGAAACAGGTTTGTCCCGGGTTGAAAATCATCCAGATGCCTTATGAGCTGGACAATATGTCGGATGCCGGAGTGCATGCCGATGCGCATTATATGTTTTATAAAAGTTTGTACGAAGCGGTGTATCTTTTTAACGAAGGCCGTTCCGAAGCCGACCAGCTAAGGGTTGCAGGATTGGGCAGCAATAATCCCAACAGCCGCTGGGACTTTATCAGCGGATTTTTACAGCGGTACAGCAAAGATCTTTCAACGCACAAGCGCCTGGATTACCTCACCTGGCATACCTATCTTTTCCCGGGCAATTACCCGTCGATGATCAAAGGAGTGCACGATAGCCTTCAGTTGTTGCTGAGAAAGTATGGCCTTGACCCCCAACTTCCTGTTATCATCGATGAAATGGGACTGGCAGAACCGTCCACCATTGAAGACCTGAGCGACCTGCGCGGCGCCATGCGCAAAGAAGCCGCCATGGCCAACTTCAGCGCTGCCATTCACCATTATTACGAAGAGATGCCTGGCAACTGGATACCCATCAGTGGCGCTGGCTGGCATTTCGCATTGCTCACCTACGGCAAACAACAAATCCTTTCCACGTATGCGAAAGGCATGTTGTTGCGGGATAAGCTGGGAGACGAAAAGATCCCCGTAAAGTCCTCACCTGTTGATGCACAGGGGTATGGATTGCACGCCACTGCTACCAGGGCGGAGGAGCGCATCAGTGTTTTGCTGTACGCCGCATCGCCATCAATTTTCTACAGCCAGGCAACACCGCTTTCGTATAAAAGTATTGAACTGGTGCTGAAAGATATTCCTGCCCGCTTCAGGAACAAAGAACTGAAGGTTACCCAATGGTTCAGCACACCTGAAGACAGTGCCATGCTCCGCGTGTTGTCCAGTGATGAATACCAGACATTGCCGCTTACCCGCGGCGCTGATCGTTACGAAAAAGATTTTACAGCGGAGGAAGCACAGTTGTTGAACCGGATCAATACCCGTTCTTACACCGTTACCGCTGCTAAAAACGGGCTCTCGTTGCCCGTAGACCTGGATGCGTACGGGATGTTGCTGGTTGAAATAGAAGTACAGAAAAATTAACGCGTTAATCATGCCGATGGGAACTGTTATAAGAAAGAATTTTATTTCAAAGAAACACTGCGTTGGTCATGTGTTGTTCCGCTGTGTGTTGCTTTTACTGCCTGCCTTTGGTATGGGTCAGGAAAGTATTGAGAACGCGCATTATAAAGTGCAACCCGTGCCCGGGTTTAAAAAGTCACCAGGGTTTATTGTAACGCATAAAGCATCGAACCTTCAGCGAATTGTAACCCCGGCGCTGAACCTGGTTTACAGCAGTACACAACCGGAAATGACCAGTGCTTCTATGGATGGGCAACCCGGTGTGGTGGCATGGAGGAATAAGGGTGCCACGGTGCAGGATATACATGCTTTGGGCAATACTCCGCTGGTGGCGCGTGCTTACAGCATCAGTTCGAATGAATTGGTGTTTACTTTTAAAGATGCGGCTCCGGCCCATGTTTCCCTTACCGTAAAATTTGTTGCAGGGCAGGAGGCCCCCGTTTTTGAAATGGAAATGGCGGCACGCCGGGAGGGGCATTTTTCATTGGGTTTTTCAGGCATGCCCAAAGTAGATTCTTCCGCCATTGATTTTGTGTACCAGCCGCTCACCTGGAGCTGGAAGCGTTTCCCCTCCAGGTTCGCGCTTACGGAAGAAGCGTATGCCAATACCGCCGCCGTGTTCACGAACCATAACGGATATACCGAGGGACTGGCCGTATTGCTATCGGATATCCCATACCGTTATGCACGGAGCGCGCAATGGAACAATGCAGGCAAAAAGAGCAATGCGTTCTGGTCGGTATTCCCGGAGGATGGTCCGAAAGGAAACAGTCTTTTTGGAATGGCGGTCCGTAATCGTGAGGGGAAGGCGCAGCCTACAATATATGCACCCTTGCCCGGAACGGAGCGGGCGGCCTTGAAAGCAGGAGAGAAGTTCCGGATCGGACTGGTGTATGTACTGCACCCCGGCGACTGGCAAGCGGGAACAACGCATTTGTTGTCTACGGTATTCAATTACCGTTCGGAGCGGCAGAATGCGCGTACTTCCCTGAACCAGACTTTTGAAAATATGCTGAACTTCGCGATGAACGATGTGTACAGTGGCTGGAACGTGGAACTGAAAGCTTCCGATTACCAGTTTGATGTGCCGGGTACGGTAAAGAATGTATCCGCTTTGCATCCGTTGAGTCTGGCCATGATTACCGGGAACGATGAAATCCTTCGCCGACGGGCCATTCCGATGATCGAATATGTTATGAGCAGGGAGAAATTCCTTTTCAGCACCAGCGATTCTGCACACCAGAGCCAGG
>CAMLRX010000225.1 GCA_946482545.1 uncultured Flavihumibacter sp. | reverse complement strand
ATCGTGATAGATGGTTATCCTACGGAGCTTACGTTGGATATGATTGACCCCAACGAAATTGAATCCGTTACCATTCTGAAAGATGCGGCTGCTGCTACCGTTTATGGGGTGCGCGCATCAAATGGCGTGGTGGTGATCGTGCGCAAACAGGCGGTGCAGGGTCGCCCCAGGTTCACGTTCCGGACTACCGTTGGCATTACGCCCAAAGAAGATTATTCCAGGTACCGCTGGGACGATAACGCTTCCTCTATTGTGGCGAACTACAACAAAACCCTGTCTTCTTCCAGCATCAACGCCAGTTCCTGGGGACAACTGGCCACTTCAACAGGCGGTGCGGTACAGCGCAACAGGGTGTACTACCTGCTGGCGCAATCGGCTGCCAATATGGTGACACCTGATCAGGCGGCAAAGTCGTTCGCGGAATTGGAAAATTATGATAACCTGGAAGATTACAGCCGGTTGTTCCTGCGTTCCGCCGTTACCCAAACCTATAATTTTAATGTGTCCGGCGGTTCGCCCAACGCCCGCTATTACATCACCGGGAATTATACCGGGAACCGTTCTTCACAAATTAAAAACAACAATAACCGGTTCCTGCTTTCCGCACGCAGCAACCTGCAACTGGCTAAAAAACTTTCCCTGGAACTGACCACCGATTATCTTGAAAGGAATGTGAAGAGTGCACCCGTACCTGGCGCTGCGTCCTTTTCTCCTTACGAACGTTTCCAGGACGTGAACGGTAGTCCCAATTTTATCGTTGGCTCGGGTATTTCACCCTGGTACAACAATGTGCTGATTTCACAAGGTTTGTACGATCAGTTGTACTATCCGTTGGTGGACGTGAACGAAGTGTCGGATAAAACACATACGGTTAACAACCGCATCACGGCCAATTTCAATTATGCGATCGGCTCCGGCTTCGACCTTTCATTCGGTGGTATTTATGAGACTTCCCGCTCCGATATGGATTATTTCGCTTCCGAACTTTCTTCTGTGGCCAGAAGGTACACCAACAGTTATGTGGTGGTGAATCCGGATGGTACCATGAAGTACAATATTCCGAGAGGCGGGTACCTCCGTCAGATCGCCGGCAATACCACAAGTTATACGGCGCGTGCGCAACTCAATTACAACAAACGCGTGGGACAGCATTCTTTCAATGGCATCATCGGTACTGAGGTCAGGAAACTGGTAGATAAAAGCAACCGGGCTTCTTACTTCGGCTACAACGATGAAACCCTGCTGCATCAGCCTGTTGATTATGCCGCCATTACCACGGGCTCGGTAAGGGGTACATTCAACCTCGGCTCTCCCTTCCAGAATGGATTTAATACATTGTTCGACCAGCAGTATGTGGAAGACAGGTTTCTTTCCGGTTACTCCAACCTGGTGTATTCTTTCAGAAACACCTACTCGCTTACCGGAAGTGCCCGTATTGACCAGTCGAACCTGTTTGGGACCAATCCGAAATACAAATACAAGCCGCTCTGGTCCCTGGGCGCCGCATGGAACATGCACAATGAAGCCTTCCTGAAAGAGGTGAACTGGCTCACGCAACTGAAGCTCCGTATGGCGTATGGTTTCAATGGTAACGTGGCCAAAATGTCGTTGCCGCAGGTGATTGCGCAATCAACGCTTAACAATTATACTGTTCCGGCCAGCCCGGCACTGCGTCTTTCTTCCTACGCCAACAGCAGTTTGCGCTGGGAGCAGACGAAAAACTTCAACATAGGCGTCGACTATGGTATTCTGAAGAACATTTCAGGAAGTATTGATTACTACAGGAAGAACAGTGTTGACCTGCTGGGCAACGCGTTGATTGATCCTACAATTGGCGTGAGTCCTTCGCTCATCAACCGTGCCACCATTCAGAACAATGGTATTGAATTCGCGCTGCGCGCAGACTGGATCACTACCAAAAAATTCAACTGGAACATGGGGCTGGTAATGGCCCGCAACACCAGTAAGGTAATGGATGTGTACCAGCGTGGCGATTACAACCCGCAAACGCTGAATTCCATAGGATTCGTGCGGAGCTATCCTGTAGGCGCTCTGTTCGCTTACCGATATGCGGGAATTGATACTGCCGGTTATGCCCTTATTATGAATGGCAAAGGAACATTGTACCATACCAACAACAACAGTCTGGGTTCTCCCACTACCGCACTCATGGCCAGCGATACATCAGACGTAACGCGTTACATGGGGTCTTCGATTCCCACCATCAATGTGGGATTGAGCAACAGGGTGGATATTGGTAATTTTTACGTGTTCTGTATGATCAATTATTATGGCGGATTCAAGGCAAGGGTACCACGTCCTAATCCGTCTTCATCCAGGCCATTGGAAGGTGCAGGAGATTACTGGAAAACGAAAGGAGATGAACTTACCACCGATGTAATGGGACTTGCTGCATACCGGAGCGCCAACTCCAACAACGCGTACAATTATGCCGATAAATATGTGGTAAATGCCGATTACATCACCCTGGCTGATCTCACCGTTTCTTACCGCCTGGAGCAGGTGGGCTTCATTAAAAGAGCCGGGTTCTCGCTTTTTGAAGTGAAAGCGCAGGCCTCTAACCTGTTAACGGTAGGACTGAACAAATACAATTTTAGTCAGGCCACGGGTAGTTTCCAGAAAACTTACCTCACGCCCACTTACACCGTCGGCATTTTTACCAACTTCTAAAATGTGAAATCGTGAAACGTTATCAATATATTTTCATTCCCCTTTTGTTGTGCGGGTTCCTGCTGGCGGGGTGCGATAAGTACCTTGAAATTACGCCCAAAGGAAAAAGGCTGCTTTCCACTGTTGCCGACTACGACCAGTGGCT
Organism: uncultured Flavihumibacter sp.; assembly: GCA_946482545.1. The sequence continues at coordinate 801 of CAMLRX010000225.1, read as the reverse complement.
GAACGATGAATCGTTGGGACTTGGGTTGGCGCAGCCCACCAATCTTTTTAATTATTTCGGAGACAATGTGGATTACCCCAATATTCCCACTCCTGCCATTCTCGCAAGTGAACTGGTGTACACCTGGGATGAGCAGTTTTCAACGGATATCAACGTTGCTCCTTTGTTCTGGGGCGAACATTACGCGAAGATCAACGCTTTCAATACGGTGATCGTAGGCATAGATAATGCCATCGCGGGCACGAACAGCCAGAAAAGAAGCCTGAAGGCTGAAGCCCTGCTGGGACGTGCGTTGGAGTACTTCTACCTCGTGAACGAATATGGTAAACCTTACGATTCTACCACGGCCGCCACGGATTTGTCTGTGCCCTGGGTAACTTCCAATGATGTTTCCCAAACCGTTCCGCCCAGGAGCACGGTGGCTGCTGTATATGATCAGCTCATCAGCGACCTGAACGCGGCCATTCCCGATCTTCCGGCAGACAACAGCACCAACCGTTTACGCGGGTCTAAAGCCGCAGCATATAGCGTGCTGGCACGGATATACTTCTATGCGAGGAACTATTCCGCCGCAAGAACGAACGCGGAACTGGCCATTCAGCAATCCAAAGCGACTATGGTCGATTTTAATGGCGCAGGTCCGGCATCAGACAGGTTAAGCGTTCATTCCGATATACTCTATGGAAGAATGGTGATCGCGAATGCCACCCCAACGCTTGAACTGATGCGTTCTTTCGCGGCCAATGATCTGCGGGTGCGTAAACTGTACCGCAGTACCGATGGCTATGCTTTCACCACCCG
>CAMLRX010000224.1 GCA_946482545.1 uncultured Flavihumibacter sp. | reverse complement strand
CAGTTAAACGATATGCCCTTCCTGGGCAGGTCTTTTAACCTTTCTTCGTTTCGGCTGAATACAGAACAGTACAAGCAGGAAATTCAGAAGAAGTTGCTGAAAATTGGAAGTATGGAAGAATTGCTTTCAGCGGAAGCAACGAAGCTGGCGAATCAAAAATCCGCGTTGATCGGGATGTTTCAAAAAAAAATCATCGGAAATAGTCATTTATCAAATATTGAAAACGAATTAAGAGGACTTCTAAGCAGCAAAGAAATTCTTGAGCAGGGGACGACTGCATCCTTCAGCAACCTTTCTGATAAGGTGCGTGAAAAAATTCAACAGAGAACGGGGTTGGTGGATCTTCTGGAAACAATGCCAGCAGATGAAAGAAGCATATCTCCTGATTCTATTAATATATTGAAGCGTGAGATCGCTTCACTGATTGATTTTCAGGCCGAAGTTGAAAAGTTAGGCGCAGATGCTGTTTCCATGCACGCATCCGATAAAGATATCCGTGGCTTCGAGAAAAAAAAGAAGGAAACGCTACAGGAACGCTTCGATAGTCCTGAAACAATAAAATCTCTTGCAGGAAAGCACCTTCGTTTAAACGGATTTCAACGCTTTTTACTGGATGCCCGAAAATTAAATATTGGCGCAATTGGTGAAGAACAAGGGACATTGGGATTGCACAGTACTTTACTGAAAGGCGCTTCTTTTGAAAAAGTGAATAAAGGCAACACTTTTGCTCCGGTATTAGGTATCATTCCATCTGTTACGCAGGTGTCCGATCTTTCTTATGATAATCTTTTACAACGTGCGCAAACGCTGACTGGTGGATTGAGTCTGGGTAAAGAGCGTAAGTCTGGTGCTTTCTCAAAGATGACTGTAATGATGTTCCAGGAACGAAGTGGAATAGCTTCAGGACAACTTTCAGGTTTGGCCAACAATCTGGTTGCTACATTCTCTCAGCGGATCAGTATTGGGGAAGGACAGGTGTTAACGGGGGAAATTTCTAAATCAATGAGCAGTTTTGGCGCTGGAGCGGGTAAGGGCAATAGTCTGCTTAGCGCCACCAGTCCATTACAAAATCTTGGATTTAACTTCAACTATAGTGGTGATTTCGACCAGGCGGGATTATCCGGAGAAGCTACTGTATTCTATACCGGCCAGGAGTTTACCAACCTTGGTAATGCTTATTTGCCAGGCGGCAGCAAAGGCGCTTCCGGCTCCGCAAGAAAGTCTTTCCTTGACGACATGCTCCAGGTTAGCGGAAAGATTCAATACCGCGAATATGATTTTTCTGTAGATAAGAGGACCTGGCAATATGTCTCTTACTCCATTGGAGCCAAATGGAAGCTGAAAAAGGGGCAGTTTCTGGAACTGCGCTACCAGCCTTTCAACAACACGCGGAATGTGGATGGCGTAAAGCAGAATACCAACCGGGCGAACCGTTTTTCCTTCAGAGGTAACTACCAGCAAAAACTTTCTCATGGCAATATTTACCGCCACTATATTGATGTGTCCACTTTTGATAATGTGATGGAGAGCATTGCGACCTCGGCCGATCAAACCGGCAGCGCTGTAACGTATACCAGCCTGCAGACACTTTCCCGCGGGCAAAAAAACTATTTCCTGAATACGGTGTACAACAAAATGAAAACGGAGTCGGGGTTTCTTTTCCTGAATACCAGTTTTTCGGTAGATGGTGGTACTTCAATCCTTATTACAAAACAGGTGCAATATAATCCGGCGCTGGTGTACAACCAGGTTAGTAATTTCTACGCCATGGCAGCGATCAGGCAGGGGCTTTCAGGTAAAGTCGGGAAAGGTTTAAATATTTCCGGTTTTGTACAAATGGGTGCTTTCCTGCGTAAGGAGCAACTGGCCAGCGGGATTTCTCCATTCAGTGGAAGTATGATGGTTTCTTATAAACTCAGATAACTGCTCATGAAAAAATATGTTTACCTCTTTTTGCTGATAGTCTTTCTGCTGCCTGGTATCACTTCTTTCGGGCAGGTAAATATTGTTTTTCAACCCGCGCTTCACGGCCGTAACCTGGAAGGAGTTTTTAATTTTCAAACCATCAGTTCGTCGGGTACTGACCTTACTGCAAGATTGAAAGTGACGCTTAGGGAAGATCGTTACGGGAAAGTGTTTGAGGCCACGGTTCCGGTAATAAAAATTACGAAAGGGCAACAGCAGTTCAGCAGGGCATTTATGGAGAATACAGTCTTCAAATATGCATCGAACGAGTTGGCTTCCATTACCCAAAGTACCGGCCGCATACCAGAAGGAGAATATGAATACTGCTATGAACTTACGCTTATCGGATCAAAACCTTCGGGAATTCCAGACTACTATGAAAACTGCTTTACGCACAGCTTGTTTCCATTAACGCCGTTGTTGTTGCTTGATCCGGACGACAAAGAAAAAATATGTAATACAAAGCCAACGCTCGTGTGGCAATCTCCCATGCCCTTCGATCCCAATGCGGGTTACAGGGTACTGCTGGCCGAACTCAAAAAAGGACAACTTCCGGTAGAAGCCTTGTCTTATAATATGCCGATCATTAATGTGCCGGATGTAAAAGGAACCAGGCTAATTTATCCAAGCCATCTTCCGGAACTTCAGAAAGGACTCAAATACGCATGGCAGGTGCATTACACCATAGATGGCAGGCTGGTGCAGAAATCTGATATCTGGACTTTCTCCATTGAATGTGATGAGAAAAAGGATTCAGTTGAAAATGAAGAGAGTTACCGTGTACTGAAACCATTCTTTAACGGCGATTATTACATCGCCAAACAGCATTTGAAGTTTGCGATTAACAATGATTATGGGGAAGGGCTGCTTTCTTATGTTGTATATGCGCTGAATGATCCCGAAAACAAGGTCAAAGGCCTTCCATCGTTGCGGTTACAAAACGGACTGAACAAATACGCTGTTAATTTGAAGGAACATGGCGGGTTCAAATCCGGTGAACATTATCAATTGGAAGTTGTGCTTTCTGACAGGCGAAAATATTACCTCAGGTTTACATACAAAGATCAATAGCTGATATGAAGAAAGTTTTTTATATCGTATTTATGAGTGGCCTGCTTTGGGGTTGCGGTGCTGCAAAAATGGAAAACGCGACATCAAAAACAGTTGAACTCATTGGTGGAGGAAGGTTAACTGTTCAACACCTGCCTGCTTCGTACGCAGAACAGGCCGGAAGCGATTCCGGGTATCAATATTTCAGGGTTATTATCCACGATAAAAAAGAACCGGCTAAAACGGACTGGGATTACATCAACTTCGGTTTAGAGCAACATGTGGTGATGAGGCGGAACATGGACACCCTTTTGCCTGCCGTGTTTCAGAGAATGGCGAATGGTAAGAAAGAAGTGTATGAATACCTGGTTGCTTTTCAATGTTCGCTTTCAAAAGATGATCAATATGCCATCCTGTTGGACGATAAAGTACTTGGTGCCGGAAAGCAGGAAATATTATTCCCATAAATCGTAAAGGGTCTCCAATGATTCGTTTAACCATAAAGTTCAGAAAGTTCATCGCGTTGTTTTTTCTGCTGCTGTTCACCACGGAAATAATGTGGCCTGCCGCCGCTTATGCACTCACTTCGGGACCATCGCAGCCGGAATCGAAAGGGTTTCAACCGGTAGGCGTAAACGACCTGGTGGATC
>CAMLRX010000223.1 GCA_946482545.1 uncultured Flavihumibacter sp. | reverse complement strand
GCGGTAATGCCATCTACCTGTCCGCCATCCGGATTCTTCCAGAAATCCGAAGAACCAACGTAAGCAACCACCTTCCCTGTTTGGTTGTCCACCACCAGTGCTGCGGCGTTGCGGATACCCCGGTGCGTAATGCTGTTCACATAGGCCTGCAGCAGTTGCTCCACCTGGAGTTGGCGATTCATTTCAATAGCAGTATGTACATCCGTTCCGGAGGAAAAGAGCCTTCGGGCCAGGTGTGGTATTTGCCGGGGAACGGGTCTGCGCCAGGCTTCCAGTGGCTCTGAAAGTGCATCGCTGATTTCCTTTTCCGTAAAAATACCGGAGGAAGATAGTTTTTTTAACCAGTGATTGCGGGCGGAATACAACGCTTCGTTGTGTACCCCGATCCGCCAGGCTGATGGTCTGTTGGGAATGATAGAAAGTGTTACGATCTCCGCGAGGGAAAGATGGTCAGGATCCTTGCCCAGGTACAGCAGCGAAGCGGCTTTTATGCCTTCAATATTTCCACCATAAGGCAACATGTTACAATACAGTTGGAAAATCTCCTGTTTTGAGTACTTCCATTCGAGTTGTAAGGCACGGAACACCTCCTTCAGTTTGTTGCCCCAGGTGCGGGGGGAGCGGTCGAGCAATTTAGCCACCTGCATGGTGATTGTGGAAGCGCCGGACACCCTTTTGCCTGAAAACAGGTTCTGAAAAAATGCCCTTCCGGCGGCTACGGGGTTCACCCCGAAATGGTAATAAAAATAGCGGTCCTCTTTTTCAATCAGTGTTTTCTTCAAAAGCGGGGATATTTCCTCCGGTTCGGCATACATCCGCCATTGCTCATCGCGGGTAAGGAAAGCATGCGCCAACTGGCCTTTGCTATCGCGTATAACCACGGAATGATCTTTAAGCGCAGGCAGGGGGAACAAAGCGTTCAACAGGAAAAAAAGGACACCAGCAGGCAACAGCAGGAAAAGGAAGAACTTTCCCCAACGGCTTCTCCTGAACCTTGCAAAATATACCCTTATTTTATGCTTTTTCAACAGCGGTAAGTTACAGATAGTTGTGCTAAATTATGTACCTTTCTCCTGTTACAACCTTAATTCTTTATGCGTACCATTGCCCGCCTTTATGCTTTACTGCTGCCCGTTTTTTTCCTGATCTCCTGTAACCGGAACGCCGTTGAACTGAGCGAAACCAATGCCCGGGAAGAAGTGCCCGTACTGGGCAATCTGGAATTCCGGTTCTCCAAAGCGCTTTTTCCCGATTCCCTCCTCAACAGATGGGATTCTACGGAATACATCAGGTTCAGTCCGGCCATCCACGGAAGGTTCCGTTGGGAAACACCAGACAAACTCGTGTTCTCTCCTTCAGAACCCTTACCACCGGCCACAGGCTTCACCGCAAAGTTTACGAATGAGCTTTTCCGTTATTCCGAATACAATAAGGTGGAAGACGGCGACAAAATAAATTTCTATACCGCTTCGCTGCAACTGGCGCAAAGTTATGTAGCCTGGACAAAAACAGATGCCACCAAACCCACGCCGGTTATGCACCTCGTGTTCAACCACCCGGTTGATGCTGAAAAACTGAAAGCAGTACTGGATCTGAAATCAGGTGATGCTACCAAAAACTTCGCGCTGATTTCCGCAGGCACGGGCGATCATTTACAGGTGCGCCTTACCGATATTCCTGTAGAAGACAAAGAAACACCCCTATCTATTAAGATATCCAAAAAACTATTGCCCGAAGGTGGCCGCAATGAAGCGAAGGAAGACATCACCGCAGAAGTTACTGTCCCTTCCCCTTTCCGGCTTGATGTACTGGATGTGCAGGCGCAACTGAGCGGTAACATCGCCAGTATTCAGGTTAGAACGAGTCAGCCACTCGTAGCGGAAGGCATGAAGGAATTTGTAAAAACAGAGCCGGCCCTGGATTGGGAGTTTACCTTGCTGGATGATGGCTTCCTGATGACCGCCGACCAGGCCAAAGAAGAAATGACGTATGAACTGATCATCAATAAAGGACTGAAAGGCGCTATTGGCGGCGTGTTGAAAGAAACTTACACCCAGCAGGTGGCCTTCGGCGAACTGGAACCCGATATCCGATTCACCAACAGCAAGGGCATTTACCTGGGCAAGATGGGCGCCAGAAACATGGAGATCAGCGTAGTGAGTGTGCCAAAAATTAAGATTACCGTTTCGAAAATATACGAAAGCAACCTGCTCGCCGCCCAGCGATATGGTTATTACCCCCGCGATGAGGAAGGAGATTATTACTATGACAATGCAGATTTCGGCGTATTAGGCGATGTAGTCTATGAAAAAGAGATCAATACTTCCGACCTCCCCAAATACGGCAACAGCAGGCTTTTCAACTTCAACCTCGAAGACCGCATACAGGATTTTAAAGGCATTTACCACGTCTCCATCCGCTCCATGGAAGATTATTGGGTGCGCGACAGCCGATTTGTGGCACTCTCCGACCTTGGGGTGATTGCCCGGGAAGGCGCGGAAGACATGACCGTATTCGTTCAATCCATTCAAACCACCAACCCGGTTCCGGATGCGCAACTCACGGTGTATGGCAGCAATAACCAGGTACTCGGTGTGGGCAGTACCGATAAAGACGGGGTTGGAAAGATTAAATACATCCGCAAGGAACCATCCGGGTTTAAACCGGCTATGGTGACCGTGAAAACCGCATCCGATTTCAACTACCTCCCCTTTCAGTCTACCCGTGTAAACACATCCCGCTTTGAAGTGGGTGGCAAAAGGATGCACAGTTCAGGTTTAGATGCTTATGTATATGCTGAACGGGATATGTACCGCCCCGGCGAAACATTCCGTTACGCTATGATCGTACGCGATCAGCAATGGAAAGTGCCGGGAGAACTTCCACTCAAACTGAGGTTCGTAATGCCCAGTGGTAAAGAATGGACCGCACTCCGGAAAAATGCCGATGCGCAAGGTGCGCTGGAAGGAACGCTTGATATTCCCACCTCCGCACTAACGGGCACCTACACTCTCGAAGTGTACACCGGCAATGACCTGCTGCTTACCACCTACCCGTTTCAGGTGGAGGAATTTGTTCCGGACCGCCTGAAAGTACAGGCTTCTACAGGACTGGAATTACTGAAACCCGGCACAACCGCGACACTAAACATTCAGGCTGATTACTTCTTTGGCAGTCCCGCCGCCGATCGGAAATGGGAAACGGAAATTCAATTGCAGCAACAAAGTTTCCGTTCAAAAAAATTCCCTGACTACGACTTCAACCTGGCGAATCACCGTGACTTCTACGACAAAGTAGTGCAGGAGGGCAAAACAGATGCCGCCGGACATGCTACGCTTAACTACACCGCTCCCGCAGAATACAAAAACAGGGGACTGTTACAGGCAGCATTTTACACCACCGTATTCGATGAATCCGGAAGACCAGTGAGCCGCCACCACAAACTCCCGTTGTACACACAGGATTATTTCCTGGGACTGGGTGCCGATGATTACGGTTATTACCCCCTCCGCCAATCGATCCGTTTCCCACTGATTGCGGTGGATAAAAACGACCAGCCCGTCAGTGCAAAAGCACATATCCGGGTGGTGAAAAAAACATACAAAACAGTATTGACCAGAAACGGCGGCTATTTCCGGTACGATTCACAACCGGAAGAAATCATCCTCCAGGAGAAAGACATCAACATTACAGGCACTTCATCACAATTCTCTTTCGTACCTACCGATCCCGGCAGCTACGAAGTGAGGGTCTACATGCCCGGG
>CAMLRX010000222.1 GCA_946482545.1 uncultured Flavihumibacter sp. | reverse complement strand
TGGTGATCACCATCATGATCGTGGTGGCCATCATCAACCTCATCACCTGCCTCATTATACTCGTGCTGGAACGTACACGTATGATCGGTATCCTGAAAGCGGTAGGGATGCCCGACTGGTCGATCCGTACCATATTTCTTTACCATGCTTCCATCATCACGGGAATGGGCATTGTACTGGGACTGGCCGTGGGGCTGGGCGTGTGTTTCCTGCAACAAAGCACGGGGATTATTGCGTTGAACGAAGAGGCCTATTATATGGCGGTGGCCCCTATTAAGATTATATGGTGGCAAGTGCTTGCAGTGGCCATCGGCACACTGTTGGTTTGTTTTGCCACGCTGGTGGTGCCGACGGTGGTGATCAGGATGATTAAGCCGGTGAAAGCGATACAGTTCAGGTGACCCTTACACCCTCAGCCACCCCAGCAGCACCCCGGTTGCCATGGCCGCATTCAATGATTCCGCCTTTCCGAAACGGGGTATCATAATCTCCTGGTCCACTTCTGCCCGAAGGGCATCACTGATCCCCCGCGATTCGTTTCCAATCACAATCACCGCTTCTTCGGGCACTTCCAATTCGCGGATGTCCTTTCCTTCCAGTGTAGCGGCCCAAACGGGTACCATTCCCACCTGATGGAGCAGTCCGGTCGTTTCCATTTCAAAACATTGTACCCTCAATATACTGCCCATGGTGGACTGCACGACTTTGGGGTGAAAGAAATCAACAGAATCGGGTGTGGCCGCCACCTGCGTGATGCCGAACCAGTCGGCAAGCCGGATGATGGTACCCATATTTCCAGGATCCTGGATGGTTTCGAGGAAGAGACTGATCTTGTTGCGGGGATCAAACGCCACAGCGGGCTGGGGCTTTCTAACCAGGGCCAGCACCTGGTTGGGCGTGGTGAGCTGCGAAATTTTTGCTAATTCTTCCGGCGTGATCTCCTCCAAGGAAGGCACAGCGGGATGCACTTCGCACCATTCCTTCAGGGCGTACACCGCTTCAATCGCCTGCGGCGCTTCGGCCATCATTTCTTCCACGCACTTCGGACCTTCCACCAGGAACACTTCCGCACTGCGGCGAAATTTTTTCTGGCTTAAACTTTGGATATATTTGACCCTGGATTTAGATAACATGAACGTTCAGTGATTTTGCGACAATTTTTTCTTCAATATATATGACCCATCCCTGCAGTGGCCCAAATATCCGCTTTTTTACAGTTACGGTTTGCGCACTGCTGCTGCTTCACGCATGTACGGTCCCGAAAAGGTTCCAGCAGGGAACGCCTTTCGTTTTCAAAAATACGATAACCGTTGAGGGCGATATGCCCGCCACAGAAAAAAAAGCGCTGGAAATAAGGTTACAAGGACAACTGGATGACAGTTTGCGGCTCCGCACCAAATCATACGCCGGCCTTTACAGGGAACTGGTGGCGCCCCCGGCTTACGACTCTGCCAATGCCGCCCGCAGCAAGGTTTTCATGAATGCTCTGCTGGAGACTGAAGGTTTTTTCCGTTCCACAGTAAGCGACAGCGTTTTTTTAGATGAATACCCCAGCAACTTCTCGGAAAGACTGAGCTATACGTTCTCCTATTTCTTTTCAGGAAAAAAATACCGCGCCCCTCAAACCCGTGCGCATATTTTTTTTACGGCGAAAGTGGGTCCGCCACTGCTGATTGATACGGTTCAGTATGCGCTTTCAGACAGCATGTTACAGGCGCTGGCGCTCAATCCACGTGCTATCAGGAATTCTGCCCTTGCCGCCACCACCCCTGTGCTTAAAAAAGGGGACCGCTTCCGTCAGGCAGCCGTAGCGCAAGAGTTGGAGCGGCTGGGCGATGTATTCAAAAACAACGGCTATTTCAAATTCATCGCGGATGATCTTTATGCTGAAGCCGATACGGTGGACTTGTCGCTGATCACCATTGATAATGATCCTTTCGACCAACTTTCTCTCCTGGAAGAAGCACAGAAAAGAAAGGAAAAACCTACGGTGAAAGTGACCATCAAACAACGTCCCATTACCGATTCCACCAAACTCCTGCAACATTATATCGGCAACGTGCGCATCTTTCCTGAATTGGAACTGGCCGACACCTCCGGCGCTTCGCGCTTTAAAAAGATGGAACACCGGGGATTTGAAATTTATTACGACAGAAACAGGTACAAACCAGGATTTCTTACGAGGCAGTCGAGACTGGAGAAAGACAGTCTGTTCCGCCAGATCGATTATGTGCGTACCGTGAACGCCTACAACCAACTTGGGGTTTGGCAACAGGTTACGGTGGAAGCCACGGGCATCAGGAACGATACGGTTCCGAAAGTGGATTTCGATATCCGCCTCTCCCCTTCTATGAAACAAAGCCTGATCTTCGAACTGGAAGGAAGCCGCAACACCGGCAGCGATGCCTTCGCCACCGGCAACCTGCTGGGACTGGGCGCGAACATCGGTATCCGGAATAAAAATGTGGCACGGGAAGCCATTCAGTCAAGTACACAACTCCGGGGGGGAATTGAACTGAATCCCTCGCGCGGAACGGCTTTCATCCTCACCAGGCAACTTTCGCTGAGCCACAGTTATTCCATTCCGAAACTGCTGATCAAACTGCGTCCGCAGAATACAAGGCTTCGTTCCGAACGCACCATCATCAACGCGACTGCAGGTTATACGGAAAGAAAAGATTATTTCAACCTGGGGACCATCAATACTTCCATCGGTTTCGAATCAGCCCGGCGCAACAACGTGTTTTTCTTTAGTCCATTTAATATTGAGTTGAATAGCCTTACAAGGAAACCGGGGCTGGATTCGCTCATCAGGGCAAACCCATTGCTGGCCTATAATTTCTCTGATGGGCTGATTGTGGGCACGAAGTTCAGTTTTGTGAACTCAAAAACCCGGTCCAATAAATTCAGGTACATCAAACTGGCGGTGGAAGAATCGGGTGGATTAACCGGTTTCCTCTTCAAAGGACTGTATAATGACCTTTTCCGTTTCGTGAAACTGGACGCAGAATATGTGTACAAAATCGAACAACCCAAATCGCTTTGGGCCTTCCGCCTGATGGGAGGTTATGGTTACTCCTATGGTGAAAACGACAGTAAAAATTTCACACTGCCTTTCTTCCGGCAGTTCTTCGCGGGTGGACCAAACAGTATGCGGGCCTGGACGGTGCGTTCACTGGGCCCCGGCTCTGTAAATGACTCCGCTTTCAACGCGCAGATTCCCGCGGGACTTCGTCTGGGCGATGTGCAATTAGAAGGCAACATCGAATACCGCTTTAACCTGGGCACGCTGGGCGGCATCAAACTGAAAAGCGCCCTGTTCACCGATATCGGAAATGTGTGGTATCGTCCTGAAGTATTGAAAGGCTCGGGGCTTAACGACCGGCTGCCGATAGAATTTAACCTGAGCAGGCTGTACAAAGACCTTGCAGTGGCCGGCGGAACAAGTTTGCGCCTTGATTTCGATTACTTCCTGATCAGGCTCGATTATGCGTTCAAACTGAAAAATCCGTTCTACTCCGACATCAACGACGGATGGTTCCACAAACTCAGCCTGAATTCCGGGCAACTGCAGTTGGGGATCAACTACCCGTTCTGATGCAAGGCCAGCAGCGCGCGGGCGTTTTTATCGAACTCCTCCATCGTTACCGATTCATTCAGTGTAAAGGAACCGATCCTGGTTCTGCACAGACTGCTCATGTATCCGCCGCAACCGAGCTGCTGCCCGAAATCATGTGCAAGACTACGGATATAGGTTCCCGTTGAGCATACCACCCTGAAATGCACCACAGGCATTTCGATGGCCGTGAGTTCAAATTCGCGGATGGTAACAGGCCGCGGCTCCACAATCACCTCCTCGCCTTTCCGGGCCAGTTCATACAAACGTTTACCGTC
>CAMLRX010000221.1 GCA_946482545.1 uncultured Flavihumibacter sp. | reverse complement strand
TGGTCTTCGGTAATCAGAATATTGATCTTCATTCTTTTATACAGATCCGGCTAAAATATTAGATTCAAATATAGGAGAAAACTGTTCACCATTGATAAAAATACTACCCAAACAGGGGATATTGTGCAGCAGTTGAATACACAACCATGTTTTAGGCTCAACAAGCTGAGATCAAATTCATTAATGGCCTAAAATTGAGAAACCAGTCCGAAGACTGGTTTCCCGTTTTCTCATGTGTCGCGTATATGTGAGCTAGTTGATGTTCTCTATAATGCCGGCGATACCTTGCCCACCGCCAACGCACGCGGAAACGATCCCATATTTTTTATTCAGTCGTTTCAGGTCGTGTGTGAGTTGTACGGTCAGTTTGCAACCGGTGCATCCCAGGGGGTGACCGAGCGCAATAGCTCCTCCATTGATGTTAACGATGGAGGGGTCGAGGTCAAGCGTTCGTATTACTGCCAGCGACTGCGAAGCGAAAGCCTCATTGAGTTCCACGAGATCAATCTGGTTCTGTTGCAGTCCTGCCTGCCTGAGCGCCTTCGGAATAGCTGCCACGGGGCCGATTCCCATGATCCGGGGATGAACCCCTGCAGAGGCGCAGGCGATAAGACGGGCTATCGGTTTTAACCCCAGTTCATTCACCATTTTTTCTCCCATCACAATCACGAAAGCGGCACCATCACTTGTTTGGGATGAGTTGCCCGCTGTTACCATTCCATCCGTGGCGAATACCGGCTTCAATTTCCCCAATGCCTCGAGCGTAGTATCGGGCCTGGGTCCCTCGTCGGTATCAACAATAAAAGAAGCTTTTTGTTTTTTACCCGAGGGGTCCAAATATACATGCTCGACTGTTACAGGTAGAATTCCTTCTTTAAAAATGCCTTTTTGGATTGCATTAATGGCTTTTTCGTGTGATTGCAACGCAAACTGGTCCTGGTCTTCCCTGCTTACATTGTATTCTTTGGCCACTGCTTCTGCCGTAAGCCCCATGCTGAGGTAGTAATCCGGTTCTTCTGATGCGATGGAATAAGCGGGGGCGGTTTTCCATCCTGCAGTAGGTACGAGGCTCATGCTTTCCGTTCCGCCAGCCACAATACATTCCGCCTGTCCGCTCCTGATCTTTGCGGTAGCAATGGCAATGGTTTCAAGTCCGGAGGCGCAGTATCGGTTCACCGTCATGCCAGGCACTTCGATGCCCAAAGCCCTTGCGGCGATGATCCTTCCCACCTGTAAGCCCTGTTCCGCTTCGGGAACAGCATTGCCCACTATCACATCGTCTACTCTTGTGGGGTCAAGTGCCGGAACACTGGCCATCAGCCCTTTGATCACTTCCACGGCAAGGTCGTCAGGTCGTGTAAACCTGAATCCCCCGCGCTTCGATTTCCCGACCGCGGTTCTGAAACCAGCTACAATGTAGGCTTCCTGCATGGTGAAATTTTTATAAAAGGATTGGAGGATTGGATAAGGCCTCTTCTATAAAACTAAGCAAATTTCGGAAAAGTTGCATAAACAACTTAAAATTTTTTAGCGATAGTGTGGCTATCTTCGCAACCATTATGTATTCACTGCTCAGAAACCTGCTTTTCCTTGTTGATCCTGAAACAGTTCACTATTTGGCAATGAACAGTTTACAAGGTGTTTGTGGTATAGCGCCCGCAAGGAACGCCATAGCGGGATCGTTTACGCCTTCGCCATCACTTGCTAAAGAAGTTTTCGGACTTACTTTCAGAAACCCGGTAGGACTGGCAGCCGGATTCGACAAGAACGCGCGTTACCTCAGGGAGCTGCGTGCGTTGGGCTTTGGCTCAGTTGAAATCGGTACGGTAACGCCTAAACCTCAGGATGGCAATGAGAAACCGAGGCTTTTCCGTCTGCCCAAAGATGGGGCGCTCATCAATAGAATGGGCTTCAACAACGATGGGGTGAAAGTGGCGGCACGCCGGCTCGCTGAATGGAAGAACCAGGAACAAAAGGGATTGAAGCCAGGTGAACTGCCCATGATCATCGGGGGGAACATCGGTAAAAACAAGGTTACGCCCAATGAAGAAGCCTGGAAAGATTATGAACGCTGCTTTACAGAACTCGCCGATGTGGTCGATTATTTTGTAGTGAATGTGAGTTCTCCCAATACACCCGGCCTGCGCGAATTGCAGGAAAAGGACGCGCTCCGGAAAATATTATCACACCTTCAGACCATTAACGTGCAGTTGTCCACACCAAGGCCATTGCTGCTGAAAATAGCACCGGATCTCACCCAGGGACAACTCGACGATATTATTTCGCTCGCCACCGAAATCCGTTTGGATGGACTGGTAGCCACGAATACGACGATAAGCCGGGATGGCCTGAAGACGCCCGCTTCCGAAGTAGAAGCCATTGGCGCCGGAGGATTGAGCGGAAGACCTGTGCGGGAAAGAAGTACAGAAGTGGTGAAATACATCTGTTCAGGAACAGGCGGATCGATTCCGGTGATTGCTGCGGGAGGAATATTTACGGGTGAGGATGCACGGGAGAAACTGAATGCAGGGGCTGAACTGGTGCAGGTTTGGACGGGGTTCATTTATGAAGGTCCGGGGATTGCGGGGAAAATTTGTAAGGGACTTTGATTTTTTCACGCAAGGACGCAAGGAAGCGGAGACGCAAAGAGCGGTTTTTGGTTGGACTTCAGGCTGGTGAGACGGGGATGGTTTTTCTCGCAATTGCTTCGTTACTCGCAACGCGGAGGCGCAACGGTGGTGATTGAGTGCTGGCGCTGACCCTGATTATTCAGAGAGCGGTATTTTTTATGAGGTTTTGGCTATTTGCATTCTACCTGATTGTTTATTTATACCATAAGTATAACAGCGCCATAGATGCCGGCGGTTTCGGTGCGGAGCCGGAAATTGCCGAGGGATACGGGTTGAAAGCCTGCGTTGCTGGCTGATATTAATTCTTCCTCCGTGAAATCACCTTCTGGGCCGATTAATAAATACTGGGAAACGGCCGGGGATACCATCATTTTTAAGGGCGTTTTTTCACTGTCCATGCAGTGGGCGATGAACTTTTTTTCAGCGGGTATTTTAACGGCTTCTTCTATGGATTGGGGAGTATATAACTCGGGAAGCCAGGCTTTCTGCGACTGGAGCATCGCGGCAATAAGAATGCCTTTCAGCCTTTCTTCCCTGAAATGTTGCCGCTCCGTTCTTTTACACAACAAGGGTACAATACCGTTTATGCCGAGTTCAGTTGCCTTTTCAAGGAACCATTCGAACCGGGAGGCATTCTTTAAAAGAGAGATGCCGATGAGTTGTTTGTGGGCCGGGGCCGGAATTTTTTCCGCAGCAACAAGTGCCACCCCGCATTTTTTTTTGTGCGGCTCCGTGATTTGTACAGTGGCAAGCAGGCCTTTCCCGTTGGTGAGCAGCAGTTTTTCACCGGTTTCCATCCGCAAAACCTGCACGCAATGCTTGCTGGTGTCTTCATCTAATATCCAGTGCTTTTCGCCTGCGTATTGTTCCTGGTAAAAATAGGGGAGCGCCATACCTGTTCATTTGGGACCGGCAATTTATTACCCCATTCTTATCTTCCGTTAATAAAAAATGAAATAGTGTTGCATATTTGAACCAAATCCTTAGTTTTGTGCCTTCAAATTTGAATCGTGGTTTCAAAAAAGTGGTTGGTCCTGGTAATTTTAGTGGCAGTGGGAAAACTGGCTTCCGCCCAATGTATCCTCCGTTTGAAGGGTACGGTGCAGGATGCGGACACCCGTGAAAAACTAAGTGCAGCCACGGTTACACTGCTGGAACTGAAGAAAACAGTGGAAACGGATGAACAGGGGAACTTCCTATTGGAAGGACTTTGTCCGGGTAACTACAACCTTGTGGTGTCTCATATTGGTTGCGATCCCGTTTCTCTTCATATTCACCTCAATGATGATCTTACCAAGAACATTGTTTTGCCCCATCGCCACAATGA
>CAMLRX010000220.1 GCA_946482545.1 uncultured Flavihumibacter sp. | reverse complement strand
CGGAAGCTGCTTTAAAGCCTTCATTCAACGCGGCAGATTTTCCGTAGTTCCGCTGGAACCGAATGCCTTTGATGGATGGGTTCTCTCCGGAAAGTTGTTCAATCACCTGCCAGGAATCATCTTTACTGCCATCATCTACAAGAATGATCTCATAGCTATATGCGTTCTCAACACATACACGATCGATCCAGGCGCAGAGTTCCGGCAGCGATTCTTCTTCATTAAACAGTGGTACAACAACGGAGAGGTCCATTAATTCTTTTTGGTATTATTTCAGAAATCCATCAACGTTACTTTCAAATTCTGGCTTCTTCTTTTTGATAATAACGGCAATAATGCACCCCTTAACAAAACTGTAAACAAGTCCCATTCCTAATCCCAGAATCACTTGTTTAATGGTTGTTTCCTTTGCCTGCTCCTTGGCTTTTTGCATAGCGTCTTCTATCTGCTCCTCATTTGCCCCAAACTTTTCCATCATAGACCTGGTCTGGTCAGATACGATATCAAACACTCTCATTGTAAGTTCCGGGTCAAGAATGTTGTAAAGCAGGTAAGTAACAAGAGCATAGATTAACTCATAAATTACAAACGCAAGGAATGCATATTTAAGCCCCTCCTGGAAAGTCAGGTAACCGCCAACACCTTTGCGGAACATGAAACCGCCTACGAGTATTGTAATAAAAATAGCAGGTATCCAGGTGTAGAGTGTCAGAAACTTAACATAAGTGTGGATGTCAAATGTCCAAAAGATAAAGGTCAGGGCTGCGAATAGTAGCCCGGATATTAGGCCGAATCTTACAGAATAAGGTAAATATGGAGTATTCATGTCAGGTTGTTTGGTTCAAATATACTTGCTTACCATTGATAATCCCAAACACTTTGCCTTCCAGTGGCACATTGGTGAAAGGCGTGTTTTTGGAAAGCGAGGCGATCTCGTGTGCTTCCAGTGTCCATGGCTGTTTGGCAAACAGTGTGAAGCGTGCTGGCGCACCTTCTTCCACCACGATAGGCTGAAAACCGAAAATTCCTCTGGGGTTGATGGAGAAAAGCCTTGCCACCTGGTCTGCGGGCAGATCGGGCAATACTGTTTGCACCACAGCATAAGCAGTCTGAAGGCCGAGCATACCGGATTGGGCGTATTCGAATTCCAGTACTTTATGGTCTTCATCCTGGGGAAGGTGGTGGGTCGCGATGCAATCCACCAATCCGTTTCTTACGGCTTCACGCAAGGCTTCCCGGTCGGCTGCGGTACGCAGGGGAGGGTTCACTTTAAGGTTTGAATCATACTCCACCATATCCTCATCACAGAAATAAAGGTGGTAAGGGGTAACCGAGCAGGTTACGGGCAGGCCAGCGCTTTTCGCCCGTTGAATGTATTCCAGCGATTTTGCTGAAGTAACCGCGGTGAAATGCAGTTTGGAACCGGTATAGCGGGCGAGTTTAATGTCACGGGCCACCATCAGCTCTTCGGCGATAATGGGTTTTCCGGGCAATCCGAGCCGGGTGGAAATAATGCCTTCGTTCATAAGGCCATTCGCGCCAACACTTGTATCATCAGGAATCTGGATCACCACGCCGTCAAAAGCTTTTACGTATTGCAGCGCTTTGAGCATGATGCCTGCCTGCTGTACGGGTTTTATGCCATCTGAAAAAGCGACGGCTCCGCTGTTGTGCATGTCGTACATTTCAGCGAGGTCCTTTCCTTCTGCGTTTTTGGAGATGGCGCCGATGGGGTGCAGCGTAACGGGCAACTGCGCGCTCTTGCGCACCAGGTATTCCACCGCCGTTTTATTGTGGACCACGGGATTGGTATTGGGAATCACCATAACATCGGTGTATCCACCTTTGGCCGCCGCTTCGGCCCCTGTTTCCAGGGTCTCTTTGTATTCCAGCCCGGGATCGTTAAAATGTGAAAACACATCGAGCCATCCGGGACTCAATACCAGTCCTTCGGCTTCGATCACCTGCGCGTCTCCGGCGGAAATACCGGAGCCGATGGCGGATACTTTTCCGTGTTCAATGAGAATATCTGATGTACTGTTGTAAAAGGGCGACTGCGGATCCGCAATGAGCGCCTGCCTTATTAAAACCTTCATGATGAAATAATTGCGTAAAGATACATTTGTTAAATTGATTTTTGGAAATTGAAATTAGTTCTTACATTTGCCACCCGTTTGGGAATAAATCTCATCGGGAAACCCCGTAAAAACGGGACGTAGCGCAGCCCGGTAGCGCGCTTGCATGGGGTGCAAGAGGTCGCTGGTTCGAATCCAGTCGTCCCGACAGAATTCAGTTCAATGGATTACAAAAGGCTCGTGAAACAAACGTTTTACGAGCCTTTTGGTTTTTAGGAGGGGCAAGTTATATTAAAAGATTCCAATGTTTGTGACTGTTTGTGACGCACATTAGCTCCGCTGTCAGGGAAACGTATTCCGATATAAAGTCAAATAGTACGCTCCATTGCTTTGTTATCTTTTAACCGCCTTCATGCAAAGGAATGCGGGAAAGTTACTGAGTTCCTCGAAATGTCTAGGGTCAGAAAGTTGAAACTCTTTTGTGGGGAGCGGCTCCAGGATCATATCAATGTAAAAGCCGTTGCCGGTTAAGGGCTGGATACACTTACCCAAAGGTCTTCTGAAACTGTTCACCACTACAGGTTGCCCGAAACCTTTCCAGGTGCAATGGACCGGTTCCACCTCGAAGTACCTGCTGGAATTAAAGAAAGTGTATTCATAGAAAGGGTGTTCGATAGAGATGACGAGTGCGCCGCCTGGTTTCAACACCCGGTGAAACTCCCCGATGGTAAAGTTCCAGTCTTCAATATAATGCAACGCAAGTGCGCAGAGTACAATATCAAAACTGCCGGTTTCCGCCATGTGGAATGGCTTTGTCAGGTCATGGATAAAGAACGAGCCCTTGTCTTTGTTTCGCTGAATGGCAAGGTCGATCATTTTGGGGCTGAGGTCAAAGCCCGTGACGGTGGCGCCTTTTTCCATCAATATTTCCGCGTATTTACCGGGGCCGCAGGCGGCATCAAGGATGTTTTTGCCCTTCACGTCTGGCAGCAGGCTGAGGGTGTTTGGCCTGTCGTAATAAGCGTTGTGGGGTTTGTGGTCAATCAGTGCATTGTAGCGTTCGGCCATCTGTTCGTAGGCGCGCAGGATTTCTTGTTTCATGTTGATGGGCGTCTTGTGTGAACTGGTCTGTTCGTTCCCCAAATTAACGGATATATATTGATCCCGGATACTGCAGATTTTAGCCACAAAGTTCGGCTGGGAAATCGATGCCAACAACAACGTAACAGGGGCCATTAATGGCAAAAGGAATTATATAGGAAGTCAGCGGAGCGTTCGCTTAAAACCTGAATATAGATTATATCGATCTGTACTACCTGTACTGCCTTGAAAAATACGCCGATAGGAAACAGTTGAAGCGATGGCGGAACTGGTAAAAGAAAGAAGGATAGGGTATATCGTTCTTAATTTGGCGATCCTTATTTTGGTTGTTTTAATTATATTACAAAATAAAGAATCTGAACCTTTGAAAATATGCGGAGACTTCGGCATACTGAATAAATAAGCTGATGCCAACCACCAATTAAAAAATCACTAACGATCATCCCTATGCCTAGATTCCTGATTCTGATTTTTGCGATAGCATTTGTTTCGGCGAAAGCACAACCGGTAAAAGAACATGGTAATCTCAAAGTGACCGGTACGCAACTGACCGATATCAACAACAAGCCTGTAGTGTTACGTGGAATGAGTTTTGGCTGGCACAACTGGTGGCCCAGGTTCTACAATAAGGAATGTGTTGCGTGGCTGGCTAAAGATTGGTACTGCAATGTGGTACGGGCCGCGATGGGAATTGAACCACAAGGCGCGTATATCGATGATCCAAAAGGTACCACCAGGAAAATTGAAGCTGTGATTGAAGGGGCAATCGACGCTGGAATCTATGTGATCGTTGACTGGCATAGCCATAACAT
>CAMLRX010000219.1 GCA_946482545.1 uncultured Flavihumibacter sp. | reverse complement strand
CACTGCATTTTGGCTTTGATGTCGGCGGCATTTGTTTTTTGCTGGGCATTGGTGTTCAGGGTGGAGAGCAGCAGCGCTGCGGCAATCAGTTTTTTTTTCATGCACATGGGTTGAAGGCATGAAATTAGGGTATTCCTTCACTGGGAAACATGCGGTATGCTACGCAAACGGTTGAGTGAAATCAGGAAGTGGTGACCCCGGAGTTCTGTTCTTTCTCTAAAGCTGCGTTGTTGCTGAATGGAGATGCCGCCCCAACAAGGAAGGTGCAACCTTCCAAAGCCAGTTCCGTTGCGGGAAAAACGCTCTGGGCTTCTTCCAGGAATGCATCCAGTTTATCATATTTGGAACTGAAGTGTCCGATCAGCAGGCGGTGGGCCCCGGCTTCCAGCGCCATGGCTGCGGCCTGGTGGGTGGTGCTGTGGAACCTTGACATGGCGCGTTCTTCTAGATCGGCGAGGTAGGTGGTTTCGTGGTAGAGCAGGTTCACGTGCTGAAGGTGCGCGCACAAAGCGGGTTTATACACGGTATCGGCACAATAGGCATAACTCAGCGGCGCACGGTTGGGAACGGTGACCCATTCGTTGAGAATTTGTTCACCACGCTTGTTGGTATAATCTTCGCCTTTCTTCAATCTATCGTAAAAAGCTGCGGGAACACCGTGGGCTACGGCTTTATCCCTATCTATCTTTCTAGGGTTCTTTCTTTCCCTGAAAACAAATCCCCAGCATTCAATCCGGTGGAAAACCCGGAAACAGGATACACTCAGTTTTTCTTCCTCCACAATAATGCCCTCTTCCGTTAATGGGTGGAACACCAGATCATAAGGCAACACGGTGTCGGCAACTTTAAGCTGGAGTTGGATAATGTCCATCAGGCCGGGAGGTGCGTGGAGATGCAATGGCTGTTCGCGGCTCAGCAACCCCATGCTGGTGAGTAAGCCGATCAATCCGAAATAATGATCGCCGTGGAGGTGGGAGATGAATATCCTTGAGATGCGGCTGTGCCTGATTTTGTAGCGCGCCATCTGCATCTGGGTGCCTTCCCCGCAATCTACCATAAACTGCTGATCGCCAAGGGTTACCACCTGGGCAGTAGGGTGCCGGTCGAAGGCGGGCAGTGCAGAATTATTTCCCAGGATGGTTACGCCGAACATGAAGTTGATTTAATTAGCTAGACAAATTTAAACGCCCGATGCTGCATTTTATTCTGGATCTTCGCGCATTAATTCCCGTTCTATTTCTTCCATCTGGACCATATCCCAGGCCTCACTCTCGGTGGGAACAATGTTAAGGACGTCGTAAAGTTCGGCTTCCTCCAGTGCTTTCTTTACCGCATCGGCCATTTCACAAGCCACAAAAGACGACTCATTGGCATAGAAAGCGCTTTGTACGCGGGCCAATATGTCGGCAACGCCCGGTTCCGATGTTGCAACATTTTTTAAAGACAGGACTACGTTCTTGACTTCATTTTCCAGCAACGCAACTATTTCAGGCTCCATCGCTTCTGTCAAAGAGGCAGATAAATCGGGGCCTTCCGGAATAATCACATTGAATTTCTCTTTGGCTTCAAGTTTGAACAGCATATACAGCAATATTTTAGGTGCAGATGCCGCATCAATGCAGCACAACAGAATCCAAAAATATTTGTTATTATTGTAACACACCGTAATTCAACGAAAATGGACAACAATTTTTCATCCCAGGTTAAGGAGATTATTTCGTTCAGCAGGGAAGAAGCGTTGCGTTTGGGGAATGATTTTATCGGTACGGAACATCTTTTATTAGGATTGATAAGAGAAGGTGAAAATACCGCCATCAAAATACTCAAGAACTTCAACGTTGACCTGTATGAACTCAGGAAGGAAGTGGAAATGGCCGTAAAAGATAAAACGGGTAAAAATATCGCCAACATCAACAGTCTGCCGCTCACGAAGCAGGCCGAGAAGGTGATCCGTGTTACGGTGCTGGAAGCCAAAGCGCTGAAAAGCGCCACGGTGGAAACGGAACACCTCATGCTTTCCATTCTGAAAAACAAAGAGAACATCGCCACACAGATTCTGAACCAGTTCGATGTGGATTACGACCTGTTCCGGAACGAACTCGGCGTGGTGCGCTCCAATGAGCCCCGCTCCGAATATGCCGACGAGAACGAAGATGATTTCGACGAAGAAAAAAAATATGCACAACAAAGAGCAAAACAATCCGGCAGCGCCAAAAGCAAAACCCCGGTTCTGGACAATTTTGGCCGCGATATTACCCGGATGGCCGAAATGGGGTCCCTCGATCCCATTGTTGGAAGGGAAGAAGAAATAGAAAGGGTTTCCCAGATTCTCTCCCGGAGAAAAAAGAACAACCCCATCCTGATCGGTGAACCCGGTGTGGGTAAAACCGCCATCGTAGAAGGCCTCGCGCTTCGTATTGTGCAAAGAAAAGTATCCCGCGTACTCTTCGATAAAAGAGTGATATCCCTTGATCTTGCCGCGCTGGTGGCGGGAACCAAGTACCGTGGACAGTTCGAGGAACGCATGAAAGCGATCATGAACGAACTGGAAAAGAACCGCGACGTGATCCTGTTCATCGATGAAATACACACCATCGTTGGCGCAGGTGGCGCGAGTGGCTCACTTGATGCTTCAAACATCTTCAAGCCGGCACTGGCGAGGGGAGAACTGCAATGCATTGGCGCCTCCACGCTGGATGAATACCGCATGTATATTGAGAAAGATGGCGCACTCGACCGCCGTTTCCAGAAAGTAATGGTTGATCCGCCATCTATAGATGAAACGATTCAGATTCTCAACAACATCAAATCCAAATACGAAGACTACCACAACGTTAGTTATTCCGATGATGCGATTGATGCCTGCGTGAAACTGAGTGATCGTTACATGACCGATCGCCTCCTTCCTGATAAGGCCATTGATGTGATGGACGAAGTGGGCGCACGTGTGCACCTTAAAAACATCAACGTGCCGCAAAATATCCTCGAACTGGAAAAGCAGATCGAAGACATCAAGCAGGAAAAGAATAAAGTGGTGAAGAGCCAGCGTTTTGAAGAAGCCGCAGCCTTGCGCGATACAGAGAAACGTCTGGGTGAAGAACTGGAAAAGGCCAAGCACCAGTGGGAGGAAGAAAGCAAACACAAACGCTATCCCATTGATGAGGAAGCCATCGCCGAAGTGGTGAGCATGATGACTGGCATCCCCGTGAAACGTATGGTGGAAGCCGAAAGTGAGAAACTCCGCAAAATGGGGCAGGACCTCAAAGGCATGGTGGTTGGTCAGGACGAAGCCATTTCAAAAGTGGTGAAAGCCATTCAAAGGAACAGAGTAGGACTGAAAGATCCCAAGAAGCCCATCGGCACCTTTATATTCCTCGGCCCTACGGGTGTAGGTAAAACCGAATTGGCCCGTGCCCTCGCACGCCACATGTTCGATTCCGAAGATTCACTCATCCGCATTGATATGAGTGAATACATGGAGAAGTTCACAGTAAGCCGATTGATCGGTGCGCCTCCGGGATATGTAGGGTACGAAGAAGGCGGGCAACTCACAGAAAAAGTACGCCGCAAGCCGTACTCCGTGATCCTGCTGGATGAAATTGAAAAAGCACACCCGGACATCTATAACATCCTGCTCCAGGTACTGGACGATGGTCAACTTACAGACGGCCTCGGAAGGAAAGTGGATTTCAAAAATACACTCATCATTATGACCTCCAACATTGGCGTGCGCCAGTTGAAGGAGTTCGGAGATGGCGTAGGATTCGCCACCGCTTCGCGCATCCAGAATCAGGAAGAAAACAACAAGGCCGTTATCGAAAAAGCACTGAAGAGAACTTTCTCTCCCGAGTTCCTCAACAGGATCGATGACATCATGATCTTTAACCAGCTCAATAAGGAGCACATCTTTGAAATCATCGATATCCTGATGAAAGGCGTGTTGAAACGCCTGCAGAACCTGGGCTTCTCACTGGAGATCACACCGGAAGCGAAGGACTTTATCGCAGAGAAGGGCTACGACCAGCAATTTGGTGCGCGTCCGCTGCACAGGTCGCTGCAGAAGCACCTGGAAGATCC
>CAMLRX010000218.1 GCA_946482545.1 uncultured Flavihumibacter sp. | reverse complement strand
GCCATGTATTTCTTTTGAGGCGATAGTTCAATCCGGCTCCGGCAACGAAACCGAAATCAAAACTTTTCAATACATCCTTTGTGTCCCCTTCAATAGTATTGGTGGAACTACCTGAGGTATTTTCAAGTTTTGTTTTACCACCGAGCAGGAAACCGAGTGACGGACCGGCATACAGCTTAGGACGCACCCTGTCGCCATACTCCCCAAAGAAATAGTATGCTTTGAAAGGCACACGCAAAAAAGTAGCGTTCATTTTGTATTCGGAAGAAGCGTTGCCGTTTTCCGTTTTCGTGCGTACGCCTTCCAGGAAAGAAGCCCGGAGATCGGCACCTACACCCCAATGAGAAACAAAACTATACACCAGGGTTCCGCCCACATTCACGGAAGGTTTGAACTTCACATTTTCAAAACCGGTCATCCAGGAATGACCAACGCCGATGGTTGGGCCAAATGATAAATTCTGGGCTGAAACACCTTGCATTGTGGCGGCTGAAACCAGGCAGGCCAATAACATCTTTTTCATCTTCAATTCATTTTAAGGTTACTGAAAACCAGCGAGTAGTCTTCGAAATTAATTTCCGTCTCAGGTTTTTAAAAAACCGTGCCAACTTCCTTTTCATTTCCACAACGGGATGCTTACATTTGTAAAAACGATGTAACATGACGAACTTCTTGTACTGCCATGACCCACTCGATGAGAATGTAGGAGAATACCTGCTGCATATACAAGACCCCAATGCACTGATCAAAGTAATCGCGCTGGAAGAAGAAGCACCTGTAGAAAGCGATGAATTTGTTTCGAAGATTTATGAATTCGCTTTCGATGAAGATGAAGTGGAAGAATACCAGCTCATCTTTACGCCCATCGGTTCAAGAAGCCAGTTGGTGCCAGGGCCCACGGAAGATGAAAAACTTGCCGTGCTCGATGCTGCCTGGGAATACTGGGTTGGTATTATGGAACAGGAAGGCGATGAATATGATGAGGATATTTCCTTTTAAGATTTTTCACGCAATTGCTTTTTGCTATGCACTGCGTAGCGCGAGGAAGCTAAGATGCAAGGCTACGCTATTTGCTGATCCGTACTTCCGGGATGCAAAGATTGGTTGATGTAGAGTGATGGTGTGGAGCCCCCTAGTGAAGCTCATTTAAAAAAGGAGAGGATGTATCGGCTGATACGGCCTCTCCTTTTTTGTATTGCAACTTAATTTACTGAGCGCGCCTTCAATACGTCAGCAGTCTTAATAATTCCGGATCAGCCGGGCTGCTCAACGCGGTAATACTTCTTTCTCAACCAGAACGCCACGTTTACAAGCGCTATCAGCGCGGGCACTTCCACCAGTGGCCCTATCACTCCTGCAAAAGCCTGACCGGAATTGATTCCGAATACACCAATCGCCACAGCGATTGCCAGTTCAAAATTATTGCCTGCTGCTGTAAAAGAAATGGCTGCGTTCTGGCCATAGTCCGCTCCAAGCTTTTTTCCAAGGAGAAAGCTGACAAGAAACATAATGGCAAAATAAATAACCAGCGGAACAGCAATGCGTATTACATCGAACGGAATCTGAATGATCAGTTCTCCCTTCAGACTGAACATCACCACAATAGTGAAAAGAAGCGCTACCAAAGTAATGGGCGAGATTAAAGGCATGAACTTGTCCCGGAACCACTCCGCTCCTTTCCATTTCAGCAACATATAGCGTGTAAGTATACCCGCCAGAAACGGAATACCCAGATAGATGCCTACACTTTCCGCTATTTCACCCATTGTGATCTCCACGTTTAACCCGGTATAACCAAGTAAAGGTGGTAAAACGGTTATAAATACATACGCGTAAACACTGTACAACAATACCTGAAAAATACTGTTCAGTGCCACCAGGCCTGCGGCGTATTCCCGGTTGCCATCGGCGAGTTCGTTCCAAACGATTACCATCGCAATACAACGAGCAAGTCCGATCAGGATAAGTCCCACCATATACTCCGGATAATCGTGGAGAAACAGGATGGAAAGCACGAACATCAGTATCGGACCAATTACCCAGTTGAGCAAAAGGGATGCCCCAAGTACTTTGGTATTGCGGAACACTTTTCCAATCTGTTCGTACCGCACTTTTGCCAAAGGCGGGTACATCATCAGGATCAGCCCGATCGCCAGGGGGATATTTGTAGTCCCTGAAGACATAGATTGAATTGCATCCGGCACATCGGGCCAGAAATTGCCAATCACGATCCCTGCGGCCATGGCCAGAAAAATCCAAAGCGTGAGATACCGGTCAAGAAAGGAAAGACGTTTCCGCTCGTGCGCAGGAGAACAGGTGGAAGCTGCGGACATCAGTTCAGGTTTTGTTCAATAAAATCTTTACTATACGATTTGATCATTTCTCTTACAGTGCGAAACTGTTCCATAATCTCTTCTTCAGAACCGGAAGCTTTGGCGGGATCCGGAAAATTGTAATGGAACTTTTTCGCTGAGGAGGGAAAGAACGGACAACGTTCCCGTGCATTATCACAAACAGTGATCACATAATCGAAGTCCATATCCCGGTATTCTTCCATATTATTGGAAGTATGTCCGGAGATATCGATTCCATCTTCCTTCATCGTAGCGATGGCACGTGGATTCACACCGTGTGTTTCCACGCCGGCGCTGAACACTTCAGCTTTTCCATTCGCGAAATAACGGAGATACCCTTCTGCAAGTTGACTCCGGCAACTGTTGCCGGTACACAATACTAAAATCCTTTTCATGTTTTGTTGGTTTATTAATTACAGCAACCTGGGGCGCAACAGGACGCTTCGGCTGGCTTTTGTGCATAAACGGTGATACTGAAAATACCAGTTTGAGAAGTTTTAAAAGTATGCAGTTGCTCCGGCGTGAGGTAATCGGAAAGGATATCATCCGGAATGGTGATCTTCTTTTCTTTCTGAATTTTTATACCGGCGAATCCATTATCCTCTATCAACTGTAAATATTCCGACTTCTGAATTGCGCCGGAAACACATCCTGCGTACATTTCAGCGGCCTCCTGGATTTCAGCGGGCAATTCACCTTCCAACACGATGTCTGAAATACTGAAATGACCACCCGGTTTCAGCGCACGGAAAATCTCTTTGAAAACGCCGTCTTTGTTGGGCACCAGGTTCAGCACGCAATTGCTTACCACCACGTCTGCTAAGTTTGAAGTAACCGGCATTTTTTCAATATCCCCCTGGCGGAACTCCACATTATTAAAACCGCGTGTTTCAGCATTGGCTCTTGCGCGTTCTATCATAGCGGGTGTAAAATCGATCCCAATTACTTTACCGTTCTCTCCTGTTTCATGGCGGGCAATAAAACAATCGTTACCGGCTCCGCTTCCCAGGTCGATCACCGTATCACCGGGTTTTATCCCTGCGAACTGCGTTGGAAGTCCGCAACCTAATCCCAGATCCGCATCGGGATGATAGCCTTCGATGGCAGCATAATCGTCGCTCATAATATTGTACACTTCGGTGGAGCAGCCGCCAGCGCCGCAGCAGGAAGCTGCATTGGTGCTTTTATCCTGTGCAGCGATCTCGGTATATTTTTGACGCACCATTTGTTTGGTAGTTTCGTGTGACATGTTTTTTATTTTATTGTATTATTGCAATATTGCGATAATTAGAATTAAAAAAAATCAGCAGCAGTTGGTATTGAGTGTTACATCAACAAAGAAGCTGCTAAACAGCTCCCGGTATTCGCTCCATACTTTGGGGTTGATACAATAACATACACTTACGCCTTCAATCGTCCCCTGAATAAGGCCTGCATTTTTCAGTTCTTTCAGGTGCTGGGAAGTGGTGGCCTGTGCAAGTCCGAGTTCATCCACCAGATCACCGCAAACGCAGGCATTCTTTTTCACCAGGTACTGCAGGATGGCAATACGTGCCGGGTGGGCCAGGGCTTTGGCCATAGAGGCAATTTCATTCTGCTTTTTAGTGAAAAGATCTGTTTTTGTAATTCCCATATCGCAATATTACGATTAATAAATTGAGCAGAGCAAATTTTTTTACCCGTTTTACCCGTTTTACCCGTTTTACCCGTTTTACCCGTTTTACCCG
>CAMLRX010000217.1 GCA_946482545.1 uncultured Flavihumibacter sp. | reverse complement strand
ACTTCACCCCACTGCTATCCTTCCGCTTCCGCAACAAATCCCCCAGCGTCTCAAACTCTTTCCTCACCGAAATACTCGCTCCCGACCTGTTCCGCTGCCTGCCCACATAAAAATCGTAACTGTTCCTTGTAAAGAAAGTGGCCCGCACCCTGCCATCCGGTGTGATCTTCCATTCCGCATTCAAATCCGGCAGGAACTGGAAGTTCAACTGTGCCTGCTGCATCGTACTCAGCCCGAAATCCAGCTCACTCCCGAAAGTGAAAGTCAGCCTGTCGTTCAGAATACTTTTACCCACGGAGAGGTTGAAGTTACTCCTGTCGATCACCAACCCCGAGCGACCGGAAGATGACGAGTTTTCCAATATAATATTACTTCCGTTGTAAAAACTGGTGGAGATGTTCACTTTCAGCGTTTCATCCTTGAAGATTTTTTGCAATACAGAATTAAATTCCTTGCTGAGCGTATTGGAGAAGATACCCGAAATGGTATTTACCACCACGCCTTCCACGAAGGAAGCGCCCACGTCCACATTGTTGGAAGAGAAGGGGGCGAAACTGTTGAACACCACGAGGTAGGTCACCTGCT
Organism: uncultured Flavihumibacter sp.; assembly: GCA_946482545.1. The sequence continues at coordinate 3,506 of CAMLRX010000217.1, read as the reverse complement.
TGTTCAGTTCCTGGTTGTCCTGTTTGATGAGTTCCAGGGCCTGGGTGAAAGCCAGGTCGTTGCGGAAGGGCATGTTGGTAGGGAAGTCGAAATTGAACCGGATATCGGGACGGTTCAAACTACCCCTGAGTTCAGCGATCACATACACATCGCCGCGGTATTTCCGGATATTGGGGTCGCCGAGAAGCGCTGAGTTCTGCGACGAGATCAGGTCGCTGAAGCGTACGTTCTGCGCCGTGTATTCCGCATCAATTTTGATGTCCGCTTCATACGGGTCACCATTCCACTGGATATAGTTGCCAGCGCCGGGACGAAGGGTAAATGGTTTCCGTACCAATGTTTGGAAACTGAAATTGTATTCACCTCGGTCAATTTCATAGCGACCGTTCATGGTAAATCTATCTCTTGTACCGATGTGGAAGTTCACGATGCCTTTGCCTGTGGCTTTGATCACATCTCCGGTAAGATCGTCCAGGATCATGTCGATAGATAGCAGGTTGTTCGCGGTCACGTCCATGTCCAGGGTAAAGTTGGATTCTTTCTTCATCGCATCGTTGGCGTTCATCTCACGCCCATATACTTTCCAAACGATGAAATCGGCGCTGCCGCCTTCGCGGGTGCTGGAAGAAGGAATGAAAATATGCGAGGAGTCGGTAGGTTCTGCGCGAAGGTTCATCCGGATATCTGATTCGGGTCCGGTGATGCTCATGGTGGCACGGCCGCGTGCCTGACCGTAAAACTGTGGGTTATTGGCGGCGAAGGTGTTCAGCAGTTCGAGACGGTTCGCGTTGAGGTTCAGGTTGAACCGCATATCGCTGAAATTGTTGTGGGCCAGACTTCCGGAGCCACGGGCGGAATCGCCGAAGCGGTCGTACACCACGAATTTTCCAAAATCAATCCCTTCTTCGGTGAACTGGATCGTGGTGGTGGGTAGCCTGTATTCCACCTGGGTATAATCCACTTTCAGCATCGCGTTGGTTAAGGTAACGGGACCGGTATAAACCAGGTTGTCGCCCGACCCCCTGATCCTGAGTTTGCCCGTTGCCTTGCCTTCGATTTTACTGAAGATGCCGGTCAGGTATTGCTGCAGAAGGTTTACCCGGGTGTTGCGTACATCCGCCAGTATATCGATCTCCTGCTGCGTGGTATCTTTTGTATTTACGGAACCGGATATGTCGAATGTATAATCTTTATTATCCGCTTCCGCGAGGAAGTTGATCTTGCCTGATTGCAGCATGTAGTTGGCGTTCCCGCGGATGTTCCCGATGGAGTCGTTGTCCAGCCTGAATTGTTCTATGTTGAGATCTGTTTCGGCGGAAAGTTTCCCGAAGGGATCTGCTACGCGTACGGTACCATGAAGAACACCTTCCGGCCTGTTACTGGTAATAAAGAAAGGGGCGAAGTCTCCGATATTAATATTAGCGAGGTCAACGCGCAGGTCGTTGGTATAACCGATATCTGAAGGTTCGGTCGAAACCGTGATTTCCTGCAGGTCCTGGTAGATGCGCAGGTTACTGGAGTTGAGCTGGTTCTTCCGGAGGATCAGTTCCCCGTTCCGGTCGATCGCCCATGTTTTGCCGTTGATGTCAAAGTTAGATGCGTTGAATACGATTTGTACACCATCTGATAACGTGATCACTTTGGCGCTGATGTTTGCGGTATTGAAAGTCTGGTTGGCCGTGGCTTTTATCGCGATGTTGGACGTGTCGTTCCGGGAAGCGATGGTGATGCTGGTTTCAGGGAAATAGAGGCTATCGTTTACTACAGTATTGCCGATTACCGTGTGCAGGTTCAGTGCATTCAGGTCACCGTTTCCTTTCAATACCAATCCTGAAAAACCGACATCTCCGATGTTGAAGGAAGGAATGTCGGCATCAAGGGTGAAGATGTTTTGTGCCGAATTGATTCTTCCGCTGAAAGCGCTGTTGTCGAACCCGGAAATGCCGAGGTCGAGTAAGGAGATGTATTCATCCACGCTTTTTGTTTTCACCACAAAGCTGAAGTCTTCGTCGGTACTCAGGCGCCTGGGGGCCTTCACATAGCTGGGGTAATAGATGCTCAGGAATTGTGACACGGCGGCGGGCATATCGCGCACGGAGTATTTGCCCACGATAGCGGCATCCAGTTCATTGCTTTTGAGTACAAGTGTTTTGTAATCGTCGATGATCCTTGAACTGAGGTTGAGGGAGTCGAAGGATATCCTTTTACCGGAAACATAGGCGGACGCGTTGTAGATGCGTGCTTCTCCGAGGAAATTGTCGATATCGTCTCCTTCGAAATTAAGGGCGAATGAACCGGTGAAATCGAAAGGTTTGCGGGAGAAACCGAGTTTTTTGAGGTCGGCTTTTTGCACGAGCGCATCGAAATCGAACCGTGGTATTTTATTGCTGAAATCCACCAGTCCGTTGAGGTGGAACACGAGGTTACTGTCCAGTGATTGTATCCAGCCATTGAACTTTTTCCTGCTGAGCGTTCCTTTCGCCGCGATATCCGTATACGTGTATCCGTTAGCTTCGAGCGATTGGATTTTCGCATCAAGGTCGGCGTTGATGTTTTTAAGTTCGAAATCTGTTCCCTTGAGTTTGGAAGAGAAACTGATCGTGCCGAGCTGCGGCACATTAAGGAACTTTCCGATATGGAAACTATTCGCGCTGAGGTTGCCGGAATACCGCGCCACACTGTTCTCCGGCAATTTCATGTTTACATCGGAAGTAATGGAGCCCAGGTTGGTGCGGATGGTGCCATAGGTTACGAAATCCCGGATAAACCCGGTAAAGTTACCCTGGAACTGCAGCCATTCTATGGATTGTATATTGGGTTGTGTGATTGTCTTTAGTTGTGGAACGATGAGCATGGCGTCTTCCGAAGTGGTGCGGAAATCCCTTGCTTTGAAATCAATATAGGTTCTTTCGATGTAAGGCAATCCTGAAATGGTGAGGTCCCCGTTAAGTGAAGTGTTTTTCCCTGCTTCCACGAGAAGGTTGCGTCCTTTAAGGTTTTCTATTCTGCCCGAAACATTTCCGGATACTTTAAGTTTCTTTTTCCACGACTTTAGTTCCGGGGCGAAGTAGGCGATATCGTCGCTGTCGATCACGGCATCTTCAAAATTGCCGGTCAAACGAACCCTTCTTTCGAAGTCGATCATATCGTCGTTGAAGTTTTCGTATTCCATGGCGAAGTAGTTCTTCAGCCTGCTTTTCGGGGTCCTGATGTCCAGGTTGCTGAAGAACATGCCTTTGGGAAAGAATTTGATATCGGCCCTTAAGGTATCCACGGTAAACCCCGACCTTTCTTCAAAATGAAGGGCCGCCTTTCCTGAAATGGTATCCTGTTCCCATTTGAAGTTCCTGAACCGTCCGCTGATGGTGGTGAAATGGATGTGGTTAGGGTCGAAAGAGGCGTACACGCCGCGTTCTGTGCGGAGGTCGTGTTTGAATTGCCCTTCCCGCAATCCGAGGTTGGCGACTTTAATCAACCAGTTGTCGGGGTTCCATTGGAGTTCATCG
>CAMLRX010000216.1 GCA_946482545.1 uncultured Flavihumibacter sp. | reverse complement strand
TGTGGAAGCACACGGGCTCGAACCGCGGACCCTCTGCTTGTAAGGCAGATGCTCTAAACCAACTGAGCTATGCTTCCTTTTCCTTTTTCGCCGCTTTCGTATGTGTTAGTAGCGATTGGGAGTGCAAAGATAGAATTCTTTTTATTTCTTCCAAATTTTGGCGAAAAAATTTTCGATTTTTTTTCAGTTTTTTTTGATCCGGAAGTGAAACCATCGTGCACAACTGGTTTCTGAAGATAGTAAGAACTGATGTTTTCGCTTATTGCTGATCGTTAGCTGCTGAACAAGGTTGGTGATTACAGCTTCCAGGGGGTGATCGTATTCACCAGTTGCTGCTGAAAAGGCACGGAAACCTTGATGTAATTGTCGGTGTAGCCTTCCATCATGCCGTTCTTCTCATGTCCCTCAAAAAGCACACCACGCGTTTCTCCCGCGTGTTGCGCCGTGAAGTATTGCATCTTCATGTAGGATAAATTGCGCAGGGTTTTATTGCGTGCGTTCCTGGTGGAAACGGGCACAACGGGCGACAGTTCCAGCGCTTTGGTATGGTCGCGTTCCGAATACGTGAACACGTGCAGGTACGATACATCCAGGCTGTGCAGGAAATCGAAGGTTTCCCTGAAATCTTCTTCTGTTTCAGAAGGGAAGCCAACAATCACATCCACGCCAATGGCACAGTGGGGCATCAGTTCTTTAATGGTTTGTACACGATCCGCGTACAGTTCCCGGCGGTACCTTCTGCGCATCGCGCCGAGTATCTTATTGCTGCCACTCTGGAGTGGGATATGGAAATGGGGCATGAACTTTTTGCTGCCCGCCACGAATTGTATGATCTCATTCGTGAGCAGGTTTGGTTCAATAGACGAAATACGATACCGTTCAATGCCTTCCACTTTGTCCAACGCCTGTACGAGCTGGTAAAAATCTTCTTCATGCTTTTTGTTGCCATCCGGCCCTTTACCAAAATCACCCAGGTTTACGCCGGTCAGTACAATTTCTTTTACGCCGGACGCGGCCAGTTCTTCCGCGTTGCGCACCACATTGGCAATAAAATCGCTCCGGCTTTTACCCCGGGCCATGGGAATGGTACAGAAGGAGCAGGTATAATCGCAGCCATCCTGCACTTTAAGAAAAGTACGGGTACGGTCGTTGAGGGAATAAGAGGCGTTGAAGCCGGTGATCTCTTCCACATCGCAACTGCATACTTTGGCGCTGTCACCTTTGGTCAGTTCACGCAAATGAGCGGCGATATTAAATTTCTCCGCCGCACCCAGCACAAGGTCGACACCCTCAATGGAGGCTATTTCCGCTGGTTTAAGTTGCGCATAGCACCCGGTGATCACCACAAAACTTTCAGGTGCACGGCGTTGAATTCTCCTTACCAACTGGCGGCATTCTTTGTCAGCGTTGTCGGTAACGGAGCAGGTATTAATAACATACACATCTGCCTGATCTTCAAAAGGTTTCTTGTCAAAACCCTCATTTTCCAGGAGACGCGACAAGGTGGAAGTCTCCGAAAAATTCAACTTACACCCCAAGGTATGAAACGCTACAGATCTTTTTTCCATCGCGCCGCAAAAGTACAGCTTTTATAAGATTCATTTTTCCCTATATTTATTCCCCCATAAACCGTACACACAGTATGAAAAAGGCCTTTCCTTATATATTGCTCGCGCTCATGGCCCTGGCGGTGCTGCTGCTCCGGAAAAACCAGTCGCCGGAAACCGATACTACTCCACCGGAAAAGACCAGCAGGAAGAAGGATGTTGACAGGAACCGCGGCTTCGACAGGCGCACATCTTACCTCGAATATACCGCCCATGCCCGTTGCCGGATGCAGTGCCGGAAAATTGCGCAGCGGGAAGTGGAAGAGATCATGAAAAACGGGAAAATCAATTACAAAAAATCGGATGTGAACGATAAACCCTGTCCCACTTACGCCCTGGAAGGTGTTACCTCCGATGCCCAGCGGGTGCGCATCGTGTTTGCGCAGTGCGACCATACTACAAAAGTGGTCACTGCCATCGACCTGGAAACTGATTTTGAATGCGATTGCCCCGGCGATAAAAAGAAATAATATGCAAGCCGTATTCTTTCCTTTCCGTTTGTTGTACTTCATTTATGTATCAATCGTATTTATAGTCCTGATGTTGCTGGTACTTCCGGTATTACTGGTGGCAGTTCCCATGGGGGCCATCCGTGGCGGAAACCTGCTTTTTCACGCCTGTAAGCTTTGGTCCGATCTGTGGATGGCGCTTTGCGGGATTTATTCGCCCAGGATCTACGCCTGGAAAGGACCAGTCCCTGAAAAATGTATTTATGTGGCCAACCATATCTCTTACCTCGATATCCCCATGATCTTTAAATGTGTGCGGAAACCGATACGCATACTCGGCAAGGCGGAAATGGCCGCTGTACCGGTCTTCGGGTTGATCTACAAAATGGCGGTGGTGATGGTCGACCGGCGCAGTCCCGAAAAAAGGGCCGCCAGCATCAGGCGCCTGCGGGCTGTATTGAGAAGCGGGATATCCATCTTCCTTTTTCCGGAAGGAACTTTCAATGAAACAGGCGCACCGCTGAAAGAATTTTTTGATGGCGCTTTCCGGCTGGCCATTGAAATGCAGGTGCCTGTGCAACCCGTGCTTTTTCCCGACACGCTGGAGAGAATGCACTACAAAAGCTTACTGGCACTGAATCCCGGAAAATGCCGCTCGGTTTACCTGGAACCTGTTCCAACGGAAGGACTTAGCATGAAGGACCTGCCCACACTGAAAGCGGAAGTGCACCGCAGGATGGAAGCGGGTTTGCTGGCATGTAGGTGAAAAAACGGTTGTGGCTCGGTGTTAAAACGGATGGCTGCATTTTTGCCGTCCACTTATTCCTTCCTAACTTGGCTGCTTAATTCCTGAATTTGTTTGTAGAAGTGATCATACCATTGGCGTTGCCAAAAAACTTTACCTGGTCGGTCCCCCCTGAATGGGCGGATCAGGTGAAACCAGGCATCAGGGTGGAAGTGGTATTGGGTAAAAATAAAAAGTACGCCGGGTTGGTGAAGAAGGTCCACCACCTGCCGCCACAGGGTTTCGATCCCAAGCCGATCCTGAACATACTGGACAATGAACCGATCGTGTATGAACACCAGTTGCAGTTCTGGGAGTGGATGGCGGGTTACTATATGTGCACGGAAGGAGATGTGATGCAGGCCGCGCTTCCTTCTCATTTTAAGCTGTCGAGTGAGACCGTGTTGAATTATAATGAAGCTTTCGGAGACGATTTCCAGGAGCTGGATGAAGAAGAATTCCTGGTGGCGGAAGCATTGCTGATCCGGAAGGAACTAAGGATCGCCGAAGTGCAGCAAATCCTGGATGCAAGCCATGTGTATCCTGTGATCAAACGGCTGATCGACCGGCAGGTATGTCATGTATGGGAATCGCTGAAAGACACGTATAAGGAGAAGAAGGAAAATTATGTATTGCTGCATCCGGATTATGGGGAAGAAGCACGCCTGGAAGAATTGCTGAACAATTGGTCGCGTGCGCCCAAGCAGATGGAACTGCTGCTGGCGTACCTGCACCTGCAGAAAACAATGGGCGAAGTGAGCCAGGCCGATCTGTTGAAGAAGTCTGATGCTACTGCTGCGCAACTGAAAGGGTTGGTGGAGAAGAATATCCTGCGCGTCGAAAAAAGATCGGTAGACAGAATAAGATACCTGCCCAAAGATGTGAACATCGATTTTGAATTGTCTGAAGCACAGCAACAGGCTTTGAGAGAAGTGAAGGATAGCCTGGAAGATAAGCCGGTATGTTTGCTGCACGGTGTTACGGGAAGCGGGAAAACGCAGTTGTACATCCACCTGATGGAAGAATGTATCCGGAAGGGGCAACAGGTATTGTACATGTTGCCGGAGATTGCGCTTACCGCACAGATTATCCGGCGGTTACAAAAGCATTTTGGCGGGCATATCGCCATCTACCATTCACGCTTTAACGCGAATGAAAGGATCGAGATATGGAACAAAGTGAAGTCGGGGGATATCAGGATCGTACTCGGCGCGCGTTCCGCGATATTTATGCCGTTCCGCCAACTGGGACTGGTAATTTGCGACGAAGAACACGATACCTCTTTCAAACAGCAGGAGCCTGCGCCACGCTACCATGCACGGGATGCGGC
>CAMLRX010000215.1 GCA_946482545.1 uncultured Flavihumibacter sp. | reverse complement strand
TTCACCTCAATGATGATCTTACCAAGAACATTGTTTTGCCCCATCGCCACAATGAGCTGGCCGAAGTAACGGTAACAGGTGCCGGAAAACAGAAGACCACCGCGCAGGTGGGGGAATTGAAAGGGGCTGAACTGGAAGCTACACGTGGCCTTTCCCTGGGGGAGGCCGTAAAGCGCATCGCCGGGGTAAGCACTTTGCAAACGGGCAATAACATTTACAAGCCCGTCATTCATGGATTACACAGCAACCGCGTACTGGTGCTGAACAACGGGATCAGGATCGAAGGACAGCAATGGGGCAGTGAACACGCGCCGGAAGTGGACCCCTATCTTGCCAACCGGATTTCCGTTGTAAAAGGAGCGGGCTCCATGCGTTACGGCAGCGACGGACTTGGCGGTGTGATTTTGGTGGAGCCACGATTGCTGCCCAATGTTCCGGGCGTTTCCGGTGAACTTAATCTGGCTGCATTCAGCAACAACCGGCAAGGGGTGGTTTCGGGTATCCTGGAAGGCAACAGCGCCAGGTTCCGGCCCTTCAGTTGGCGATTACAGGGTACGATAAAACGCGGAGGAGACGCAAAAACGCCAAATTACTGGCTCACCAATTCCGGCAACAAAGAAGTCAACTTCTCCGCCACAGCGGGATGGAATACGCCCACCAAAGGCGCGGAACTTTTCTACAGTCAGTTCAACAATACGATCGGTATTTTCAGCGGTGCGCACATGGGCAACCTCACCGACCTGGAGAACGCCATTGAACGGGGCGAACCAACGGAATTCTACCAGCAGAAAGATTTCTCTTACACCATCGACCGGCCCCGGCAGGAGATTCAACACAGGTTGCTGAAAGCAAAATCCTTCCTGCAAACCGGTGAAATCGGCAGGCTGAACCTCACGCTCTCCGGGCAATATAACCACAGAGATGAATACGATCCCGCCCGTTCCTCCAACAGCGTGCGTCCCCTGATGCGCCTCGATTTGTATACACTCGGTTCCGAACTGGTGTGGGACCATTATCATTTACTCGGACTGCGTGGAACCATGGGCGTTACCGCGAACTATCAATACAATAGTTATGAACAGCGTTTCTTCATTCCAAACTACGAGGCGCTGAACCTCGGCGCTTTCTGGATCGAAAGATGGGATAAAAACAAATGGCTGCTGGAAGGTGGTGTGCGGGCCGATCACAGAAAGTTGTACAACATCAGCAACAACGACAACAGTGTTGTTTTCGATGAAAAAAACTACACCAGCGTATCCGGAAATTTCGGGGCCACTTACCGGCTTTCGCCGGAAGCGCAGTTTACCCTAGGTGCTTCTTCCGCCTGGCGACCTCCTGCCATCAATGAACTGTACAGTGACGGATTGCACCATGGTGTGCTGCGGCTGGAAAAAGGCGACGCTTCGCTTACCCCCGAACGCGCCAATACCATCCAGGGAAATTTCAACTTTAACAAAGGACACTGGTTGCTCGATTGGACCATCTACCATAAGAACATCGACGGATTTATCTATCTCCGTCCCGGGTTTCCTTACCAACTTACGGTTAGAGGTGCATTCCCAGTATTCGAGTATGCGCAAACAGACGCAAGACTTACCGGTACCGACGTTTCCATTACCTATGCTTACAACAAACATTTATCCGTGTTGGGAAAAGCAAGTATGCTCCGTGCAAAGGACAAACTTGCCAGCGACTGGCTCATTCAGATGCCCGCCGACCGCTTCGAAGGAGAGGTTACTTATACCTTCTCTGATGGTAAATTCTGGAAAGAAAGTTATGTGAAGTTACTGGCGCAGCAGGTGCTTCGTCAATCCCGTACGCCTGGCACCGGCAATATAGAAGTGAAGCAACCGGATGGCTCCACCACCATGGCGTCAGATTTCGCACCACCACCATCCGGGTATTTCCTGGCGGGTGCGGAAGCGGCCACTACTATCCGCTGGGGCAAACAGCCCATTCAACTGATTCTTGGCGTACAAAACGCCTTCAATACCCGGTACCGCGATTACCTCAACGCCTTCCGCTATTTTACGGATGAACGTGGACGTGATGTTTCACTCCGTGTTAAAATTCCTTTCCATAAAAAATAACAAATACAGAAATATGAAAAGAAAAATCCTTTCGCTGAGCCTGCTGGCCTTTCTCGGAGCCGTTACATTGAGCTCCTGCAAAAAAGACAAAACCGAATTGAACGAAGAAGAACTGATTACTTCCGTAACACTTACCTTCACTGAAGTGGGGAATACTTCAAATGTGCAAACCTTTTCCTTCAAAGATCCCGATGGAGAAGGTGGCAACGCGCCCACGCAATTTGATGAGATTGTTCTCGCGCCAAATAAGTCATATACCTGTGCCATCACTTTCCTGAACGAATCTGTTTCTCCTGCGGATAACATTACAGCGGAAATTTCAGAAGAAGGTCATGAGCACCAGATCTACTTCGTGCCCGCACCCGCTTCGCTCGCCACGATCGACCAACTGAGTACCGATGCCAATGGGTTACCATTGGGCCTTACTTCCCGGTGGACAACATCAGCTACCGCTGGTTCCGGTACGGTAAAAGTGGCGCTGAAGCATAAGCCTGATGGCATGAAGCAGGCAGGAGATGGCATTGGTGTGGGAGAAACGGATGTGGAGTTGGATTTTGCGTTTAAGGTGCAATAGCTTTTTCACGCGATTGCTTAGTGCTGTGCACTTCGCAACGCACTGCTTCGTGTCTCGCAGGAGCAAGGACGCAAAGCCTTAACAGGTTGGCTGGGGCTAAATTTTGTGTAAACGTTGTTGCCGAAAAATATTTGCACAAAGCTGCCGTACAGCCGCTCCTTGCGTCCTTGCTCCTTTGTGTCTTCGCGTGAAAATTCTTTCCTGCTACACCGTCTCCGCCACTGTATTCCGTTCCCCGATCTGCTGCCGCCACATCGCGTAATACAACCCTTTCTCTCCCAGCAATTCGTTGTGCGTACCCATTTCCACGATCTTTCCTTTTTCCAGCACAAATATCCTGTCTGCATGTAAAATCGTTGAGAGCCTGTGTGCGATGAGGATGGTGATCTGCTCTCTTTTGGAAGAAACTTTCCGGATGGTTTTGGTGATCTCTTCTTCTGTGATGGAATCCAGCGCGGAAGTAGCTTCATCAAAAATGAGCAGGTGTGGTTTCCGGAGCAATGCCCGTGCAATAGAAAGGCGTTGTTTTTCGCCACCGGAAATTTTGATTCCGCCTTCTCCGATCAAGGTATCCAGACCGTTTTCGGCCCGGGCGAGCAGGTTCTGGCAGGAGGCTTGATGTAACACCTCCATCAGATCTTCCTCTGAGGCGGTGGGATTTACGAACAGGAGGTTTTCTTTAATGGTGCCGGCGAACAGTTGGGTGTCTTGGGATACAAAACCTATTTGTCCGCGGAGTTGGTTGAAGCTGATGTCTGCCCCATTGGCGTTGTTGTAGAGGATTTTTCCTTCCTGTGGACGGTACAGGCCCAATAACAACTTTACGAGCGTGGTTTTTCCTGAGCCTGAGGGGCCAACGAAGGCGATGGTTTCGCCGGTCTTCACCTGGAAACTTATGCCATCAATGGCTTTATATGGCGCAGTGCGGTGCTGGAAGCCCACATTTTCATAGGCCAATGTTTCTACGGCACCCAGTGGAACGGGTTTGTCTGGCTCGTGTTCCGGTTCTTTCTGCATCAGGTTGGTGAAATTGTTGAGGGAGGCTTCCGCTTCGCGGTACGCCATGATCACATTCCCGAGTTCCTGCAGGGGACCGAAGATGAAGAAGGAATAAATTTGCATGGCCACGAAATCACCCACGGTAAGACTTCCACCAAAAATGAAATAAAGCAGCAGGAACAGGATGACCGTACGCAGCAGGTTCACGAAAGTGCCCTGGATGAAACTGATGCTGCGCACCTTTTTCACTTTGGTGAGTTCCAGGCCCAGTATCTTGTACGTGTTCTTGTTGATGCGGCTCACTTCCTGTTCCGCCAGCCCCAGGCTCTTCACAATCTCGATGTTCCGCAAACTTTCCGTGGTACTTCCCGCCAGGGTGGTGGTTTCTTTCACGATATTTTTCTGGATCACCTTGATTTTCCGGCTCAGCAGACTGGTAAGTACGGCGAGTATGATAATGCCCCCGAAATAAGTGGGGGCCAGCAGCCAGTGTTTGCTGGTGGCGTACCAGATCACGAAAATGATGC
>CAMLRX010000214.1 GCA_946482545.1 uncultured Flavihumibacter sp. | reverse complement strand
GCACGCAAAGAGTGGTTGAGGTTTGGGGGGCTTATGGGGAGTGGGCAGGTTGTTGCTGTGAGGGATAGTTTCTCGCGACGGCGCTACGACGCAACGGGTGTAGGTCTGAAGTGATTTTATCTTAGTTGTAGATATGTATTTTAAGAAAATTTGATTTTGAATATTCTTTGAATAGATAGAAAGAAAAAAAGAAAAAGCCCCTCGGTGTCGAGGGGCTTTTCTTATTATTTGGCGCTGTCGTTGGTGATGACCTGGCCACCTTCGGGGGAGGGTGGTTTGGTGCCGGCGCTGTATTGTTTTTCCAGTTCATTCTGCATCTGCATCAGTTGCTGGGCGAATTGCATTTCGCGCATCAGGCTCATTTGTTTTGATTCAGGTAATGCGGAATAATAACGCATCTGCTGTTCCAGGTCTTTACGGAGGGAAGCGGATACTTTGGTGGAGAGTTCCTTGTTACCGGCTTTCAGCGCGGCTTCCAGGAAGCGCATACTCACGAGGTTGTGCGGGTATCCACGAACAGTGCTGGGCATACCGTAAGGCATGTTGGATTCCAGCATCAGCGCATCTCCTTTGTTCAGTATTTTATTGGCTTCTTCCTTCCGGTTCATATCGGCCAGTTGTCCGCCGAGTTCTGCGTAGGCGAGGCGGATGGTGTTGAGGTGGCGACGGTTCTCTTCATCGAAATATACGCCTTGCTTATCGGCGTTGCCGGAAGTGAACTTGTTCAGCAATTTATCCATCATCCATTCCGTGTTCAGGGTAGTATTGTTCGCTATGGGAACGAGCCTATAGGTAAGACCATCTTTCCGGAGGTAATTTCCAAAACCGAGTTCACCATAAGGAGAGGTGAAGTAAATCGGACGGTCCCACTGATTCGCGGCGATAATAGCCAGCACCGCGAGGTCGTTCTTCATCAGCACGTTTCTTTCAGCGGGAATTTCAAAACGCAATTCGGCCATCACCGAATCGTTGGCGTTCACGGTATTGTTGCCCCTCACTTTATTGATATCAACCGGCACTTTGAATTTCCTCACGGGGAAGAAGTTGATGCGTTCGCCGCTCTGTAGTGCTACTTTATATGTAGGATCATCGCTGGCGATCACGTTCTTCAGGAAATCCTTCAGGTCGAAATAGGCGTCCTGTGGCACACCTTGTTTGGCGTTGTACACAATATAGTCGCGGTTCCGGCCCTGTATCTGGTCGGCGGAGAAGATTACGTCAATAGGATTGCTGTTGTTCACTTTGTAGCGAAGCTGGTTGATGTACCAGTCGATACCCAGCAGGCTATTGTTGATCACTCTAACATCGGGACGGATGCCTTCCACTTCCTGTGCGTACCAGAGGGGATAAGTATCGTTGTCGCCGAAGGTGAAAAGGATCGCATTGGGGGCACAGCTTTCGAGGTAGTTGCGTGCCAGGTCGCGGGCAAGTTGTTTTTTACTCCTGTCGTGGTCGTCCCATTCCTGGAAGCCCATCAGTACGGGCACGGCGAGCAGGCAAACGAGCGCGGAGGCGTAACCTGCGGTGGGCAGGGCTATTTTCCTGGAAAGCCATTCACGGATCTGCAATACACCCAGACCAATCCACACGGCGAAGGCGTAGAAAGAACCCACATAAGCATAATCACGCTCACGGGGTTGGTTACCCGCCTGGTTGAGGTACACCACAATGGCGAAACCTGTAAAGAAGAACAACAGCAGGTTCACGAGAAAATCTTCTTTCCTTTTGCTGTAATGGTAGAATAGACCGAGCAGTCCCAGTATGAAAGGGAGCATGAACAGTTTGTTGTTGGCTTTATTTTCTTTGAGGGCGTCAGGCATTTTGCTTTGGTCGCCCAGCATAGCGTTGTCAACAAAAGGGATACCAGTAATCCAGTTGCCGTCGCGGGCATTGCCGAATCCCTGGATATCGTTTTGTTTGCCGGAGAAGTTCCACATGAAATAACGCAGGTACATGAAGTTGTTCTGGTAACTCACGAACCATTTGATGTTGTCGGCCATGGTGGGTTTCTCTCCCTGTTCCAGGTTCAGCCAGTCGCGGTAGAAGTCCGCGTGACCCTGGTCGTTGCTGGCGTCCCATACGCGGGGGAAGAACATCTGGTCTTCTTCGGCGTAAACGGGTTTCACATCCTGGCCAATTTCAATGTACTTGTTCTCACCTTTGGTGTACTTCATGCCTGTTTCTTTGTACTCAACAGGAGATGCGGTAAACACCTGGCCTTTCAGCAGCGGGAAATCACCATATTGTTCACGACCCAGGTAGCCTACGAGTGCGTTGGGATTATCCACGTTGAACATGTCCACGCCAGGGTTTGAACTGGAGCGGATCATGGTGGTGAGGTAAGTGGAGTAGCCGAGGAGCATGAAGGTGAAGCACCAGAGTCCGAGGTAAAGGAAATGGTTCTTCCTCTTTTTTGCGATGCGTAAACCTACGGCAACGAGTAGGGTAAGCAGCACAAAGAAGAACGTGAAGCCAGAGAAGAAAGGCAGACTGAATCCGTTAACGAACCAGATATCGAACTTCCCGGCCAGTTTAATGGAATATTGAATCACGACCACCTGTACCACACCGGTAATCACACATCCGGCTACGAAAGCCCAGAAAGTACCCCATCCCGTAGGCTTGTATCTCTTGAAGTAGTACACCATTACGATAGCGGGAATGGTAAGGAGGTTCAGGAGGTGGACACCAATAGAGAGCCCCATCATGAAGAAGATGAAAATGATCCATTTATCAGCATGAGGATCTTCATCGGCGGCATGTTCCCATTTCAGGATGGCCCAGAAAACTAGCGCAGTGAAGAAGGAGGAAAGCGCATACACTTCACCTTCCACGGCGCTGTACCAGAAGGAATCACTGAAAGTATACGCCAGTGCGCCCACCACGCCCGCGCTCATGATCGCGAAAAGGTTGGCGCCGGAAAGTTCTTCCTTGCCCCGTTGAACGATTTTCCGCGCGAAATGGGTGATGGTCCAGAACAGGAACAATATGGTAAAGCCCGAAGCGATGGCGTTCATCATGTTCACGCCTTTGGCGGCGGTGAGCGGATTATCGCCGAAGAGCACGATGAATATTCTGCCCAGCAGTACGAACAATGGTGCGCCCGGCGGGTGGGGAATCTGGAGTTTAAAGCAACTGCTCACGAATTCTCCGCAGTCCCAAAGGCTGCCGCCCGCTTCCGCGGTGAGAATGTACACCAAACAGGCGATCAGGCAAACGATCCATCCGGTAAGGTTGTTGACACGGTTAAAGTTCATACGTCTGGTTTATATCCAATTTTGAAAAAGATGGACAAATATATAATAATCAGGCATTGGGCGGGCGTGATTTACGAAGTAAGGATTATTTTAACAATGAGGTTGCGTGAGGGACTACCGGTCCTTCATGCGCCAGGGAAGGGCTTCAGGCGACCACTGTGCTTTTTCCGGGCAGATGATCCGTTTTTTTCTCCTGAAAATCCGGTGAAAATCTATTCAAAATAGATTCTCACCGTCTGGTAGAAAAGCCTGTTCTGCAAATAAGCCGTATTTCCTGCCTGTTCGGAGAAGCCCTGTAGCCCGAACAATCCCGCCGCGTTCCCCTTGTTGATCGCGATCTCGAGGTAATCAGACGCGTTAAAAAGCGCCAGTTTTTCACTTTCCGGCACATCGGCGTAAGTATGACTGATGCGGTCGATGACTTCGTCGCGTTTAAAAACGATTTTGAAGGAGCGGCCCTGACGGGCTGCTTCAAACTGGGGACGGGTAATGTTCACGACTACATTCTCGAAATGATCGATGAAAATGATTTGTCCTTCCAGAAAATTATTTCCGCTTACGGGCCGTATGGGGAGTTTTTCTACGATGTTCACGCGCGGGTCACCGATGTCTTCGAGTGCGGCCCCGTTGTTCAGTTGTGCAATGGCATTTCCGATTACATCGGTAAGGTGCAGGGTATGGGGAGGTATTCCCTGCGGCACGGGGATGGCCACTACTTCTTCCGGTTTTTCTTCCAGGATCATGGTGAGCAGGCCATTGTCGGCGCAGGCGATGTACTGTTGGTGGTGCAGGGCGAGCAGTATATGTTTAGGCGGCGCATCGAACAGGTTCACCAGCACGATATGGCAACTGCCTTCGGGGAAATTGCGGATTGCGTTCCGGCATACATAAGCAGCCTGGGGGTAATTGAAGGGGGGCAATTCATGCGTGATGTCCACCAGTTGAAAAGATGGGTCTATCCGCAGCAGCCGACCTTTGATGGCGCCTGGCAGGTAGTCCTG
>CAMLRX010000213.1 GCA_946482545.1 uncultured Flavihumibacter sp. | reverse complement strand
AAAACTGATAAACTTTTTAATCTTAAAACAATCTAACAAAACAAGCTATGGCTAAATTAAATTTCGGCGGGGTTGAAGAAAACGTTGTGACCCGCGAAGAATTCCCGCTTGCCAAAGCGCAGGAAGTATTGAAGAACGAAACAGTGGCAGTTATTGGTTACGGTGTACAAGGTCCGGGCCAGGCGCTGAACCAGAAAGATAACGGCATCAACGTAATCGTTGGTCAGCGGAAGAATTCCAAAACCTGGGACAAAGCCGTTGCCGATGGATTCGTTCCCGGTGAAACCCTGTTCGAAATTGAAGAAGCCCTCGAGCGTGGTACCATCATCTGCTACCTGCTGAGTGACGCTGCACAGATCGAACTGTGGCCCACTGTAAAGAAGCACCTCACTGCCGGTAAAGCACTGTACTTCTCTCATGGTTTCGGCATCACTTTCAACGAACAAACAGGCATCATTCCTCCTGCAGACGTAGACGTGTTCCTGGTAGCCCCCAAAGGTTCCGGTACTTCTCTGCGCCGCATGTTCCTGCAAGGTCGTGGCCTGAACTCCAGCTACGCCATCTTCCAGGATGCTACGGGTAAAGCAAAAGAAAGAGTGGTAGCCCTCGGTATCGCCGTAGGAAGTGGTTACCTCTTCGAAACAGATTTCCGCAAAGAAGTATTCTCCGACCTCACCGGTGAAAGAGGAACTTTGATGGGCGCCATCCAGGGTATCTTCGCCGCCCAGTATGAAGTGCTGCGCAGTAAAGGTCATACACCTTCCGAAGCATTCAACGAAACAGTGGAAGAACTCACACAATCCCTTATGCCCCTCGTTGCAGAAAACGGCATGGACTGGATGTACGCCAACTGCTCCACTACCGCACAACGCGGCGCACTCGACTGGTGGAAAAAATTCAAAGATGCTACCAAACCCGTTTTCGAAGAACTGTATGAAAGTGTTGCTACCGGTAAAGAATCTCAGCGTTCTATCGATTCCAACAGCCAGGCTGATTACCGCGTGAAGCTGGAAGCCGAACTGAAAGAACTCCGTGAAAGCGAAATGTGGCAGGCAGGTAAAACTGTGCGTAGCCTTCGTCCGGAGAACCAGAAGGTAGCGGCAGAAGCGTAATTATATTTCCCGCAGAAGTGCTGGATTTTCTTTTCACGCAAAGACGCAAAGGAGCAAAGACGCAAAGAGTGGTTATGCTTCAGACCGCTATATAGTCATAACAATATGCCCGAATGAAGCAATTCCTTGCGTCTTTGCTCCTTCGCGTCTTTGCGTGATTTCTTAAAAAAACAAAATGGCAACAACCACCCACATGCCCCCCCTCGAATTCCACAAAGCAGCGCTGCGACTGAAAAAGGTTGTATCGAGAACACCCCTCATGCACAACCTCAACCTCTCGCGCAAATACCACTGCAATGTGTTCCTGAAAAGAGAGGACCTGCAGGTGGTACGTTCCTACAAACTCCGCGGCGCTTACAATATGATGAGCAGCCTGCCGGAAGAACAACTGAAGAACGGCGTGGTATGCGCCAGCGCCGGCAACCATGCACAGGGCTTCGCTTTCTCCTGCAAGAAGCTGGGCGTAAAAGGCGTGGTGTTCATGCCCGTGATTACACCAAAACAAAAGGTGACCCAAACAAAAATGTTCGGGGAAGACAGCATCACCATCCAACTGGTGGGCGATACATTCGACGACTGCGCGATCGCCGCTAAAAAATTTACGGAAGAAAACGGGATGACCTTCATCCCTCCTTTCGATGACCACCGCATCATTGAAGGACAGGGCACCGTGGCCCTCGAAATACTGGAAGACCAGGATGATGTTGATTTCCTGTTCGTTCCCGTTGGTGGCGGCGGACTCGCAGCAGGCGTAGGTTCCTACTTCAAAACTTTCAGTCCAAAAACAAAGATCATCGGCATCGAGCCCGAAGGTGCTCCTTCCATGAAAAAAGCACGCGAAGCAGGTCATCCGGTTACCCTGGAAAGCATCGACCGCTTTGTAGATGGTGCCGCCGTTAAACGCGTGGGTGAACTGACTTTCTCCATCTGCCAGGAAGTGCTGGATGAAATAGAAACCGTTCCCGAAGGAAAGGTTTGTTCCACCATCCTGAAACTGTACAATGAAGACGCAATTGTGGTGGAACCCGCAGGTGCATTATCCATTGCAGCCCTCGATGACTACGCCGACCAGATCAGGGGCAAGAATGTGGTTTGTGTGGTAAGCGGCAGCAACAACGATATCGCCAGGATGCAGGAGATCAAAGAAAGATCACTGCTCTATGAAGGTTTGAAACACTACTTCATCATCCGCTTCGCACAGCGCCCGGGCGCATTGAAACAATACCTGAACGAAGTACTCGGTCCAACAGATGATATCATCCGCTTCGAGTTCATGCAGAAGAACAACAAAGAAACCGGTCCCGCACTGGTAGGTGTTGAATTGCAGAACGCGGAAGATTATGAAGTACTCCTCAACAAAATGATCAGCTTACAGATCGATTATACGGAATTGAATAAAGACGATAAACTCTTCGGTTATCTTGTATAAAAAATTTTCGCAAACGATTGTGTGGTATTAGGTAAACATCGTATATTCGAATCCCAATTCATTCAGTTGAAACACTTGATACAACATACAGGCATCACTTCCAACACCGGTTCAACGCCGGCGCCTGCTCGTGTTTCCACTATTTCCACCATTATTATTACAACCCTGTAAAGGGTTGTACATTTCCATATTACCATTGGGCCCCCGGGCTATCTTACAGCAGAAGAAGTTCTCTTTTCTAAATATTCCATTCAAAACACAACATACATGCAGGTGCTCAAATTTGGTGGCAGTTCCGTTGCCACCGCTGAAAATCTTAAAAAGGTGGCCGCCATCAGCGTTCAGGCCATGCAACAGAAACCGGCCGTGGTGGTGGTTTCCGCGCTGGGAGGCGTTACCGACCAACTGCTTGCCGCAGGCAACCTGGCAGCAGGTGGTAATGAACAATACCGCAACGTGCTGCAACAACTCGAACAAAGGCACCTCGATATGGTGCGCGAACTATTGCCCGTCACTTCTCAAAGCGCTACACTAAGCCTCGTCAAGCAACACTTCAACACATTGGAAAGTATCTGCGACGGGGTTTTTCTTTTACAGGAACTCTCCCTCCGCATCAAAGATAAAATAGCCGCCTACGGCGAAAAGCTTTCTTCCCAAATCCTATCAGCTTACCTCCATGCACAGTCCGTTGCGCATGAATTGCTTGAAGCGAGTGAACTCATCCGCACCAGTTCCGATTTCGGCAATGCCACCGTTTATTTCAGCGCCACCAACCTGGCCATCAAAAATAAACTGGACGAGAAAAAAGCAAAACTATACGTTACGCAAGGGTTTACCGGCTCGGATGAAAAAGGACAGATCACGACGCTCGGGAGAGGTGGCTCTGATTATACCGCCGCCATCTTTGCCGCAGCCATTCCCGCTGATGTGCTGGAAATATGGACCGACGTTTCGGGCATGATGACTGCTGACCCGCGTCTCGTAAGCAATGCACGCATCATCCCGCACATCTCCTACCAGGAAGCGATGGAACTTTCGCATTTCGGGGCCAAGGTAATCTACCCTCCTACCGTACAACCCGTGATGAGCAGGAACATTCCCGTCCTCATCAAAAATACTTTCAAACCCGAAGATCCCGGCACCTTCATTACCCAGCAGGCACCAGACGACGGTGAACTGATCCGTGGTATCTCCAGCATCCCGAACATGGCTTTACTGAGCCTGGAAGGAAGTGGCATGGTGGGTATTCCCGGTTTCTCTCGAAGGTTATTCGAAGCCCTGGCAGCCGAAAAAATAAACGTGATCCTGATCACACAAAGTTCTTCCGAACACTCCATTTGCGTGGCCGTGAACGAAGCTGAGGCAGATGCCGCGAAACACGCAGTGGATAAAGAATTTGTGCATGAAATAACTTCCGGTGGTGTAGAGCCGCTTCGTGTGGAACGTTCTCTTTGCGTAGTAGCTGTGGTGGGCGACCAGATGAAAAGCCACCCCGGCATCAGTGGAAAAATGTTCGAAGCATTGGGCCGGAACGGCATCAACGTAAGGGCCATCGCACAAGGGTCTTCTGAAAAGAACATTTCCGCGGTACTCTCCATGCATGATGTGAAGAAAGCCATCAACGTATTGCACGAAGCCTTCTTTGAAAGCGGGATCAAACAACTGAACCTGTTCGTGGCGGGTGCAGGTAATGTAGGCGGAAAACTGCTGGAACAACTGAAACAGCAGAAACAGTTCCTGATGGAAAATTTCCGGTTACAGATCAACGTGATCGGACTTACCAACAGCAGGAAGATGGTA
>CAMLRX010000212.1 GCA_946482545.1 uncultured Flavihumibacter sp. | reverse complement strand
GCGTGAAAAAAACTCCCAAAAAAAATGTCGGCCTTATGGACCGACACCTTGTTCGAAAACAAGAATTACAACCTCAAATTGTGCCACGAAGATAATTCGCGGATTTAGTATTTTCTATACCCGGAACCGGGTAAAACACGAAAAGTTTAATTCAGCCCCCTGAAGTCTACCGGAACAAGTTTGCTTACCCCGGGTTCCTGCATGGTAACGCCGTAAATCACGTCTACCGCGCTCATCGTCATCTTGTTGTGGGTGACGATGATGAACTGGCTGGTTTCGCTGAATTTGCGGATCATATTGGTGAATTTGCCCACGTTCGCATCGTCCAGCGGGGCGTCCACCTCATCGAGGATACAGAATGGCGCGGGTTTGATCAGGTAGATGGCGAATAGCATAGCCGTTGCCGTGAGGGTTTTTTCCCCGCCACTCAGTTGGGTGATGGTGCTGGGGCGTTTGCCTTTGGGTTTGGCGATGATGTCTATCCCTGTTTCGGCCAGGTTTTCCGGGTTCTCCAGAATCATATCGCACTGGTCCTCTTCGGTGAACAGCGCTTTGAAGACTTTGATGAAGTTTTCTTTCACCTGGTTAAAAGTGTCGAGGAACTTCTGGTTGGCTGTGGCTTCCACTTCCTGGATGGTCTGAAGTAAGGATTCTTTCGCGGTAACGAGGTCATTCTTTTGTTCGAGGATGAACTCATAGCGTTTTTTCATTTCCTGGAACGCTTCGATAGCGGTGGGGTTTACTTCGCCCATGTTCTCCAGGCGTTTTTTCATCCTTTCCGCACTGGCCTGCAGGTCTTCCAGCGGAACGTTGCCTGTTCTGTCCTGGTCGATGATGTCATCGAGGTTCACGCGGAATTCCACGCTGAGCCGCTCTTTCATGGAAGCGAGCTGGAGTTTCAATTCATTGAGACGATCTTTAATTTCGCTCATGGCATGCTCCATCTGATCTTTCACCTTTTGTTTCTGGCGCAGCGCTGTTTCTTTTTCGTTCAGCACATTGCGCAGGTTATAATAAGCCTGGTCGGCTTCGTTCAGTTTCTTCTCTTCGGTTTCTTTGCGCTGCATCAGTTCCAGTAAGGCCTGTGAGGCGTTCTCAAACAACTCGGCGGACTCCTGGATATTTTCGGCTGTGGATGCCTGTTGGGCGGCATTCTGTTCGATCTGGCTTTTCAGGTCGGCGATCTGGTTGCGTTTGAACACCAGTTCCTGTTTCAATGCGTTTACTTTGCTCTGCTGGCGTGTTACCTGCAGGTTATAATCGTTGAACTGGGCGCTGGCCTGGTTGTAAGCCTGTTCGGCCGCGGAATAATCGGCTTCCAGGGCAATCATCTTTTCGTTCACCTGTTCCCATTCATCGGTAAGACGCAACAGGGCTTCGCGCACATGCTCCACTTCCGCGTTGGTGCGCGCGATATTGGCTTCCTGCTCCTGCAAACGCTGCGTACTGCTTTGTTGCTGTGCAGTCAGGTTTTCAATCTTATTTTGCAGGGCAAACACCTGGTTGGTGAGCCGACTGATTTCTTCCTGTGTTTGTTTAATGGCCTGCTCTTTCAACTGTTCATTGAAAGCGATCACCTGGTTGTGCTTCGATTGAATGGTGGCTTTCAGGTTATCCACTACTATTTGCTGCGCGTCAATCTGCTCCTGTAGCTTTTCCAGGTTCTTGGCGCGACCGATCTTCTTTCCTTCAAACAGTCCCACGCTTCCCCCGGTAAGGGTATATTGCCCTTTTACGTATTTACCGGTTTTTTCCAGGATCACTTTTCCGCCATTCAACTGCAATGCGGCTTCGTCCTGCGCAATGAACACATTGCCCAGCAGGTGTTGTGCGAGCGGTTTGTATTTGTCTTCCACTTCAATTACCTGGAGCGCGGGAATGGTGCCTTCCGGTTGTTCAGCACTTGTACCGGCTTCCTTCACCTGATTAAGCAGGAAGAAGTTGGCTTTTCCTTTTTTATTGTTGTCGAGCAGGTGCACCGCGGTGAGTCCTTCTTCCAGGTTCTCCACGATATAATAATTGAGGTAAGGTTCCAGCACGTTCTCAACAGCGGCGCGGAATTCTTCCTTCACATAAATGATGTCCTGTAAAATAGGCGCGGTATGGTTCCAGTTCGGGTTCTTGTGCAGGAATTTCACGGATTCAGGATAGCCTTCCATGGAGTCGATCAGACTTTTCAGGAGCGCGTGTTCATTCTTGCGGGCATCCAGTTTCCTGTTCTCTTCCGCAAGCTGGTTGCGGAGCTCTTCCAGTTCGCCCTGCGTTTGAAGAATCTGTTCTTTGGTGTTTTCGTGTTGTTGCTGAAGATCGGCCAGACTGGTCTTTTTTTCTGCCAGTTCTTTTTCCTTTTCCTGCTTTTCCACTTCCAGGGTTTTCACCTGCTCGGCGCGTTGTGCATTTTCTTCCGTCAGCAGTTGAATGGAACGTTGCAGGTTCTGGATGGAAGTATCGGCAACGGCAACTTTTTTCTCCGCCTCAAACTGGTTGCGCTGGATTTGCTGGCTTGCCTTGCGGATATCATCAATGGCTGCACGTTTTTCATCGAAGGAACGGCGCTTTGCGTCAACCGCATCGCGCATATCGTCGAGGTTGAACTGCAGGGTTTCCAGTACGCCCTCTCCTTCTTCGATCTGCTGGCCGGTGAATTCGATAGATTCTTCCAGTCCTTTTAATTGTCCGTCGGCTTTTTCGAGGAATTCTTTGAGCGAAGTTTCCCTTTCACGCAGGTAATGCAGTTTTTGAGAAGCGAGGTTCTTTTCGTTCTCTTTGGTGCGCAGGGTTTGAAGCAGGTCGTTGAATTCGTGCTGCATCGATTGAAGCGCGCGCTCTTTTTCAATGAACCCAACTTTTTCCTGTTCCACGGCCGCTTCTTCCAGCGCTATCTCTGCTTCCAGCTTCGTCTTCTTATCGGTTTCCTCGTCCTGTTGCTGGTTGAGTTCCCTGTAAGTGATGTTGAATCCTTCGAGTGCGGCCTTCGCGAGTTCTATGCTTACTTCCTTGTATTCCTTTTTGATCTCGTAGAACTTTTCGGCTTTTTTCGCCTGGTTCTCCAGCGATTTCAACTGATTGTTGATTTCGAAAAGCAAATCTTCAATCCTGTTCAGGTCCTGTTCGGTGGCATCCAGCTTCTGTTTAGCTTCTTTCTTTCTCGTTTTATAGATAGAAATACCGGCGGCCTGCTCCAGCATTCTGCGGCGACTGTTGTCTTTATCTTTGATGATGTCGTCCACCATGCCCAATTCAATGATCGCGTAGGAATCGGTGGAAACGCCTGTATCCATGAAAAGATTATGGATGTCTTTCAGGCGGCAGGAAACATCGTTCAACCTGTATTCGCTTTCCCCGCTTTTATAGAATTTCCGGCTGATGGTTACCGTGTTGAATTCGGTGGGCAGAAGGTTCTTGGTATTTTCAAAGGTGAGCGACACTTCAGCCAATCCGCTCGCCGAACGGGTTCTCGAACCGTTGAACACCAGGCTTTCCAGGTTCTCGGAGCGCAGGTTGCTGATCTTGTGTTCACCGATCACCCAACGGATGGAGTCAACAATATTGCTTTTTCCGCAGCCATTCGGTCCAACAATACCGGTGATGTTCTGGTCGAAATTCACGACGGTCTTGTCGGCAAAACTTTTGAATCCCTTGATTTCTAAACTCTTTAATCGCACAGTACTTCAGTTTTTCAGGATGGCAAATATAATTTTTAGAACGGGTACCCCCTATGCCCTTTCCCCCGAGTTATTCCATAGTTATGCACGGTTTGTTCACATTCAGCCCAAACAAATGTGGATAAATAGACCTTACAAATGAACTGAAAGTTAAATATGATATGGTACTGAACACATTGTGTTTATCTCCGGGGGAATACCTACCTTAGCCGCACGGTTGCTAACTAAGTTTTATGAAGAACATCAAACTGATAGAAGTACCCTCCGAAATCGGGGCAGGTACCAGAGGGGCGAGTTTGGGAGTGGATGCCATTAAGATCGCCGCATTGGATTTTATGAGTAATTTTTTCGTGCATTTTCCTTCGGAAAAGATTCCGCATGAAAATAAGTTGCTATTTGAGCCCATTGAAAGTCCTTACGCCAAACGCATTAACGGGCTGCTCACCATGTATGAAAGGGTGAGTAAGGCAGTGAGTGAAACCATTTCCAATAACTTTTTCCCTGTCGTGCTCAGTGGCGATCATAGCATTGCCGGGGCCACGATGGCGGGTATCCGCATCGCGAAGCCCAAGTCTAAATTAGGTGTGATCTGGATTGATGCCCATGCCGACCTGCACACACCTTATACAACACCTTCAGGAAACCTGCATGGCATGCCACTGGCCGTTGCGCTGGACGAGGACAATGAAGACTGCAAGCACAACAAGCTGGATGACACCACTGCTGATGCCTGGAACAAACTGAAGCGTTTTGGAAAGATTCACCCGAAAGTAATGCCGGAAGACCTGGTGTTCATTTCCCTTCGCGATTATGAGAAGGAAGAAAAATACCTGATTGAAAAGCATGGCATCAAGGTGATCACGACCAACGAAGTGCGGAGAAAGGGGCCGGAAAGTATTGTCCGCTCTGTGTTGCGTTACCTCAGTTCCTGC
>CAMLRX010000211.1 GCA_946482545.1 uncultured Flavihumibacter sp. | reverse complement strand
TTATCGTTCCAGGTGGCGAGGAATTCGAAACCGTTGTTGGACACTTCACCTACGTTACTCAGTTCACCTACGCCTCCCGAAGTGCCGAGCGGGGGAATAATAACCAGGATATCTTTTGTTTTCTTATTATAATAGTTGGCTTCCACATGCATTCTGTTGCGGAAGGTGTTCAGTTCTATCCCTGTTTCCCAGGAGTGTACAGTTTCCCAATGCAGGTTGGGGTCCACAAAATACTCTGGTTGCAATGCCTGTACAACATTGTCGCCGAATACACCGGCGTTGGCTCCGGTGAGTGGCGCGAAACTGGGATACCTTCTATCGCCGCTGTTCTGGTTGCCGAGTACGCCCCAGCTTGCTTTGAGTTTCAGGTAGTCGATGGCCTCCACATCCGACATAAAATTCTCTTCTGAAATTTCCCACGCTGCGCCTACTGCTCCGAAGTTCTGCCATATCTGGCCTTGTCCGTCTCTTCTGAAAAAACCAGAGCTGCCGTCTCTTCTGAAAGAAGCGTTCAAAAGATACCTTCCCTTATAATTATAAAGTGCCCGGAAAAGATAGGAAAGGTTAGCTCTTTCCCAACCGTCGGAATTCCCTCTGAGCGTACTGGCATCTCCAATGCTGGCGTTCGCGTACCAGAACCTCGGATCATTGGGGATAGGTCTTCCGCTACCCTGCCTTACACTGGCCGTGGTTTGCGCATAAGAATCGAAATAGGTAGTGAAGCCCCCCATTGCGGTAAGGCTGTGCTCTCCGAACCTTTTCTTATAGGTAAGCAGGTAATCGCTTTGCGCCTTGATATAAGTATTCTTGTATTCGTTTACTGATGTTTCAGGTTGAACCGAATCAACGGGTACCGGACTGATTTCGGGGTTATAAAATACTGTTTGGGGCGCGTAAGACCTGCCCGTGTTAAAGCCATAATCTGCGAAGAAAGAAGCCCTGAATGTAAAATCATTAAGGAAGTTCACCTCCCCGAAAATACTTCCCACGCCTCTGTATTCGTAGTTGCGGGCATTGTTGGCCTGCACTTCAATGCTGTTGAGTGGGTTGAACACCTGTGCGCGCTGAAAGCCGGGCATGGTATGATACAGGCCGTAAGCCTCGTTGTACACCGGCGCAATAGGTGCTGCAGTGAGGGCAGTACCCACATCTTTGTTTACGGGTAATTTAGCACGATAACCGTTGAAGTTGATGCCGAACCTAAGCGCCTTCGACACCTGCAGTTCATCGTTGAAATTAAGTGTTGCCTTCTGAAATTGTTCGTGTTTGATCAGGCCTTCTTCCGTAACATAGCCCACGCCCAGGTAAAACCGGTTCTTATCCGTAGCGCCGGTAATGCTGATGTTGTTGTAATTGAGTACGGCATCCTGGAAGATCAGGTCCTGCCAGTCGGTATTGGCCTGCCAGTTGGTATAATCGAAAGCGGGGTTGCCCTGGTTGGCAAGTTGCTCATCGTAGAGCATTTTAAATTCCGGCCCGTTGGTAAGTTTGATGCGGTCCACCACTTTTTTTATGCCTACGGTAGAATTGAAGTTCACAGTAAGCTGACCGGATTTTGCTTTTTTAGTGGTCACGATGATCACCCCGTTGGCGCCCCTCACCCCGAAGATGGCGAGTGAGGAGGGATCTTTCAGAATCTCCATGGATTCGATATCGGCGGGGTTGATGAAGTTGATGTTATCGTTGATGATCCCGTCCACCACGTAGATCGGCTTCACACCATTGATGGTATTCGTTCCGCGGATGCGGATATCCGGTTCCTGCCCCGGGCGCCCAGAGTTTACAATGGTAAGACCGGGCACTTTCCCCTGCAAAGCAGCCATGGGGTTGGTAGCTGGTTTATCGGCCACTTCTGATCCTTTAATCGTTTGGATGGAACCGGTAAGATCGCGCCTGGCGGCGGAACCATAACCAATCACCACCACCTGGTCGAGCGATTGTGTGGACTGTACCAGCACCACATTGATTTCCGTTCTGCCATTCACCTGCACTTCCTGTTCTGTATACCCTACGAAAGAAACCACCAATGTGGCATCATCAGGTACATTCAGCGAGAAAGCACCTTCTGCGTCAGCGGCGGTACCGAGGTTGGTACCTTTCACCCGAACAGAAGCGCCGGCAATAGGTTCACCTTTCTCATCCATAATTTTTCCCCGCACCTGTACATCTTGCATGGCCGCACCCCTGGTTTTCAACACGACCAGTCCGTTGTCGAGCAGTTGATAGTTAACAGCGGTTTCGTTGAATATCCTGTTCAATACAGTGGTAACCAATTCATCTTTCGCTTCAAGGGTTACCTTATTAAAACCATCCAGCAGGGCCTGGTTGTACAGGAAACGGAGTTCCGATTTTTTTTCGATCTGGCTCAATGCCTTGCGGACATCAACCGATTCGAACCTGATGCTGATCTTTTTCTGGGAGAACCCGCCGGCAGAAACATGCATGCAGGCGGCGAGGAGCAATACAGTCATTAGTTTCATAATCCTCGTTAGCTTTTGGATGACCGGGGGTTCCGGAATTCCCAACACGAGTTGGATTTTTTTCATAATTTTCCATTGACAAGTTAATGAATAGGAGTTCCTGTTCACAAGCAGTTGCGAACTCCGGGCTTTAACAAAAGGCGGGAAATGTGACAGCATTTTCCGTCCTTCTTTGCAATTATTTCAGGACGATTCAGGAGGTGTTAGGCGTAATTTCAGTCATTTGGCAGCGTCGATTTTAATGGTTTATCAAAATACTTTTCCCGTTGTGGGCGTAGGTAAAGTCTGCTGTAATCTGTAATGCTCTTAAAGCTTCTTCACAGGTTTCCCGGTCGAATTTTCCGGTAAAACGGAGTGCGGCGATTTTCTCATCCAGGAAGCGGATATCTACTCCGAACCATCTTTCCATCTTCACCGCGAGTTCAGCGAAAGACTCATCTTCAAACACGAGCGTATTGGCGACCCATGCTGTTTCGATGCATATACTGTCGGCACGCGTATAATGCAAAGGTTGCACCAGCACTGTTTTGGTGGAAGCTGTGCTTTTTTCACCCGTTTCCTCCTGCACCGCGGAAGACTTTTCCCCTTTCACCACTATTTTTTCATTAGGTTTCAGCAGGATAGGTTTCATATCGGCGTTCAGCACCTGCACTTCCACGCTTCCCCGCACCAGGGCGGTTTCTGCGAAACCATCGGAAGCGTAGGCTTTCACGTTGAAAGCCGTGCCCAATACTTTTATATCCATCTGCGTGGTATGAATAATGAAGGGCCGTTTTTTATCGTGGGCCACGTCAAAGTAAGCCTCGCCTTCCAACTGCACATTCCTTAAAGGACCATCGAATGCGGAATCGTACATCAGTTTGCTATCGGCATTCAGCAGTACTACTGAACCATCGGGCAATACCACCCGGGAGCGGGTGCCTTTCGCTGTGGTCACCACTTCTTCGGGCAACGAATTATTTCCCCTGAGCAAGGGAGCACCACTGCGCATCGCCCACCATGTTCCCGCAACAATGATGAATACTGCCGCTGCACTTAACCAGGTGGACATTTTTTTATAGAAAGGAACCGAGCCCCTCCGTTCTTCCAGGGTATCTTCTTCCATGGAAACACCGCGTTGCTCCATACGGGCGAGGTGATCTTCCCAGGCATGATCCGTTTGCTGCGGCGCTGCCTTCACCTGTTGTTCCCACAAACCCGCCACATGATCGGCGGCATAGTGCATATCGGGATCCTGCCGGAGCCATAACTCCAGTTCAGCGAGTTCGGCTTCAGAGGCTTCCCCCGCCAGTTTCTTCGACAACAATTCCCAGATAGCTTCTTTTGACATGAAAACGGATTGGTATGTACAGGACAAAATTTTCCGTTCATCCCCCTAAGCCATCCGGAATTATTTTTTAGAACCAGGAGCGGTAGGTGTGGTGCGGTGCAGGTCGAAGCGGATGGTGCTGCCCAGTTTTTTCACGGCCAGGGTAACCTGGGCCTCCACAGTTTTAATGGAGATGTCGAGCAGTTCGGCCACTTCCTTGTATTTGAGGCCGTCTTCCTTCACGAGTTTGAAAATCATTTTACACCGTGGCGGGAGTTGGTTCACTGCCAGTCGCACGCGATTGGCCATTTCCCGGGTAATCAGCACTTGTTCAGGATCGGCGTAAAGACTTTTGAGTTCCACCGAAAGCTGGTCGAGTTCGAAGGTCTTATTTTTGAGTAGTTTCTGGAGGTAATTGAGGGAAAAGTTTTTCGTGGAAACGTAGAGGTATAATTTCAGGTTGTCGATTTGCTCTAACTGTTTTCTTTTCTCCCATACGCGGATGAACACGTCGGAAACGATCTCTTCCGCCAGTTCATGAGATTTGATAAAGGAGTACGCGAACTGGTAGAGCCAGGGCTGCAGGTTTTTGAACAGCGATTTATACGCCAACTGATCGTCGTTTCTGGCGATCTGTGTTTGTAAATACCTGATATCGTGTTCAGAGAGGGTCATTGGCTTGGATGCAACCGGCTATGAAAAGACAAATATCGGCTACAAATTGTTGCACGAAAAATTATTGAATTGCGGGAGGAATTTTGCTACATTTGCAGCCTGCCGGAAAATCCGTGCGGGGATCTTTAGCTCAGTTGGTTAGAGCATCTGACTCATAATCAGAGGGTCGCTGGTTCGAGCCCGGCAAGATCCACTGGAAATCAA
>CAMLRX010000210.1 GCA_946482545.1 uncultured Flavihumibacter sp. | reverse complement strand
CCAAGCAAATCGGGTTCAGCGAATACCCGGGAAATGTAAGAGGATATGTAAATGATAAGGACGGGAATAAATACATGCTTGTTAACTTCATGGGAACTTTCTCACCTGACAGTTCCGTAACTTATTCTGGGAAAGGAGAAGGAGATGTATTGCTAATCAAATACAATCCAGACCATACCGTAAGTTGGGCCAAGAATCTGGGAACCGAGTATTCGGAATTTTCGCAGAATCTATCGCCTGACAATAATGCATTGTATTATGATTCCATCAAAAACGAGCTGCTGCTGCTCACCAATATCACCTTCCCCCAAAAAAAGGATATGGTGCAATATGCTGGCATAACGGTTCAGTTCCCCCAACCTCAGCAGACAGCAATCCTTATGACTAAAATAGCTGCAGACGGTAGTACCAAATGGATCAGGCAGCTAAGTCATATGCCTACGAGCATTCTTCCGGGAAAAGATAGAATTGATTTATTTTTCAGCAGTTTGTTTTCACCAACTTCAACCGGCACACTCATACAAATAGGAAGCACAACAATAAATGTTCCTATACTACCTTCACAACAGTTCACCTATGCTTTGGTTTATGCTTCCCTCAGTCAGAATGGAGCTGTAATGGTCACCAAAAAAATGCAGATACTTAACCAGTCGACCTTCAATATAAGCAATCTTATCGCCGCTAAAGACCGGTTTATCATGACTATGACTATTGGTGGTGATTCTGTGATACTGAACGATAAAAAGGTCCGCTTTACGGAAAATAAAATTTCAGACAGGTACATTTTCGCAATAGATACAGCCTTTGAAAATATTATTGCAAGTCCATTACCCAACATTTCCCTTTCACCACAATTTTACATAGAAGAAACAGATAGAGTATATTGCAAAGGGACATTTCCCAATGCATCCACTTATCTGATTGGAGGGAGCCATGTTCCTGCCAATAATGAGCAAATACTTTTTGGCTTTAACCGTAACCTGGTGTTGCAGGAAACGCATCGGATAGCTCCCTATTATGTTGGCCTGAACTATGAAATCCGGCGTAATATATTGTTAATAGGGCCGATAATGCGATTGGGTGACAGCCTTTACTTTACAGGTTGTATTACCGGAGGAAATGAATTTTCCGATGCGAATGTAGCACCCGATAACGTAACTACACGGGTATTTTTTAATGATGCAAAAACACTGGACCTTAACGGGCAATCCAATGCATTCCTGGGGCACACCAATCTTCAGTTGCAGCAGCCGGAACTTCATTGGATCGGGGAAATGGAATCTCCCCTTTCTAACGGACAAATATTCCTCCACCAGCTACAGGTAATAAGAGATAAAAAAGTAATCGAATTCATACCCGGGGATACAAAAGGGACCAAAAGATGGCAATATGATCTTACACAAAAGACACTCACGGCCAAAGACACCATTAATACACTGGACCTTCTTGACCCCACCCAATATATTGAAACTAATACAGATGGATCTTACATCATTGCCGGAACGTCTCTTGGAAAGCTGAAAATAGACGATGAACTGAACATTAAAATGAGGCCCCGGAAAGCTGGAATATATTTCGCCGGCATGTCCCCTACTCAACAAACTTCGTGGATATCCAGAATCGAAGGTTCGTATGAGTCGGTTTCCCTTCAGCAGTTCAGGAGAAACAATGGCCTGTACTATTTCCATGCACGGTTAACAGGCGCACTTAACAGGCAGAATTATCTCAAAGCAGGAGCAACGATTATTCAAACCGGCTCAAGTCAAAATGTAAATATTCTCGGATACCTGAACAACAAGGGAGAAATAACAATCAAATACCATCCGGGAAATCAGCCGCTTGATATATCCGGGGCCAGCCTGATCGAATTTTCTTTTGACGAGCATTCCGGTGAAGTTAACGCCATGATGCACTCCAGGGAGCTTACCAAAATTGGTTTCTTTATGAACAAAGGTTATTCCGCTGACATCAGTGATGTGATCGTCCGGTTTGACTCGTTGTTAAATTATAAGGATTCGAGGGGCCTCAGGATAGTATCCACGCCTTCAAAAATGGCAGGATACAATTTTTTTCAATTCCTTTCAATGGCTGGAAGCGGGAACAAAATGTTCATTTCGGGAAAGTCACTTCCCCGTCAACCAAATGAACAGATTGCCCTGGAAACATTTAAAGGGAACACGCTGCTTCAAAAATTCCCCTTAGATACGTTAAGTTTTGATGACATACGGTTGGCGCTGATCAGGTTCCATTGGGAAGAAGGAATCAAATGGTCCAAAAAAACCAACAGAACATCAGGCACAACTATGGTTACGGTAGGCAATGTACAGGTTAAGGAAGGTGAACTTGAATACATGAACAATAAACTTTACATGTATTTCAAGTTGCCGAATATTCTGATCAACAGTACATATTATTGGGACAATCATCTTGTTTCAAAACAAACCACCATTCCATCCAGTGCAGATAGAACAGAATCACTTGTTTGCCTGGACACAATGGGAAATCTTCAATCCAAACTTCCGCTATATGGTGCTCAATCGGCTAAATCCTTAAAAAAGAAGGATGGACATAACACACTCATCTTAAGTATGTTTTTTTCCAACCCCGTAAAGATCCTTGACCAAACATATACGTCAGCGGGTTTCGCCGATGCGTTAGGACTTATCATAGATTCCGCCCTGAACATCAAAAAAAGAATACACCTGCATTCCACCGCCCAGGAATTACTGCAGGATTTTGATTTCACGCCCGACACCACAATTCTACTCGCGGCCCATATTCAGAAGGAAACGAACATCGCCCTCCAAAGAACTTCCAATTCAACCGTAAAAGAAGAGGACCTCCAGGAACAAAGCGTGATCATCACTTACCGTTCCACGATGATCACCCCAGTTCCGGATACGCGACTTTCTTCACTCCTGCTGTACCCTAATCCATCCAAAGCAGGCTTTTATACCGACCTGGGCACATCGCCGGCAGGTGCTTACAATATCGTGGTATTCGATATGCTGGGCAGGGCAGCTTTCACAAAGAAAATCAACTGGGTACAGGGTAACCCCATACCGGTTCAGTTGCCCGGAACAATTAGGAAAGGAATGTATTTCGTTCAGGTAAAAACAGCAAAAGGAAAGAACATCCACGCCACCAAACTGCTGATTGAATAACCGTTTTTTAACGGCACCACCATCTGTTTTTCCACCTACCGCCAAACAAAACCAACGCATTATATGTACATTAGGTGAACTTAAACGCCGATGTACATACCATGAAAGTGATCTGGAAATACCTGCAGCCTTACCGTTGGTGGATACTGCTCGCCTTAGTGCTGGCGGGTGCCGCGCAGGTACTCGCTTTGTACGATCCTGTCATTTTCGGAAAGATCATCGATGAATACGCGCTGAAACCAGGTGATAAATCGGATGCGGAAATGGTGAACGGGGTGATGTTGCTTTTGGCCCTGGCGATCGGACTGGCATTGGCGGCAAGACTTTTCCTCGTGTTCAAAGATTTTGCCCTCCGGCTCGTTATACAGCGCTTCGGCATGCAAATATTCAACGATGGACTGCGTCAAACCCTCCGCCTTCCCTTCCACGAGTTTGAAGACACCAGCAGCGGCGAAGTGCTTTCCATCCTCCAGAAAGTGCGCAGTGATACGGAAAGGTTCATTACTTCCTTCATCAACATTCTTTTCTCTTCCATCGTGGGCATCGGCTTCCTGGTTTGGTACGCATTCACCAAACATTGGGCGCTGATTCCCGTATTCCTCGTGGGCGTGGTATTGCTCGGTGGCTTAACCAGTATCCTGAGCAGGTCCATCAAAGTATTACAACGTTCCCTGATCCGGCAGAACCGCGTAATGAGTGGCACCATTACGGAATCATTGCGGAATATTGAGTTAGTGAAGAGTTTGGGGCTTACCTATCCTGAAATACGGCGATTGAAGAAACATACACAAGACATTTATGATCTGGAGATGAGCAAAGTACGGAAGGTGCGTACGCTCAGTTTTTACCAGGGCGCGATCCTGATGTTACTGCGCCAGTCAATTCTGTTCATTTTACTCTGGCTTATTTTCCGGAAAGTACTTTCTCCCGGAGAACTCATTTCCATGCAATTCATTTCTACGGCGATCATCGGCCCATTGCAGGACCTGGGCAGCATCATTCTTTCCTACCGGGAAGCGGAAGCTTCTTTGCAGGCGTTTAATGAACTGATGGCCAAAGAGCCGGAATTCCGGCCGGAAGATCCGACAGAGATTGGTGCATTCGAAAAACTCCGGTTTGAATCGGTCACCTTCAGGCATAAGAACGCTTCGGTAAACGCGCTGGACGCGATTTCCTTTGAAGCGAAACTGGGCGATACCATTGCTTTTGTGGGACCATCAGGTTCCGGAAAATCAACCCTCGTGAAATTGCTGGTTGGCTTATACACGCCGGTAAAAGGTACTATCTATTACGATGGCGTTCCTTCCCGGAACATCCGGTACAACCAGATGCGGCGGCAACTCGGTTTTGTAACGCAGGATACCCAGCTTTTTTCCGGGACCATCCGCGAGAACCTACTGTTTGTAAAACCCGACGCCACCGATGCGGAGATGATGTCGGCCCTGAAACAGACTGCGGCAGATGGTTTGGCGGGATTGGAAAAAGGATTGAATACTTTACTGGGAGAAGGAGGAAAAAAATTGTC
>CAMLRX010000209.1 GCA_946482545.1 uncultured Flavihumibacter sp. | reverse complement strand
GTAACCATGGCCCATCCTTCAATACTGGGTACGATGGCCGGTTTGCCGCCGATGGTGGTTTCTTCTTCGATCCGGCCCGTGAATTTAGAGCCGATAATACTTTCGTGAATGAATTCATCGCCTTTCTTCAATTTCCCTTTGGCGTACCACTGGGCCATCCTGGCGGAGGTACCGGTACCACAGGGTGAGCGGTCTATCGCTTTGTCGCCGTAGAATACGGCGTTCCTTGCGGAAGAAGTAGCATCAAGTGGTGTACCGGTCCACAACATGTGACTCAATCCTTTGATGTGCTCATTTTCGGGATGCACGAAAGTATATTTTTCGTTCAGGCGCTGCCTGCAAACACGGCTCCAGGAAATCAACTGATCCGCGGAGAAATGTTGCAATCCCGGAAAGTTCGGTTGTGGGTCTACGATAGCATAAAAGTTGCCGCCATACGCCACATCCACTGTAATGGTGCCCAGGTCGGGGCATTCCACTTCCAGGGCTTCAGCCGCCAGGAAAGACTTTACATTGGTGAGTTTTACCGACTTCACCTTTTTCCCTTCCTGCACATAATCGATGAGCACCAATCCGGCAGGTGCTTCCATCCTTAATTTACCGGGTATTTTCGGCGTAATCAGTCCTTCTTCGATGGCGATGGTAATGGTGCCAATGGTACCGTGTCCGCACATGGGCAAACAACCGCTGGTTTCGATAAAAAGAACAGCCACATCGTTCTGGGGATCGTGAGGCGGATAAAGAATGCTTCCGCTCATCATGTCGTGCCCACGGGGTTCAAACATGAGTCCTTTCCTGATCCAGTCGTATTCAGCCAGAAAATGCAATCTTTTCTCCATCATGGAGTCACCTTTCAGCATAGGACCTCCGCCAGCCACGAGCCGGACGGGATTGCCGCAGGTATGTGCGTCGATGCAAAAGAATTTTTTGTGTGACAAGTTTGGATGTTTTAGCCTCACCCCCGGCCCCTCTCCCGGGGGAGAGGGGGGCGGCAGAATGAATTTATTGTAATCGATGAATGTTGGATTTTGAATGTGGCTATGTTTTGCAGCATCGAGGATTATAAACCCGAAACCTCATCCATCATCCAAAATTCACCCTTCAAAAATCTTAAACGTTTTCTCTCGTAAATTCACCATTCAGTTTTCGCATAATGCCCAACGTGTTTTCATTCCTCAATGCCACAGGCAACATCTCTGCCGGGCAATCCTGGAAACAAACGGGGCGCAGGAAACGCTTGATGGCTTCTGCTCCAACAGATGTGGTGCGCGCGTCGGTAGTGGCAGGGAAAGGACCGCCGTGCACCATGGCATGACAAACCTCCACGCCCGTGGGCACCATATTGTAAATGATGCGGCCCACCTTTTCAGTAAGCGTATGTATTTGCGGGGCGAAAGCGGCCACATCAGCAGCATTGCCGAAAACGGAACCGGTAAGTTGACCGTGGAGCGCTTGCAACGCCTGCTCCATTTGCGGTACATCTTCGCATACTACCAACAGTGAGGATGGACCGAATACTTCATCCTGCAATCCGGGCTGGGCCAGGAAATCTGTGGCGGAAACCTGCATCAGCGCGGGCGTTCCCTTGAATCCTGCGGTTGCATCCTCTCCTTCCAGCAGTACGGTTACCCCTTTGTGCTGGGAAAGTTTGTTCCTGCCGGTATAATAGTTTTTACAGATGCCTTCGTTCAGCATGGTGGC
This sequence comes from uncultured Flavihumibacter sp., assembly GCA_946482545.1. The sequence goes on along the minus strand of CAMLRX010000209.1, from coordinate 3,074 downwards.
GCCGGGTACTTTAGCGAGGGCTGCCGCCAATGCTGCGGCAAACTGATCCGTAGCGTCAGATTTTAAAGCGAACAGCAAACCGGGATTGGTACAGAACTGGCCCACGCCCAATGTGATAGAACCTGCCAGCGTGGTGGCAAGCGTTTCCACGTCTGCCGAAAGTTTTCCGGGCAGCAGCAGCACGGGGTTGATGCTGCTCATTTCCGCGTAAACGGGAATGGGTGTATTCCTTTCAGCGGTAGCGGTGCGGTAAAGCGCCATACCTCCGGCGTAAGAACCGGTAAAGCCAATGGCTTTGACGGCGGGATGCTTCGCCAGGGTTTGCCCCAGGGCGATGCCTTCCCCAACAAGTGAAACAAAAACACCTTCGGGGAGGTTGCATTTCCTTACGGCAGTCTGTATAGCCTTCGCCATCAGGGCGTTCGTGCCAAGGTGGGAAGGATGTGCCTTCAACACTACAGGACATCCGGCAGCGAGGGCCGAAGCGGTATCACCACCCGCGGTGGAAAAAGCGAAAGGGAAATTGCTGGCGCCGAAAACGGCCACCGGGCCAATGGGCAGGTTCATCCTGCGGATATCGGCACGGGGCAGCGGCTTACGTTCGGGCAACGCGGGATCGATCACCGCTTCCACATAAGAACCTTCCTTCAACACTGCGGCGAACAACCGGAGTTGGCCCACAGTACGGTCGCGTTCTCCATTCAATCTTGCGAGTGGAAGTCCGGACTCCAGGTGAGCCCTTTCAATCAGTTCCTCGCCCAGTGCCATAATTTCCTGGGCAATGGTTTCCAGGAAAGTGGCCCGCTCTGAGGCGGAAGTCAGGGAATAGTCTTTAAACGCGGAGACCGCCCCTTGCAGGGCGGCTTCCACTTCATTATCGGTAGCAACGGCGAAATCACCGGGTAAATACTCTCCTTTTACGGTACTGAACGACCGCAGGGCCTTTGCATCAGGCGTAAGTTGCATGTTCTTCCATTTTCAGGTTCAGGTAATCGGGCAGTTCAGGACGTGTGGCGAGGGCCGTTTCAATCACTTTCAATACGGCGGCGCGTTCTGCTCCGGTTACTTTTAAGCGGGGTGCGCGTACATGTTCGGAACCGATACCGGTGGCAACGGCGGCCATTTTGATGTACTGCACCAGTTTGGGATGAATATCCAGTTCCAATACAGGCAGGAACCAGCGGTGAATGGCCACGGCTTCAGGAATGCGTCCGGCTTTTACCAGGCGGAAGATCGCCACGGTTTCGCGGGGGAACGCGTCTACCAGACCGGCAACCCAGCCATCAGCACCCATACAAAGGCTCTCGGTAGCGAGGGTATCCACGCCGGTAAGCACTTTAAAGCGGTCGCCAAAGCGGTTGAACATCCGCGTAACATTGGTTACATCGCGGGTGGACTCCTTCACAGACTGGATATTATCCAGTTTCGCGAGCTCCTCGAACATATCCAGGGTTACTTCAATTTTATAATCCACGGGATTATTGTAGATCATGATGGGCAAAGCCGTGTTGCGGGCAACAGTTTTGAAGTACTCCACAGTTTCCTCATCGGAGGATTTGTACCGCATGGGGGGGAGCAGCATCAGTCCGTCAGCGCCATTTTTTTCCGCGTCCTGTGCCAGGGCCACGGCTGCTTTGGTGGTTTGCTCCGCGATGTTCACGATCACAGGGAAATCCTTATCCAGCGTTTCTTTGGCATAAATCAGCAAATCTCTTTTCTCTTCATTCAGCAAAGAACTCGCTTCGCCCAAAGAGCCTCCCAGGATGACGCCATCCACTCCGGCCGAAACCTGGGCATCCAGGTTCAGTTTGAACATATCGAAATCTACTGAATCATCTTCCTTGAAGGGGGTCAATAAGGCGGGATATACACCTTTCCATTTTACGTTACACATAGGAGCGATACATTTAATTTACACCAAAAGTACAGCGGGCATCTCCTACCCTGTTTTCCGGTATTAATGGAAAGTTTACGGATTTTAACTGATTTTCAGAAGTTCCGTTTAAACTTGCCTTGTTGATTACTATTTCCATCAGCAATTCCACCCAATAAGTTAAAAACTGAAACCGGAATAATTTTTTCCGCATTTCGTAAATGGTTTTCCTCATCGCGTAAACGTGCTTTTCTTCCCTGACGGAACTTTGCGGCCAATTCAACAAGATAGTAAGATGAAGCGATTTTCTCTCTCAGCACCCATTTTTTTGTTTGTTTTCGCACTGTTTACAGGTATTACAGCTTTCGCAGGACCCGGTGAAGATGCGGGCGGTACCATTAAAGGGATGGTTACAACAAGTGATGATGTACCTGGTGCCTCCGTTTCCGTAGTATTAAAAAACACCAAAAAAACCGCGCTGACGGATGAAGATGGCACTTTCCGCCTCACCAATATCCCATCTGGCACTTACCAACTGGAAATCAGCCTGATAGGATACGATACGCATATTGAGGAAGTTAAAGTGGAAGAAGGAAAGATCACCGCGGTGAACATCCGGCTGAACCTTTCCAACGCGGAACTGCAGGAAGTGATCGTGAAATCCACTAAAAACAAAATGATGGTGCGCAGCAGCGCTACTGTGGCTAAAATGCCACTCACCAACCTCGAAAACCCACAGGTATATAATGTAGTCACCAAAGACCTGATGAAAGAGCAGATGGTGGTGAGTTTTGATGATGCCCTGAAGAACGCCCCGGGCGTGAACAGGCTCTGGAGTTCTACCGGTCGCCCCAACGATGGCGCGGGTTATTTCTCCATGCGCGGTTTCAGCGTACAGCCCACCATGATCAATGGCGTACCCGGTTTAACGAACGGCGGTATTGATCCGGCGAATATTGAAAGAATCGAATCCATCAAAGGACCATCAGGTACTTTGTTCGGCAGCAGCCTCATTTCTTTCGGTGGGTTGTTGAATATTGTGACCAAAAAACCTTACGATTTCTTTGGTGGAGAAGTGAGCTATACCGGCGGCGGATTCGGCCTGAGCCGCGTAACCGCTGATGTGAATACGCCTTTGAATGAAGACAGGTCGGCTTTGTTGCGTGTAAACGCCGCTTACCATTCTGAAGGCAGTTTCCAG
>CAMLRX010000208.1 GCA_946482545.1 uncultured Flavihumibacter sp. | reverse complement strand
ATAATTGTATTGTTTGAGCTGCTTGGCCTTCACTGCTTTCGCCAGTTCAATCAACACCGCTGTACCACTCGCATTATCATCCGCCCCGTTGTGGATACCGGGGTTCCCTTCACGTATCATTGAATTGCCATCCTCTCCATAACCGAGGTGATCGTAGTGCGCACCCAATACCACTGTATTCGGCGAATTGTTGTCCACAATGCCCACCACATTTCTTCCTTTTCTTATTTTATCAGAAAGTTTCACCTTTAATTTGATCTCATAACTGGCAGAATGGTCTTTCAGAAATTTTGAGGCAGCCTCTTCTTTTACCACGATCAGCGGAATATTGACTGGTTTATCCCCATTGCCTTTCGGTTCAAATTTCAAGGCATCCTTCATTCCGGCAGATTCAAAGAAAATAACTCCCGTTGCACCTTTTTCCTCCAACTTCACTGCAAGTGCGCGAACAGCATCATTCAGATCCACATGTGGGTTCTTTTCCTGTTCACTTTTCACAAATTCATTCAGTTCCACAAACCAGGGCACACCAGCTTCTTTGATGGCCATGGAAGGAAAGGATTCCAATGCTTCCTGTGCACTATATACCAATGGAAAAAAATCTTCGTGCACCTTCAATTCAATACCGTTGATGAATAAAAAAGAAACTGGATCTACCTGCTTCCCTTCATTTATCGTGAATACCTGCTCAAATTTGCCTTCCGCACCCGGTTGCAGCCCCGCTTTTTCAAATTCTCCAGCAATATACGCTGCTGCTTTTTCTTCGCCGGGTGTTCCCGTTCTCCTGCCTTCCAGTTTATCGGAAGCCAGAAAAGCCACGTGGGCCTCTAAAGCGTCAACCAATGCCTTATCCGCTTTTTTTAACTTTTGTGCGTTTACCACCCCGGTAGCCAGCAAACTCATCCCCAACAGAAGGCCGATTGGCCTGAAAATCTTTATGAACATCCCATTGTTTTTGAAAAGTACTGCAAAAATCGCCCGACCCTGCAAAGGTAGCTGAATGTAATAAACCCGTAAAACTCCCGAATTCGTAAACAGTAACCCGGAAATAGCCAGTACCTTTGCGGCTTTACAGCTTTATTTTGGGAAAGAACACAGTAAACATAGCATTGGTGGGCAACCCGAACAGCGGAAAAACTTCGCTATTCAACACACTCACCGGGATGAATCAGAAAGTAGGGAACTTCCCCGGCGTTACCGTAGATAAGAAAACAGGTTCCTGCAAAATCGCGGACAACCTCGATTCTACGATCATCGACCTGCCCGGAACCTACAGTTTATACCCACGCCGCGAAGACGAATGGGTAGCCTACCGTGTATTGATGGACCAAGACGCACAGATCAGGCCCGAAATGCTGATCCTCGTGGCCGATGCCAGTAACCTCAAAAGAAATCTTCTTTTCTGCTCCCAGATCATCGACCTCAAAATTCCTGTGGTGATCGCGCTCACCATGATGGATATCGCCCGGAAAAAAGGCATCTCCATTGATGTACCAGCTTTAGAACGCGAACTCGGCGTACCCGTTATTGCTGTGAATCCACGCAAAAACAAAGGTATTCCGCAGTTGAAAAAAGCGGTGGAACAAACGGTTCAGCACCTATACAAAACACCGTTGCGCGATTTTATCGAAAACAGGCAACTCGCGGAAAACGCCATCGGAACCGTGCAGGAAATGTTCCCGGAAGCCAGCGATTACAAAGCGATCCACTACCTGATCAACCATGAATCTTTCGACCTGAAACAAGATATACAGGCAAAAATTGAACAGGCGGAAAAAGACAATCAGTTCAATCCCACCAAAACGCAGGCGGAAGAAATCATGCAACGGTACACCCGCATCAGGGGTATCATGCACCAAAGTGTTTCCCAGCCCGATCCCATTCAGAAAAACCTGTTCACCGAAAAACTGGACAACATTTTACTACACCGTCGCTGGGGCTATATCATTCTGATGGCCGTATTGTTCCTGCTTTTCCAAAGTGTTTTCTGGATCGCCTCCTACCCGATGGACTGGATTGAAACTGGTTTCGCCTGGTTAACGGAAACCACGGCAGCAGTACTTCCCGAAGGATGGTTCTCCGATCTGATCGTGAACGGATTGATCGCAGGACTAGGCGGCATCGTGATATTCGTTCCGCAGATCATGATACTTTTCGGATTGATCACTTTGCTCGAAGACACCGGTTATATGGCTCGCATCAGTTTTATGACCGACCGGCTCATGCGCCAGGTGGGCATGAACGGGAAAAGCGTGATGCCCATGATCAGCGCATTTGCCTGTGCGGTTCCCGCCATCATGAGTACACGGAACATTGAAAATAAAAAAGAACGCCTGCTTACCATACTGGTTACACCGCTGATGAGCTGCTCCGCCAGGTTACCCATCTACGTAATCATGATCGCCCTCATTATTCCGGATACAAAAGTACTGGGCATCTTCAGCTTACAGGGACTCGTCATGATGGCGCTTTACCTGATGGGATTAGTAATGAGTTTGATTGTGGCCTGGGTTTTCAAATGGTTCATCAAGATCAAAGAGAAAAGTTTCTTTATCCTGGAACTCCCTGTTTACCGATCTCCCAGATGGAACACCATCTTCCTGACCATGTTCCAGAAAGCGAAAATATTCGTGGTGGATGCAGGTAAGGTAATTATGGTAATCAGTCTTGTGCTCTGGGTATTGAGTTCTTACGGACCATCAGGTAAAATGGAAGCCGTGCAGGCAAAGTACGAGCAACTGAAACAACAACCAGGTGTAGATGTGGAAGGCCTGGAGAAACAAAAATCGGGTGAACTGCTAGCCAATTCTTACGCGGGTATTCTTGGCAAATCTATAGAACCAGCCATTGAACCACTGGGTTACGATTGGAAGATTGGCATCGCGCTGATCACCTCTTTCGCGGCCCGCGAAGTTTTTGTAGGAACCATGGCCACGCTTTACAGTGTTGGAGATGAAGACGAAAACAGCCCTTTGCTCCGCGACAAAATGCGACAGGCTACTTTTGAAGACGGCAGTAAGGTGTACACCTTCGCAACCGGTATGTCGCTACTTGTATTTTACGTGCTGGCTATGCAATGTATGAGTACCCTCGCCGTGGTGAAAAGAGAGACAAAAAGCTGGAAATGGCCCATGGTACAACTTACTTACATGACCATACTGGCCTATGTACTGAGTTTGATCACTTACCAGGCTTTGAGTTAATCACCACGCGGTGTTTCGCTGGATCGTATTTCTCACCTGACTGTAAATGCTGCGGTACAATTCATTCAACAATACATAACGGTTGGGAATTACGTAACGCCTGCTTACAAGGATTGCATCCTGTTCGGTGAGCGCCCTGCTATCACCGGTTACCGAAGCGGTTTCGATGATGTACTCTGTACTTGCGGGAATCGTATTCCAGGAAATATTTTTCTGTTCCCTGATATCGCGGATGTTGAGTTCCAGGTCTCCCCTTGCGGTGAAGATTCTTTTGGTGATCTTTAATTTCGCTGTAACCGTAACATCTTCGTCCTTTTTCGTGGTTGGATTTTTTTGTTTGATGGTTTTTGAACGGTCCACATCGTAACTACTGATGGCCGGCGACATATTGAAGAAAAGGTTCCGCCAACCGGATTCTACTACTACCGATGGATTTACATTTGAATTGCGTGCATCTGTTTCCGTGAAATAACGCGCGCCGTTGTTGTTACCGTAATTTCCACCAAGATCCTGTACCAACTGCCTTTCCAGGTTATTGTTTATCGGAACACCGAAGTTCCAAACGGGGAAATCATTGAAAGTCATATCCGTTACTACTACATCCACTGTTCCTAATTCCAGGGCCTCCTGAATCTTTGCTTTCGAATCTTTGTAATCGGGAACATATTGCTGGCTTCTCCTGAACAGGTTCCAGGATTCTTTCAGTGCCGCGCGGTCGCCCACACGCATCATTTCTTCTCCTTTCCTGTAATAAAATTCAGCGGCGTTTTCTTTCGTCTGGTTCAGTTCGGTAGAAAAATTCACTGGCTTTACCAGTTGTGTCATGGCCAGCGAACTGTTGATGGCGAAATAAATATTCTGCAGAGAAGTATATTCCTGCACCAGTCCATCCCATTTGGTATCGTATGTACTGGCATTCAGTTGTTCAATATTGTTCAGGTGCCTTTGTCTGGAATCGGCATACAGGTAAGCGAGATCGTTGCGGGCGTTCTTGTTGGCCGGATCTTTTACCAGTGCGTTGATGGCTTTAAAAAGTTCTTTGTCTTCGGTGTTGGATGCTCTGAATTTGTTTCCTCCTCCGCAGGAAAAGAAAATCACGGTACATGCAAGCAGAAAAAAACGGGTCATGGATGGATTTTAAGGGGTCATTTACTGGCTGAAATTCCCCACAAAATAATCCAAACCCGGAAATATTTCTCTATAACCCGAATTGTTTGCTGATCTCGAGCATCCGGTCGATGGGTTTCTTGGCCGCGAGGCGGAGTTGTTCATCCATTGTGATTTCCGGTGTTTCGTACTTCATACAGAGGTACAATTTTTCCAGGGTGTTCAGCTTCATGTGCGGGCAATCATTACAGGCGCAGGAATTGTTGGGTGGAGCGGGGATGAAAGTTTTGTGGGGCGATTCCTTCTGCATCTGGTGGAGGATGCCTGTTTCGGTGGCTACGATATATTCCGTTGCGCTATCGGTCTGGGTATATTTCAGCAATCCGGTGGTGGAGCCGATATGGTCCGCGATACGGAGGATGGGTTCCTCACATTCGGGGTGTGCGATGATTTTCGCGTTAGGATGCCTTTGTTTCAGTTT
>CAMLRX010000207.1 GCA_946482545.1 uncultured Flavihumibacter sp. | reverse complement strand
AGCGAAGCCATGGAGAACAATGCCGATGCCATCGCTTTTGTAAGAAAAGTAGTGGAGGCGGAACGTGATGTGGCCATGGCGAAAGGTGCCAACGGCTTAACCGCTTCCCTCACAGCGAACCTGGGTTTCTCCAACAGCGCCACGAGTTTTTCAAAACTATACAACGCGCCGCGGAACCAGCAACTCGTGCAACTGCAATTTACGGTGCCTATACTGGATTGGGGAAGATCAAGATCAAGAGCGAAAACGGCCGCGGCCAACCTGAAGCTGACGCAGTACGAAGTGGAACAGGATAAACAAAACTTCTCCCAACTCATCGCCACGAAAGTGACGCTCTTCGAAATGATGAAGGAACAGGTCGTGCTCAGCGCAATGGCCGACAGCATCGCCTCCGAAAAATACCTCATCGCCAACAACAGGTACGCGCTCGGTAACATGGGCATCACCGACCTCAGCATCGCTTTCCAGGAAAAGGACCAGGCAAAAAGAGATTATATTACAGCGATGGCCAACTTCTGGGGCGTGTACTACGAACTCAGGTTCCTCTCGCTGTACGATTTCAGTAAACAGGAGAAAATCAGTTATCCATCATTAAATACATACAGATGATCAGGTTGAACAACATAGAAAAAGTGTACCGTACCGATACGGTAGAAACACAGGCGCTCAGTAACATACATCTCGACGTGCGCAAAGGGGAGTTCCTCTCCATCATGGGACCTTCCGGCTGCGGGAAAAGTACGTTACTCAATATTATGGGGCTGCTGGACAAGCCTTCCGGTGGCGAAATCGTGATCGACAATGAAGCCGCCCACCAGTTGCCCGATAAGCAACTCGCGCATTTCAGGAATAGGAAGATTGGCTTCATCTTCCAGAGTTACCACCTCATCAACGACCTGCGCGTACTCGATAACGTGGAGCTTCCTTTGCTGTACCGTAAAACTTCCGCTGCGGAAAGAAAATCGCTGGCCGAAGAAGCGCTCGCCAAAGTTGGGCTGAGCAACAGGATGAAACATTTCCCCACCCAGCTTTCCGGCGGACAAAAACAACGGGTCGCCATCGCACGCGCCATCGTGGGAAGGCCGCAGATCATCCTCGCGGATGAGCCTACCGGTAACCTCGACAGTGTAATGGGCAACGAAGTGATGGACATATTGCTGCACCTGAACAAAGCGGAAGGCACGACCATCGTGATGGTGACCCACGACGAAAATATGGCCCGGAAAACACACCGCCTCGTAAGGTTGTTCGACGGCGCACAGGTGCAATAACTTATCCCATTCAATTCAAAGCCATGTTATCCAATTATTTTAAAATAGCCATCGCTGTATTGAAACGGCGGAAATTCTTCACTTTTATCAGCCTGTTCGGCATCAGTTTTACCCTCACCATCCTCATCGTGATCACTTCGTTCATCGATCACCTTGTGGACCCCGGTTATCCAGATGCGAAGCGCGACCGCTCGCTGTATGTGCAACGTATGGAGTTGAGCGATCCAAAAAAAGGTTGGTCGCGCAGCGGACCTGTAAGTTTTCATTTCTATGATAAATACGTCCGTTCGCTCAAAAAACCTGCGCTGGTCTCGTTTCAGTCCATGCCATCACCAACTATAACCTATATCAATAACCGTAAGCTATCGCTGGATGTGAAGTATGTGAATGCCGATTTCTGGAACGTATATGATTTCAGTTTTACAGCAGGAAAACCTTTTTCTGCCGAACAACTGTCACGCAGCGAAAAACTCGCTGTGATCACCGATAAGACCAGTACAGATTATTTTGGCACCACACAAGGGGTAATAGGGAAAACCATCACTACAAACAATGAAGATTATATTGTGGCTGGTGTGGTGAAAGCCGGTCCCATCACCGATATACCCAGCTATGGCGAAATATACCTTCCCTACACCCTGATGAAGGGCGACTTCAAAGGAACAACATTGAACGGCAGTTTTCTGCTCACCCTGCTGGCGCCCTCCGCTTCGGAACTGGAAGCTATGGAAGAGGAGTACAGGGCCATGGTGAAACGAATTCCACCCCAGGATAAAGAATACACCAAAATATCCAGCGAAGCCGATCCTTTTCTAGCCAGTTTCGCAAGGCCCATCATGGGTGGTGAGGACAGCGATGGTATGGGTAAACTTACGGGGCTGGTAATTGCGTTCTTCCTGCTTTTCCTGCTGCTGCCCACCATCAATCTTATTAATATCAATGTGAGCAGAATTATGGAGCGTTCTTCAGAAATAGCTGTGAGAAAGGCTTTTGGCGCTTCTTCCCGTACACTGGCCGTACAATTCATTGTGGAGAACCTCATCCTAACATTCATCGGTGGCGTACTCGGGCTGCTGTTCTCCCTGCTGGTGATCCGGGTCATCAATTCCACTGAACTTATTCCCGGTGGTGTACTCACCATGAATTATAAAGTACTGGGCCTGAGTTTTGTGATCTGTATGCTATTCGGCCTGCTCTCCGGGGTTTATCCCGCGTGGCGCATGTCGAAACTGCAAGTGGTACGCGCACTGAAGATGGCGCAATAGTCGTAAAAATTAAATCTTACAAAATGTTAGCGCATTATTTTAAACTTATATGGAACAGGAAAAGGCAGAACTTCCTGCTTTTTATAGAAATACTCGTGGCGTTCCTGGTGGTCTTCGGTGTATTTTCCTCCATCGTGTATTACTATAACAACTACAAACGCCCTATGGGCTTCGATTACAACAATGTATGGACCATCACTTTTACCAATCATGAGACTGGCACACAAAAAAAGGATTCGCTGGTTATGCTGTATGAGGCCATCAGGAACAGGGTGGAAGCCTTGCCGGAAGTAGAAGCCATGACTTATACGAGCGAGAACGCACCCTTTACGATGAACGTGAATGGCACCGATGTAAAGAAAGGAACCCTGGAAATTATGGCAGATGATTATACGATGGACGAGCGGTACGAAAAAGTGTTGAAGCCGGAAGTGCTGGAAGGAAACTGGTTTTCGCCCCGCGACAACGGCAGGAAGCTTCCACCGGTGGTGCTGAATGAAACGGCCAAAGAAAAATTGTTTCCGGAAGGAGGCGCGGTTGGGAAAATGGTAACCGTAAGCGGCAAGGAAAAAGAAGTGATTGGGATAATCCGCGACCTGAAAGATAAAGGTGATTATAACGCGCCTTTTAAAGCGGTGTATTCAAAAGTGGACAGTAATTTCTATGATTGGGTATCGGTGGCCATGATCAGGGTTTCACCTTCCGCCGATGCGGCATTCGAGAGCAGGTTGTACAAAACGTTGAATGGGCTTTTTAAAGGCGCTTCTATTGAAATTGAACACCTTTCGGAGAAGCGCGTGGTAAAGAACGGCATCACCGTTGTACCCCTGATCATCTGGTTTGTGGTGGCAGGGTTCCTGATCGTGAATGTAGCGCTGGGCTTGTTTGGCGTACTGTGGTACAACATCAGTTTGCGCAGACAGGAAATTGGCTTGCGCAGGGCCATCGGCGCCACATCGGCAGATGTATCACGGCAGGTAGTGACGGAAACATTGGTACTTAGTGCACTCTCTCTTTTACTGGGCGGTTTGTTCGCGGTTCAGTTCCCTTTACTGCACCTGTTCGATTTGCCTTCAGGCGTTTATGTAACGGCCATTTTCCTCGCAATGGCGTTTATCTTGCTGCTGGTCATGTTGTGCGCCGTTTATCCGGGTAAAGTAGCCGCGGGTATTCAACCTGCGGTGGCGCTCCACGAAGATTAGGGGGTGCCTGACGCCTGCTGCGGAACGGTTGGGCTGAGGCGCAATTAGTGTTACTTTTAACCCATAAAAGATGCGATGAAATGGTGCTGATTATAGATGACGATATTGCTGTTCGTACTTCCCTGCTTTTATTGCTGAAACAACAGGGGATGTCTGCGGATATTGCGGAAGAACCTCTGGTGGCGCTGGAAAAGATAGAAAAGCTAAAACCCTCCCTGGTATTGCTTGACCTGAATTTTTCCCTCGATACTTCCGGAAGGGAAGGGATGGAACTGCTGGAAAAGATCAGGAAGAAAGAACCGTCTTTGCCCATCATCCTGATCACGGGCTGGGGAAGTATTGCCCTTGCCGTGCAAGGCATGAAACTGGGGGCCAACGATTTTGTAACGAAGCCCTGGCAGAACGAACAGTTGTTGCAGACCATCCGCACTTTACTGCAACTCAACAAAGAAAAGCAACGCCCGCAATCGAGGAAACAACTGGATGAACAGTTCGCCTTCCGGCAGATCATAGGAGAGGACCCCGCGATGTTGCAGGTGCTGGAAACGATTGGCCGCGTGGCACCTACCGATGCACCCGTGCTCATCATGGGTGAAAGCGGTACGGGAAAGGAACTGGTGGCGGAGGCCATTCACCAGAACAGCGTCCGGAAGAATAAGCCGTTTGTAAAAGTGAACCTCGGGGGTATAGCTACTTCTCTTTTTGAAAGTGAAATGTTCGGTCATGTGCGCGGTGCGTTTACAGATGCACGTTACGACAGAACCGGCCGTTTCGAAATGGCCAATAAAGGCACCATCTTCCTCGATGAAATCGGCGACCTTGATCCTGCCAGTCAGGTGAAACTGCTGCGCGTATTGCAGGACAAAACTTATGAAGTGCTGGGGAGCAGTCGAACGAAATTCGCGGATGTACGCGTGGTGTGCGCCACCAACAAAAACCTGCAGGACATGGTGGCCAAAGGCGGTTTTCGCGAGGACCTGCTTTACCGTATCAACCTCATCACCCTCCGGCTGCCCGCTTTGAGGGAAAGAGCGGGTGATATACCCCTGCTGGTAAACAGTTTTATCGCAAACCTCAAAGAAATATACCAGCGGCCCGGTGTTTCCGTTGC
>CAMLRX010000206.1 GCA_946482545.1 uncultured Flavihumibacter sp. | reverse complement strand
TTTCGCCTGAATGGCACTTTGCTGGAATCGGACAAAGGCTTTAACCTGAACTGGTAATTTATGACGACAGCGTATTTCCCGCCACGGCTTCTTTCATTCGCCGCAACAGCAACCGTTTTTATATACTGTACCTTTATCGTTCTTACAGGAAATGCACAGGGAAGAAGAGATTTTTCCAGGGGCGGAAAAGCGCCGGAAGCCTGGGAATACGCTGTCGTTTTTAACAGTGGTGTGCAAACGAACCTTTCCTTTTTTAATACAGCGATCGCCGATACCCAACTGAACGCCGGGATGGAAGGACTGATGAATATTTCAGTACGAAAGGAAAAGACCGGTTCGCATGTTTGCTGCCGGTTTACTTCCATCAGCAAACTCAATCTTCCCTTACCGGAATCTGTGAAAGAAAACGTAAGCTCCAGCCTTCGTGCAGGATTTTGTTTCACACGTCATTCAAACGGGTTGATCGATAGCGTTTTCTTTCCTGAAACACCCGGGGAGGCGGCTGAACACCTCGTTGTCCAGTTTATTGAAGGATGGCAGTATTTCAATCCCGGAACTTCCAGGCAGGAACGGACAAACGAAATATATCTTTCAGATGGAAAGGTAAATGCGGTTTTTAACAACAACGGCCACGTCCTTGTAATGGATTCTCTGAATGCCGTGTATGAAAAATCCGGCCGGCATCCCGATCTCATTCCCCAACATACTGTTTACCACAGCAACCTTCGTTTTACGTTTGAAAAAGCAGCCGCATTCCCTTCCGAAGTAAATGGCTTCATCAACCGGCAATCTTTCATCAGTCATCACCTGGCCAGTGCAATGAAGAACAGCTATGCTTACAGCAGGAAACAAATTTTAAAAAATAATGCGGGCCACAACTCCGATTCATTCGCTTATAAACGACCATTTTATTACCCGCAACGTGTGCAGTTGCTGGAGCAGAAAAGAATACTGGCGCGCGCGGAAAATATTCGACCCGCAGACCTGGAAGCGGCATTGGCCACCATTGAAGACAGCACCACCGAACTCCGGCAACAGCATATACTGGACGACCTGAAAGCCTTTCTGCTGGCGGAAAAGCCTCTATCGGAACAACTGGAAAACATTTTTTTGGAAACCAACCCTCGGACAGCCCGTTTCAAACTGATCAGAGCCGCATTGATTGGTACTGCTACAACAAATGCCCAGGCTATAATTGTAAAATTAATCAAAAAATACCGGCATGAGGAGGTGAACCTGCTGCGGTATATCGTGCCGTCGGTTGGTCTTATCCAAACACCTGGATATGCCTTACAATACGAACTGGAAGACATTGTAACGGACCCGAAAACACCTTCCGCCCGCAAATCATCTACCTTTCTTTCTTTGGGGAATATGGCCGGCGCGTTGAGCAGGACCGATAGCTCCCGTGCTGATTCACTGGTGGCACGATTGATCCACCTGCTAAAACCTATCAACGATCCCATGCTGTTGCTTTCCGTGCTGGGCAACGCCGGAACAAACAACGCCTTACCCGCCATTCTTCCTTACCTCAAAGACACTATTGAAACCATCAGTGGTATGGCCTGGTATGCCCTGCGGTTTGTTGAAAATGAAAAAGTGGATCGTTTATACCGGGATGCGATTTCCGGCAGTTCGGTACTGAACGAAGTCGTACCCGGCTCTATATTGGAAGCGATGTTCTACCGCCCATTCCGGCCGGAGGTATTGCCATACCTTGAAAAGATTTTACAAACAGGTTCAGAGAAACTACAGCTTCAGTGCCTGCAACTCCTTTGCTATTATTCTTACCACCATCCTTCTTTGCTGGGGTTGATCGGACAAATCGCGGTTTCACATCCAAATGAGCAAGTTCGGGCCGCGGCAGCCGCTTTTCATTAGTTCCTTCTATTTAAATTACATTTCTCGACTTCATGAGCGTGAACAAATGATCGGCATCTTTTTTCCGGCACAAAGCCGTTCCCTCGTTCATCGTAGCCGCCGTTCCGCAGGCCACGCCATACCGGACGGCATCCTGTATGCTTTTGTTTTGCGCGATGCTCCAAACCATACCAGCCACCATGCTATCGCCCGCGCCCACCGTACTTTTAATTTTTACCACGGGAGGAAAGATGTGCTCCGCGATATCTTTCGTTACCACCATAGCGCCGGCAGCGCCCATAGACACCACCACCACTTCGCATTGGCCACTTCTGATTACTTCCCTGGCCGCATCATCCACCAGTTCTATATCAATGTCCTCTTTTCCCACCAGTGAAGCGAGTTCCCCGAGGTTGGGCTTTAGGAGATAAACACCCGCCTGAACGGCTTTCTTCAGGGCAGCGCCTGAGGTATCGATAATCAACCGGGCATTGTTGCGTTGCGCGATGGCGCCTATCATCAGATAAACATCATCGGGAACGCCTTTTGGCAGGCTGCCGCTCACTACGATCATGTCCGCATCCTTTGCCAGTTCCAGCCGGTTCAGGCAATCGCGCCACTCCGCTTCTGCAATCTCAGGACCCGGCATTCCAAAACGGTATTGCTGCCCCGATGCGGATTCCAGCACAATAAAATTCTCTCTTGTATTTCCTGCAATAGGCGTAACCACCGATTCCACGCCCTCTGCTTTCAACAAATCCACAAACGCCTGCCCGGCATAACCGCCCGCCAGGTAAAAAGCCGTGGCCACACCCCCGAGTTTTTTAATGGCCCTGGCCACATTGATGCCCCCGCCTCCCGGCTCAAAGACCGGATCACCACACCTGAGTTTTTTCTCCGGCATTAACACGGGAACTGTGGTACTTTTATCGATCGCGGGATTGAAGGTTACGGTGATGATCTTCGGCATACGAATGTTTTAATGCCCTGAATTTATTGAATATTCAACTTCAGGAATTGAAAAACTACTTTTTAGGTGTAATTGAATCCATCCACGCAAATGTTCTTCACACCCCGAACTCGGCCCAAAGCGGGAAATGGTCAGATATTCTGTAGGAAAGTTCCCTGGTGGTATAGTTCCTTTGTTTCAGGATTTTATCTCTGAAATCATACACGCCGCCGGTTTTATATTGAAGTGAAAGTGTGTTGTTGAACCATGCAATCTGGTCGTAGTAAGAATAGCTGTCTTTAAAGATGGTACGGCTGAAGGACTCGAGTTCAGCAGGCACCTCCAATCCGGTAGAAACAAAGGCTTCATAAGTAGGATCACCTCTTTTCAAGATATTAAAATCGCCGAGTACCAGCAGTGTATGGTCCCAACTGTGTAATTCATCGGCCCAATCTTTCACCCAATTGGCGATGGCTTTCAGTTCGGGCACCCTGTCGGCGCTCCTGTCGCCATACAATACGTGCATGGTGAGTAAAACAAAAGTTCTTCCCCCGGACAAGAAACTAACGGCATAGGGTGTACGCACGAACTGTCTTTGCAGGGCATCGGCTCCAATCATGCGGTTGGCTTCCAGTACTTCGTGGGGCACTACGATTTCACAGGCGAGACCAGACAATTTCACTTTCCGTGTATCGTAGATGAACGCGAGCCTTTCATAATTTCCAGAACCTGAATTATTGACATCGGTCATCAGGAAGGCCCAGTCGGAGCCGAGGAGTTTCATGGTGTGGCGCAGGCATTTGAGGTTGGCCCTTACTTCCTGCACGGCGATGATGTCAAATCTTTTTATGATTTCCACGATCGCGAGGAGGGAATGAAGGTCGCGTTTCGGTGATTGGTTGGGTGCGGCTTCCCAGGCTTCCGTAAGGTCACCGAAAGCACGGATGTTCCAGGTGGAGATGAGTATGTTGCGATCGAGTTGCTTCGCGGGAATGGAAGCAACCAGATCGTTCGACAAGTTTGTAAGTTCCTGCTGAACAAATGGCGGCGGCGAATCGAGGATGGAAGGCATATTAATTAAATTTAAGCACCATTTTATGGTTTATTGCACCACGATTGAAATGGATTTCTGCCAGAAAAAATAACTGATTACTTTAAGCGCCTGCAGGATGAGATGCACGCCAATCACCACCAGCGAAATCCATTCCGACCAGAACAAGCTTAAATATTCGGGCCAGAAAATTGTGACCAGGAAAGCGGCTACCGTCATTACGGCCAGGACCACACTTATAAAACGGTGCTTTCTATCATGGAAAAATCCGGCTACCACAGCATTTCCGGCAAAAAACAATATCGCGAAAGTATAATGCGGCACAGGATTTTCTTCATGAGGGAAAAGAATTACGCCAAATAGAAAAAGTCCAAGTAAAATATTGTACCATTTACCTGATTTTCCGAGAAATAGTTCTTCCTGCTTTTTAAAATAGACCGCTCCGTTCACGATGAACAACATTGCCGCGATGGTAAGCAGCATGCCGAACACATAACTGTTTTCCATGTAAACATAATCGCTGATGCTTCCTCTGAACCGCTTTGCACTTCCATCAGCGGGCGGATCATCGGCCAGGTACAACCATATTGGAAGGGTCATGCATACAGCGGCGATGATCACTTCCAACACACGGAAGCTTTTGTAGGGATCTTCAAGTTGCCGCCGGATTCTTTTTACGAAAGACATAGGTTGGTTTAATTTAAGGGAGGGTGTTAATCAGGCTTGAACTTACGAAGATAACTCTGTGCCTCTTTAAGAATATTGATCCCTCTGTTAAGGCCATCTATCAACTCTTTTTTTACAGCTTCATCGCTGATATTATCTTTATAAAGCAACGCTTTCAAATCCTGCAATAGCTTCGCCCTTTTCATAAAGTCCAGACTGACTTTATCAGACATTTCAATTGCGCTATGTCCGGAAATTTCAATAAGGGCGTTGTACTTCATAATATTCTCCCTTAGTGCATTGTTCTGCTTTAGCAGTTGATCTATCTTCGCTACATAACGTGTTTCATTAAACTTTTCTTCATCCAGTTCCATCAGTACTTCTTCTTTGGCAAGCACCAGTCTTCCGATGGAAGCATTCATCACTTTAGCCATATCCACCATTTTTTTTCGATTCACATCATCATCCAT
>CAMLRX010000205.1 GCA_946482545.1 uncultured Flavihumibacter sp. | reverse complement strand
ATAATGGCCATTACACCCACCAGCAGCAGGTTAAAAAGCAGCAGGAATTCCCGGTCGTTATAAGGGTCTTTCCCCGAATAAACGATCGCGCCCAGGTAGATGAGGAGCATGGCCATTACAACAGGGGCGAATATCCTGGCGATCACCGGCGATACTTTCCCTACCAGTTGCGGGTTCGCACGGATGAGGTACGTTCCGATCAGCGGAACGGCCGGCAAACTGAATACCACGATATTATTGAAGTAGAATTTTTCAATGTTAAAACCGATCAGCGAAAAGAGTCCCACGGTTACCCCGGAGAGTATGCCTCCGGCAATCAGCATCAGGGCGCAGATTACCAGCAGGTCGCCGTTGTAACGAAGGTAACCGATGCGTTTCTCCGGCTGGTTGATACCACCCGCGAAGACGAAGCCCGTCAGCGACCATAGGAAGAGTGGCAAATGGATGCAGGACAATTGGAGCGTATCACTTTTGTCGTTGCCAGGCGTCAGGTTGATGAAGAGCAATGCCGCCAGCATCAATCCCGTTACGAAAAGGAATTTTCCCGCGGGAACACGTTGTTCGCCCTTGCGCACGTTGCGGTAGGCGAAGAAGGCGGCCAGGAAAGGGAAGAGGATGAACCCGATGTTCCTGCTGTAAAAATGTTCCTCGTTCAATCCAAAGATCGCGGGGAACTTTGCCACCGTTCCGGCAATCAGTGCGCACACAATTACAAATAGCAGGTCCTTCGGACTGCCCCAGGAAATATCGTCCTTCGCGGTATGCAGTCTTTCGTGCCAGAAGCTGACCAGCGCGTTGTGTTTGATTTCCGGGTACAATTCCCTGAATGCTTTTCTGAAAGCGTTGCGGTTCGACCGGTACAGTTTTTCCAGTTGTACCGGATCAGCGAGATGGGTGAGGATTTCCTGTTTCATAATTACATATTGTTTGGATGGATGTTGTTTTGAAAGAACTTTGATTTTCAAAGTGAGTGAATAAAAAAATATAGTTATATCATTTGCTGGTTTAATTTGGTGATGCACCTTTTCCCAATACGTCTTTGTTGCGCCGTTGAATAATCGCTTCCAACGTTTGGAGGTGAAGGTCGAAAGCCTTTTTGCCTTTTTCCGTCATAAAATATTTTGTATTGGGTTTCTTTCCCACGAAAGCTTTTTTCACGCCGATAAATTTTTCGTTTTCCAGTGTTTTCAGGTTGCTGGCCAGGTTGCCGTCTGTTACATCAAAATAGGCTTTCAGCGAATTGAAATCAAGTGTATCGTTCACTGCCAGTACCGACATAATGCCCAGTCTGATGCGGTGTTCAAAAACCCGGTGTAAACCATCTATCACTGTTTTCATCGTTCGTATCTGTAATGCATGTATGCGCCATAAATGATGTGTGCCACGCCGAAGCCGATGGCCCAGCACAGGAGGCCATACGCTACGAAACAGGTGCCTGCCAGCCCCAGCACGATCTGTATCACCCCCAGGCTTTTCATTTCCGCATAAGTGTACTTTCCAGCATTGTACAGTGCGATGCCATAAAAGATCATGGAGAAGGGCGCAAGCAATGCAATCATGCCTTTCCAGGTCAGGATCAGCAGCAACAGGCCGCCGGTGAACAGGGGCACACTCATGTGGGAAACGAGCCGCCTTGCAGTGGAGTTCCATAACTTTTCTCCCCGTTTCACCGCATTTCTTTTGGAGAGCAACACGGCGGTACCTACTGCCAGGAGCAATACCACAATACCTACGGCCATTGATTGAAGCAACACGGGGGATTCCAGCACGTTCGCGCCATCTGCGTTACCGGGGTTGAACGAAAACAGCCCATACACAATGGCTGCGCCTGCCAGCGCATAAATCCCGGCCATGATGCCTGAGAGCCCTGAAAGGAACAGGAACCTGGATGATCTTTCCATCAGGCTCCGCATCTCCGATATTTCCCGGATGTAATCCTGGTCATCTTTCATTTGAAAGTACTTTGGAAAACAAAGTTAATAGAAGAATCGGAATTTGCAAGGGGAGGGAGAAATTATTTTCCTCCCTCCGGTTCTGCCGCCGGGTTGTTTTTGATGGTGCCTTTCATATCGCGTGTATTCTTTTGAACGGCGATAGCGGCGAACATGCTGAGGGTGAACGACATGCCGTAAAATCCTTTTTCGCTTTTTGTGAGGTCTGCGTTCCACAAACCGATGGTGAGCAGCAGGATGGACACGATGGTGGTAAACCATGCTATACCGTAATAAAGGTTGGTGACAGGAATGCCTTCCATCTGGTCGCGCACGGCTTTCTGAACGGAAATGGCGGAAAACAGTCCGAAAAGGAGCACGGTGAAGTAATAACCTTTTTCATTGAGTTCCATATCGGCGTTCCATAAGCCGATATTGTAGGCGATCATTCCGGCGAGCAGTGCGATCCATGAAGCGGCGATAAATGCGGGTGAGGGTGGGAGTGGGGTTTGCTTTTCCATATTTAAAATTTTATGGAGCAAATCTATTTTCCGCGCTTCGTTCCATTTTTGACAACAGTCAAAAAATGAGGAAGGGTTTGTTAAAGCTTCGCACGCACCCTGCTCAGTGTTTCCTGCGATAAACCCAGGTAGGAAGCAATATGGCCCAAGGGTACCCGTTCAATAATGTGTGGTGCCTGTTCCAGCAGCAAAGCATACCGTTCGACTGCCGTGCGGAACTGGGATTTTACGAAACGCTCTTCCAGTCGGATATAATATTTTTCATAAGCTATCCGGAGCAGCCTTTCTATGTCATGGTGCTTTTCACACAATTGCAGGAGTTTCTCCCGTGAAATACTCCAGAGCACAGATCCTTCCAGCAGTTGAATATGTTCGGTGGCCGGTTGTTGTGTACTGAAACTGTGGAAAGAGGTCACGAAATCATTTTCGAAGCCGAACCAGTGCGTGATCTCTTTTCCATCTGAAAGGTAATAACCCCTGATGCAGCCCTGCTCCAGGAAATACAGTTGACGGCAAATTTTTCCTTCTTCGATCAGGAAGGTGTTTTTGGTGAGGGTTAAAGGCAGGAAAGCTTCTTCCAGGTCCTGTTGTGCGGCATCTGAAAGCCGGTGTATGGTGGAGAGATGTTGAAGAAGGGATTGCATGGTGTAAAAGGTTAAGGCTATTTTAATTGTAAACTACGCTGACGCTCTCTCATTATCCCTTTGTAAGCCAGTTTGGCATCATCACTTAAAAAACTTCTTTCCAACAATGCTATGGCCTGGTTAATATTGTTTATCATTTCATCCATGGCCTTTCCTGCCAGTTCAGTATTTATCCCTGCTTTTTCAGCAAATACCATAAATGAATTTCGGGTATAGGTGCCATAGCTGCGGTAAGATGCTTCTTCAAAATCTCCTGGATAGAGCCCGTCGTGCAAAGCCAGTCTGCCATCATCGAGATGCAGGGCTGTGCAAAGCAGATCGTACGCTGGCGAAAGCGTGTAGTCTCCATGATCGGTTTCCATGAGTGAGAAATTCTTGAGGTGTGCATCTCCGTTGCCGATGAGGTAGTTGAATACGACCAGCCGGAAAAACTCCAGCAATACTACGGGTGCAGCGGCAACATATTGATGGATCATTTCCGCGATATCCAGGTAGGAGGCATTGTATTTGAAATTGTCTCCTTCATTTTCAGGTGATTTTGCCAATAATGCCGCGAAATCTTCCACCTGGTATTTGCCGCTGCCATCGGGCTTATAATCAAAACGCCTGGTAATGTAACCAGGTGAACCATCTTGAAAAAAGAGCATACCACAGGCTGCTGTTCTTATGCCGAAAACCTGTCTGGCCATTTGCATGCTTACATGCTCGTTCGCTGGCAGATCGGTTATCCGGTCAAGCCTTTCGGCAGGTACAGGTTTTAAAATATGTGTGCCTGCCGTATCGGTTAGGGTAAGTTGGTTTCTGGTAAGTTTCAGACTGTACTTTTCCTGAACTCCGCTGATGCTGATGCTTTTTCTTTTCTCATTGTATGCGCGGGTTTGTTCGCTGTTCTTCCCCGGAGGATCAAATGGCAGTATAGGGGATACCTTTTTGGCGCGGCTGCCAAACAGCGTTTGTTGCGCAGCCGGACTGTAGCCGGAAAAACCTGACTGTAATGTGGATGGACAATATTTAATCGCTGGCAGGCTCATCAAGCTGTTTTATGGTAAGTGGTCCGATACTATCGCTTCCTGCTGTTGCGAGTAACAGGCCGAAATAATCATTTTCATCAATCTTCAGCAACCGGCATTGCAGCGCTTTGTTGGCGCCTTCGCTTAACCTGTTGACGAATGCAGGGAACAATACCTCACTTTCGTAAGGTGAATCGCGGAGTGGTAAGGTTAAACTTACCGGGCGGCTACCGGGCGTTGTCAGGTATGTTTTGTCGTAAACAAACCTGTACTTTCCTGCCGATCGGGATAGGGTGCCCGCTAGTTGCTCGTTGTATAAAACCGCTGCCGCGCTCATGGTTATTTGATGTTAGATTTTGCAACGGGTTGTTTTAGCAGAAGTTCGAGGTTCAGGCCAAGCGGATCACTTAGTTTAAGGAGCGTTTCCAGTGATGGATTGGCTTTTCCCTGCTCTATCAGTTGGATCGTGCGCACGCTGATGCCGGATAGGTCAGCAAGTTGGGATTGCAGGAGGTGCAGGATTTCCCTTCGTTCCTTTATTTTTTCCCCTAATTTATGTATTGAATTGCGCATTATCCTTCGCTTTTGAATGTAAAGATAATGCTTTGAATTTAAAATACATTTAAAAGCGAAGTATAGTTTGCTTTTAAAAGAAATGCAATGTAAAAGCAAACCTTATATAATATGCGCTCTAAAAGAGCTTCTATAGAAGGAAATAAATTATGATACAAACCGGTATTTACAGTTCACCTGAAATGCTATTTCCCAATAATTTCCCTTGTTCTCTTGATCCTTTGTTTTTGCGACTATTCCGGCAATATTCGGAAACAAAAAAAGCGCCTCATCTGAGACGCTTCCTGCGGACCGGACGGGACTCGAACCCGCGACCTCCGCCGTGACAGGGCGGCATTCTA
>CAMLRX010000204.1 GCA_946482545.1 uncultured Flavihumibacter sp. | reverse complement strand
ACAGCGTAAACATGGTTGGAAGCCAGCCCGTCGTTCTTGTGCAGCCGGGTATAGATGTACACTTCCTTTTGCGCATGTACGCCGGTTGCCAGGAGCAACAGCAGTATTGTGATGAATTTTCTCAGTTTAGGCTGGTTTTGAACAGGATAAAAATACAACTGCTTCCCGGTTCAGGAACGCTGATTTTCAAAATAACATCTTTATGTGGTGCAGGCTGAGGAATAGTAGGTGTAGCTGGCTTTTTTCACCTGCTTATGTGGTTGCAGCGCAAACCCACTTCCCGGAACTTTGTGTTCTAAAATAGCAAACATGAATAACAAAAGAACCACACTGCTGAACGGCAGGTTAAAACTCGCGCTCACCTTGTGCACGATGATCGCGGCGGTGCTGCTTTCCTCCTTCGTAAAAGAAAAACACCGTGAAATGGCGGTGAAAAACGTCTTGGACGAACTGGGTATTACACCGAAACAGGCGCAGGAACATGTATGGACATCCATAAGTACCCGTTACCTCCCTTATGCAGGGAAGTTAAAACTGCTGCGTAAGTATGAACCAGCCCAGCAGGCTACGGCAGCGAAGGAACTACTAGCATTTGCAAAGGAATACACAGCATCTCCTGAATTCGCAGCCCGTTATGAAAGTTTCAGGCAGGAGCACGCGCCGAAAGCGCCTTCCACCGCTGCCGAAGAAATGAAGAAAATGGTAGATGGTGCGAAGCAGGGTAAAGCAAATATTGAAAAGAGCCTGCCAGGCACTTCAGGAGAAACAAAGAAGTCCCTCGAAGAAGCCATTACCATGTTCAACGAGCAAATCCGCATGTACAGCGATCCCAAACACCCCGATTACCAGAATATGAAGGAGATGATGGAGATGAGCTATACCCATTCCAAAAAGCAATACGAAGATAACCTCGTTCAGTTTGAAAAGGATTATCCTAAAGTACCGGGACAATATGTGAAACGAAAACTGCAGGTGTTCCTGCAATTGTCCGGCACTGTTGATTTTGCCGCCGAACTGAAAGATGGACCCAATGGGAAAAAGCTCTTCGTAAAACCCGAATACGAAAGGAAGCCCGACGAGTGGAAAAAATGTTTCCGTGCAGGCAAAGAAGCTGTTACGGCTGCCCGGACTTATGTAACCGAATGGCAGAACAGCATCAAATAAAATGGTCGTTGGTTCAGGTTGATTATAAAGAGGGCGTATTTCGATACGCCTTTTTTGTGCTTATACAGGACCATTAACGCGGGAAAAAGTTTTACGGAAATGAAGCTATTTCTTTGGTAAAAGTTAATTCGCCAAAGGAATATCTTCGCAACAAAACTTTCCGGAAATGCATCAAAAACTATATATGGTCATTATGGGCGCTAAACCCGAGGGAAGACGCACCGAGCAACACGATGTTTTTTTCGGGATAGCTCCTTCGTTAAAAGACCTCGTTCCTGCCATGAAGGATGCCTGGCCCGAAGCCAAAGGGCGCATCCATATTGATTCCTGGCGGGAAGTGACGTTGGTGGACGGCTTCATCGTTACGGTGATCGAAAGAAAAGATGCTCCGGAATACACGCTTCAGGAGCGTGTATTTTTCCTGAACCTGGGCGGGTATAAACCCGGCGACATGGAAGAATACCATTACAAAATGCTGGTAGTGGCGCCCGATGCGGGAAAAGCCGTTCAGCAAGGTAAGGCGACCGCCTTCTACCAACATACCGGTTTTCAGGGCGCAACCGCCCATATCGACGATAAGTACGGGATTGATGTGGATGATGTGTACCAGGTGGAGGATATTCTTCCCGATTCCATGAGGGAAAAATACCAACTTCGCTTACAGCCCGCGGGCTCCAGCCATCCTGAAGATGAATTGCACATCGGCTACCTGAAATTGGATAAACTACTGAAAGGGTAACTACTACCCGAAAATTTCATTCAGCAAACCCGCCAACCTGACACCACCTTTCAACAGGCGATTGTTGAGTGTTTCAACATGCTTGAAATTGTAATTGTAGCTGAGGTTCTGCTCCGGGCTTTTGATTTCCTCATAAAGTTCAGCGCTGATGCTGTAAGATTCATAGAGCCATTCGGTAATGGGCTGCGCCTGCCATTTTTTACGTGTATCCTTATTCGTGAAATTGATGGCGCGGGTGTATTCCGTATAACTAAGGTTCTGGTATTCCGGCAAATGATCGTCCCAAACCCGGTGGAGGTTTGAAGGCTGGTTGAACCACATCAGCCTGATCCTGTTCCCGCCCAGGTCTTCGGCGCGGCTCACATGCATGGGCTGATGAATATCTCCCGTAATATGGATCAGAAGACGGAGGTACATCCGTTTGGTTTCTGTAGGAAGCTCCTTCTTTTTCAGTTCACCAATTAAAAACTTCAACTTATTGTAAGCATTGGGGGTGGTATCGCTTTCCGCGGCATTCACCATTTGCTCGTAGTTCAACCCTTTGCTGAAATTAATGTAATGCCATGCATCAAGGTATTTGTAGGCGGGATCGGATTTAATGAAATCTCCCCAGTTGCTGGCCATGGCCAGACTTTCATTTCCCAGTATCGCCCTTATCTGCTTACGGGCTTTTCCGGAAAGATAGGCTTCTGCGATTTCCCCGGTCACACGGTGTCCCAACATGCCCCAGGCGGACGCGGTGATGGAAGGAAGAAGGCATACAAAAATTATCAGGAGTCTGGATATTTTTTTCATGCCGCTAAAATACATATCTTATTTCATTTCTAATTTTCAGAAAATATTGAAAGTTTGAAAATGTTGATTATCTTTGAGGGGTGAAGAAAAGAAAATGAAGGGTGCCGTTCAATATGTTCTTCAACTGCAAACATCAAACTGTTATACGATGAGAACGCTCCGCAACCACCTGATCCTCTACGACGCAGAATGCCCCATGTGCCAGTTGTACACCAATGCTTTTGTAAGCTCCGGCATGATGGACAAAAACGGCCGGGAAGCTTACCAACATTTACCTGAAGGAGCCTGTCCGCTGGTCGACAAGCAGCGGGCGGTAAATGAAATTGCGCTGGTGAACCTGGAAACCGGGGCCGTTACTTATGGGGTGGATAGTTTGTGTACGGTGCTGGCGCACAATTTCCCTTTGTTGCGCCCGGTTTTCAACTTCGGCCCCTTGCGCTGGTTGCTGCGGAAAGTGTATGCCTTCGTGTCTTACAACCGACGCATTATTGTGCCTGCAAACGGAGAAGGTACTTATGCGTGGCAGCCCTCTTTCCGCCTGCGTTACAGGTTGCTTTACCTTGTACTAACCTGGCTGATTACTGCGGCGATCCTTTCCGCTTATACACCTTATATGGATGAACTATTGCCTACAGGCCCCTGGTTCCGGGAATATGTGGTTTGCGGTGCCCAACTCATTTTCCAGGCTGTAGTGCTTTTGCTGATTGAAAGGGAAAAAATATGGGACTACCTGGGCAATATGATGACCGTTTCTCTTGCCGGAGCACTTTTACTGTTAGTGGCTCGTCCTATCCTTCTTTTGTTTGACGCGGACGCCATCATGTATGTAACGGTATTTATGGTGGTGGCAGGGTTGATGTTGCTGGAACACATCCGCAGATGCAGACTGCTGCAATTGGGATGGATACCTTTTTTTACCTGGATCGTTTTCAGAATCGGCATATTGTGGATGATCTTTAATGGCATGTTATGAAATACAATAAAATTGTGATCGCCGGGGGCAACGGTTACCTCGGCGCTGTCTTCAGCAGGTATTACGCGCCGCTTTCTGAAAAAGTGCTGCTGTTGTCCAGGAAATCCGCGCCGGCAATGGAGAACATCACTACAGAAGTCTGGGACGGTGAACAGGAGGGGGCATGGGTGCAACAACTCGAAGGCGCCGATCTGCTTATCAATCTTTGCGGGAAGAATGTGAATTGCAGGTACACCATAAAGAACCGCCGTGCGATCATTGCTTCCAGGTTAACACCCACCAGATTGCTTGGAAAAGTGATCCGTACTTTGAAAGTGCCTCCTCGTTTATGGATCAACGTTACTTCTGCCACCATTTACCGTCATGCGGAGGACCATGCCCAGGATGAATGGAACGGAGAGATTGGAGCGGGTTTTTCAGTGGAGGTGTGTCAGCAATGGGAAGCAGCGTTTTTTGAAACAGCTACGCCGGCCACCCGTAAGATCGCGCTTCGGATGGGCATTGTACTTGGGGCGGAAGATGGCGTGTTCCCCCGTTTGCTCAGGCTCGTGAAATGCGGTTTGGGTGGCAAGCAGGGGAACGGAAGACAAATGGTATCCTGGATACACGAACAGGATGCTGCCCGCACTACAGAATGGCTGCTGCAAAACAAAACGCCCGATGGGATTTTCAATTGCACCGCGCCCCAGCCGGTGAATAATGCTGAACTGATGCGTACGATAAGAACCGAAGCAGGAATAAACATTGGCATTCCCACCCCTGAATGGTTACTCGAATGCGGTGCCCGCCTTATCGGCACAGAAACAGAACTGATCCTCAAAAGCAGATGGGTGCTCCCCAACCGGCTCATCAAAAGCGGCTATCCTTTTCTTTACCCTGATGTGCAGTCTGCAACCAGGGCCATTCTCCAACGATAATTTCTTATGCTACCATGGAAACAATACTTTTAGAAACCATCATCAACGCCCCAATCGAAGTATGCTTCGATACCGCACGCAGCATCAATATGCACCTTGAAAGTATGCAGCACACCAGCGAGCGTGCCATTGCCGGCCGTACAAGCGGATACATTGGCGCGGGAGAGACGGTTACCTGGAGGGCCAGGCATTTTGGAATTTCTTTCCGGATGAAAGTCCGCATCACTGCTTGCCAACCTTATTTTCTTTTCACCGACGAAATGGAGAACGGCCCCTTTAAAAAAATGAAGCACCAGCATTTTTTTGAAGAAACATTAGCTGGCGTAAGAATGCGGGACATCTTCTTTTTTGAGTCACCTTGCGGATGGATCGGAAAACTTGTTGACCGCTATATCCTGGCGCCTTATCTCCTGAAATTACTGCTCCGTCGCAACGAGGTGCTGAAGGCCACAGCAGAGCGCA
>CAMLRX010000203.1 GCA_946482545.1 uncultured Flavihumibacter sp. | reverse complement strand
AATCGAAGCGGGTTTCTTTCTTTTTCAATTCGTTCCATCCTTTTTCTTTCAACAGACCGTAGGCCCTTCCCGCGGAAAGATGTTCCGTGGAATCTTTGAACTGCGTCCATAGTCTTTCTTCATCAATCACTTTTACGATGTTGTACCGTATGGTGCCATGGGAAAAAGCTTCCAGCGAATCTTTGTAAATGCGGTTCAGTTCCACCGGATCGTTCCAGCCGAATATCTCATGGAAACGTTTGCCCTGCTCGTTGTTGATGAACACTTTGGGGTTATGGTACACCACAATTATGTTCACTGTTTTGGGAGCAGGCAGTACCTCCACCGTTTCTTGCTTTGGAAGGGAAAAGAATGCTGTTGAAGCGGTAATGACCGCGACAAAGGGAATGCAAAGTTGCTGAAGCGTGTTGAGCCTTAATTTCATTTTTTCTGATAGTATTTGCTGTGATGAATATTTTTTAAGGAAGCTCCACACCGGGAAAGGTGACCGTTACGCGCCAGGTGCCGCCCTGGTTGAAGCGGATGGCGAACGTGTTGTACAGGCTGATAAAGCCTTTTTCCGCCTCATAACTTTGCCGGAAATTATTGATGTTCGCCGCACCGGTAATATTGGCGGGATCGTTGATGAGCGCCGCGGTATCCAACTTAACACCAGCCATTGGAATGGGGTTCTTTGTTTCATGATAGGCCAGCGAGTGGTTAACGGAAGGGTAGGGCCAGTTGGCGCTGTAATAAGGCCAGGGTGTGAGCGGGAACTCAAATGTTACGGCATTACTGGTGTAAATAGTATCCGTGCTGTTCCAGTACCAGTTCTGGTAGGTGCCCGCGATGGTGCCCGCGCCTGTTGCCGGCCATCCCTGAATTTCCTGGGGGTTTACAATTTTTCCCTTGCTGTCTTTGTAGGTCAGTTCCACTTTAATGCCCGGGGTGGGGTCGTTGGAGATGCGCTCCAGTTTTACATAAGGCGCGGTTCCTGCCACAAGGTCACGTTGGTACTTGGGAAGGTCTTCCGGATTGTACGCGTACAACTGTATTTTTTTGCTTTTGTCTTCCGTAAGGTAGAAGATGCGCACCCGGTTCACGTTGGTGGTTACTTCAAAAGGAATAATGGGCGCGAGTTTGATGAGTGCGAAATCGTTCACCACCCGCGTACCTCTTTTGTTTTTCACTTCCACATCCAGGAAGTACAGGTCGCTTTCCGTGAGGTATTGGGTAGAGGTCTGGAAAAGCAATTGCCCGTTGTTGGGGTTCATGATCACCGGCGCGAGCAGTGTATCGTTGATGATAGAGAATATCTGCTCGTTGGTGGTATGTTTGGTGCGGTCGAATGCCTGTTTCCAGGTACGCACCTGTTGTGGTTTCAGCAGTTGCTCGGAGGTCATGGTGCCGCCGTTCGGGCCACGGTAACGTGCCTGGAGTATCTTGAATTCGAGCGGACGGCTGGAGCCATCAATCTCAGGGATCTGTGATTCCTGCACCACACCCCGGGCCACGAGGATGGTGTCTTCTTTCGTGTCGATGCGGTCGCTGATGAAGCCGATTTCAGAAGGCCGTTTGCAGGAGCTGAAGATGCCCGCTGCAAGGATGAGGCCGTATAAAATAGATTGTTTGTTCATGTTGAATGGTATTGAACTGTTTCAGAAAAAGAAGTGATCAACGCTGGGGCTTGTCGCGGCCTGGCCGGAAGAACAGGGTATGCGCTTCCGATTTATCGTAGAAACTGTCCCTGGCACCGCCTATTACGTGTACCATGCCCGTGGTGGTTTTGATGCCTGAACTTTTGATTACTTCGTATTTGTCTTTTTCCGCGGGAGGTATACCCGTTGCGGCGGGGTCATCCCAGTTGAGGCCGATCCTTCTGCGGATGTAGATGAACTCCGGGGTGGTGCTCATATAGTTGCTGTACACATAGCCTCCTTCCCAGGCGGCCACAGGATCGTTGTACCTTTTTTCAAGGGTCACTTTTATGGAGTCTCCCTTTTGAGTGGTGAAGAAAGCGCCAGTGGCGTTAAGGTCCTTTCTTTCGATCCTGTTCGGTACAATGTAAATACGGAGCGAATCCTGCAGTTTCCCGAGAGGGATATCACTTAACAGGTAGGGCGTCTGGTTATTGGTCTGGTCCACCTGGTCTACCCAAACCCTGTTCAGGTATTTCCGGACGGCCATGTTATCGGCGACGAATAACGTGGCGTTGGGCGTGTTCACGAGGTCTTTGTAACCTGCTTTTTCGATGAGTTCACCGAACAGGCTGAGTTCAGGATGGTTGCGGATGAAATCGAAGGTGGTGCTGTTCACCTGTTCGTTGTGTGTGCCACCGTCGATGCGGTAGTTTTCTTTTTTGCAGGAAGAAAACACGAGCAGCAATGCGGCAGCGATCCAGCTATTTTTCATGGTGAAATGATTTTAGTTGTCGAATACTTTCCCGATCCAGTAAGAGGTTTGTACCAGTGCGGGGTTTTTACGGATATTGTTGTAACGTACCGGCCAGAAATAACCTTTCCGGCTGATGCGTGTGGCGTTCATGGCCGAAACGTCGGGGAAGCTGTTGTTGCGGATGTAATCGAAGAAGATATGTCCTTCGCCGATCAGTTCCCTTCTTCTTTCTTTCAGCACTTCGGTTACCAGTTCGCTGTCGGGAACAGTTACCTGGTTCAGGCCCGCCCGCTGGCGGATGAGCAGCAACAGTTCTTTGGCGCGCGCGGTATTGTTCTTTTTGGCATGCGCTTCTGCGGCCAGCAGTACCAGTTCGCTGAGCCTGAATATGGGGATATTGCTGCCTGCGAAGAAGGCACGGTATTCTCCGGCGGTGGCCTGGTCGTCGGCAACCATGTTCTCGAACTTTTTCAGGCAGGTTACTTCGGGCCAGAGGGCAGGGTTGTCGTGGGCCGGTTCGGTACGGGATGAATTCCAGGCGCGTAAGAAAAGGTTGGCACGGCGGTCGGTGGTGGTGGCACCGCCTTCGTACAGCAATGCTTTCTTCGCCAGCGGTATCCAATAAACGCGGTTGTAGTTGTTGTCCAGTTCTCGTGTGGGGAACAGGGCGGTTTTGCCTTCCAGCCCGTTGCCATTGTCGATGCGGAATGTTTCGGCGTCTTCAGGCGAAATGTTCAGTTCAAAAACGGCTTCTGTGGATTTGCCTTTGAACATGTTTTTCACTTCCGTATCGGTAACGTAAGCGGCGAGCGTGTAATTGCCCAGTGTCATGATGCTGTCGATGGCTTTTGTACAGACATCAATGAACTGATCCTTTTTATCAGGCTCGGTTCTGCTGGCAATCCACAGGGCCGCGTGTGCTTCCAGGGCTTGTGCGCTGGCTTTGTTGGCGCGGATGCCCCATTGTACGGAACCCACGGTGCCATAAGATAACAGGCTGATGGCTTTTGTGGCATCAGAGAATACCAGTTGAAGTATATCCTTTTCCGCGCTGCGCGCCAGTTTTACGGGATTCCCTTCCGCATCAATGGATTGCTCCGTGCTTTCAATAGGATCGGTTACCAGGGGCACATCTCCCCAGATGCGCGCCAGCATGAAATACGCCAGCCCGCGAAGGAAATGCGCCTCACCAAGCAGTTTATTCTTCCTGGAAACATCGTTCCCAAAAGCGGCTTCCGGCATGGCTCCGATCCTGCGGATGGCCACATTGGAGAAGTTGACCACTTTATAAAATCCGGTCCAGTCCTGGAAAGGATTTTCCATTCCTGCGGATGCCCATTCCCGTGAACTGCTTGTTACAGACAATTCGCCGGGAAGGTAAAATTTATCGTTGCCTGCGTTCCATCCTTTCCTGAAAAGATCGGTGGTAAGGTCACCATATTCAAAGAGGCGCCCATCGGCCAGCGCATCACGCAGCAGGGCATAAGTTCCCGCCACACCTTTTTCGGCATCATTGGCCGTTTCCCAGAACGTATCGCCATTGGCGCGGGCGTAGGGCTCCTGGTCCAGCAGTTTGGTGCAGCCCGTTAACACAAGGCCCAGGAGTAAACAATATAGAGAAAGCTTTTGCATTTGGTTCATTTTTGAATGAAGGAACTGGTTTAGAAAACGAAGCGCAGGCCAAGGTTGTACCTTCTTCCCATCGGGTAGCCGTCTCCGTAATCTTCCCCGCGGGCGTTCACCATGGTGGCGTCGGGCACACTGCTCGCCTGCCACTGCCATACATTGGTCATGGCTGCGTTCACCTGTATCTGTGATGCTGAAATGCGTTTGGTGATCCTTGTGGGGATGGTATAGGTTACAATGGCGTCAGATATTTTCCAGAAATCACCCCGCTCCAGGTACATGCTGGAACGACGGAAGGAGCGTACGCCACCCGCATCGGAGTAGTCCACTTCCATCCTGGGCAGGTCTGATGCTGCGCCTTTGGAGGGATCATAGAAAGAATAGTCTTCGTACAGCGTATAGGTAGCGCCCGGAAACCATACGTGTGCCCTGTTGTAGCGGTCTATCTGGCGCTGCAGTGTATAGTTGTAGATCCAACTGCCGAAGCTAAAATTAGACATCACCCGCAGGCTGAAGTTGCCGAATTTCATGAAGGTGTTCACGCCGCCGATAATTTTCGGGTTGGGCGATTTGCCTTCAATGAATTTCATGTCCCGCGTGTCTTCAGTGATCATGAAATCGCCGTCCACATCGGTGAACATCGGCATGCCCGGATAAAAATAACCGGAGGGCCAGAGTATTCCGAGGCCAAAGTCGCCGGCAATGCGCATAGGCAAGCCGTTAAGCGGGTTCACAGGAACGGTGGCGGGATCTTTTACCACACCGCGGTATTCATGCATGTAATACAGGTTGGTGGGCTGCCCCGTTACATACGCATAACCCTGACCGGTATTGATGAAGTCTCTTCCGCCGTTGGGCAGTTGCGCGATGTAGTTCTGGTTCTGCGCCAGGTAAGTTTGCACCGACCAGGTGAATTTGTTGTTGCGGGGGAAGATGAATCCTTCCAGCGAAAGTTCCCAGCCCATGTTCACCACATCTACGAAGTTTCCTTTGGAGGATGAATAGCCGGAGTAGTCCGGGAACTGGGCGTCGAAGATGATCCCATCAGTATACTTACGGTAAGCGTCTGCTGTAATGGTGAGCCTGTCGTTGAAGAGCCCCATATCGCCGCCGATGTTCCACTGCCGGGTCTCTTCCCAGGAAAGCTGGTTGTTGGCCGGCTGGTTGTAATTGGGAATCACCGCGCTGGTGCCGCCGTAGCCGCGTACACTGAGGCGGTTGAAGGGAAGCCCGCCCACGCTGCCGATGGCCTGGTAAGCATTGTACTT
>CAMLRX010000202.1 GCA_946482545.1 uncultured Flavihumibacter sp. | reverse complement strand
GCCCATTGCCAAACCCGACAAAATCCAGTTCGTCAGCGGATTACCAAAAACAAGAAGCGGTAAAATCATGCGCCGCATCCTCCGCAAGATCGCAGAAGGTGAACTCGGTAGCCTTGGCGATACCTCTACTTTACTCGATCCAGGCGTAGTGGATGAAATCAGGAACGGTAAACTCTGACTTTCCTGGCACTTAAAGCTGCCTAACTTTGCGCCTTAGCGCCTTTGCGAGAGACCTGACTTACAAGGGTAGAAAATAAATGTCTCTCGCAAAGGCGCTAAGGCGCAAAGCATAAATTCAACAGGAAATTCTCCTATTACAACCGACATGTCGCTGCGGGAAAATACTTTATACTCACCGTTGAATGCGCACGCGTGTTCCAGCGGGAACCAGTTCATATAACTCTTCCACATCTGTTCTTTTCAAAGAAATACACCCGTCGGTCCAGTTGAGGTAACGGTCTACCGCGTATTCTTCGCGGGGCCAGGTGCCGTGGATGCCAATGCCACCGCCTATGCTGGCGCCGGAAGGTATTTTTCCAGATGCTTTCAGTTGTGCGAAGCGTTCCCGGTTCTGCTGGTTGGGATAATCTATAAGGAGAAAGCGGCTCCATTTCTGGTGTACACGCTTGTTTTGAATACGGTAATCCCCTTCGGGTGTGAGTTTGTCGCCTTCCATCCGTTTATCCGCCAGCGAATTACTGCCGAATACAACAGGGTAGGTGGCGTACCAGCCTTTCTGATCGAAAAGTTTCAGTTCATAATCCGATTTATCGATGACGATATATACTTCCCCGACCGGCGCGTTCAGCCGGAGATAGCGCCTGTTCTTCGCGGGAAGAAAACTGAGTGCGGGAGCAATGGCCGCGACAAGAAAAAATGAAAATGCCCGTTTCATCGATCACCAAATTTAAGGGTAATATTAAACGGGAAAAGGGGTTCCACCATTAACGGCGATGCCCCTTTTCTTAGTATGTGTTGCGGTTGTTAAAATAATCTGCTTACCAGTTGCTCAAACGGAAGCCGACATTGAAAGGTGTTTGGTCAAGACCTTTCTCAAACATCGACTGTGTGGCGAGTGATCCGTAGAGTTTAACGGGCCCCAGTCCGATCTCTCCGATATAGGCCAGTTTGAACTTGCGCAGGTCGAAATCATCACGCTCTTTCTGCTTGCCATCTTCTCCTGTGATGGTTTTCTGGCGCGCGCTGTAAAGGTATCCGCCACTCACGCCGGCACTCAGCGAGAATGATTTTCTTCTGTTGGGATTGAAGTTGAAGTTCAGCATCAGGGGAACAGTGAGGTAATCCGCCGCAAGCTTGTTCTTGTTGTAATGGCGGGTATCCATTACAACCTGTGTGGGACTTGTATTAAACAATACCGGCTCAGTATAGCGGTAGTTGTTGAGTTCCAGTCCCAGACCGTATTTCAGGTTCACATAATGTTTAACCAGGTTTAAGCGCTGCATGAAGAACCAGATGTTTACGTTCACGGATTTACCTGTTCTGAGGTCGAGTTGATCTTCTCCCACACCAGGTCCTACAAATCCGCTTGCCAGCGCGTTGGCATAATTCGTTTTATCGGTATAATTGGCGAAACCGAGGTCAACGATCCACCAGTTGGTACTTACATCGGATTTGGCTTTCTTCCGTACAATTTTGGTGCTGTCTTCGATGATGATGGTTTTGGATTTGGAGTCCTTGTCTTTGCCTTTAATGATCACGATCCCGCCGATGCGGATGGTGTCTTGTTTTTTCTCCTGTCTTGTGCTGTCGGTTTGCGCGGAAGCGGTTCCGATACTGAGGAGAACGGTTGCGAGTAGAAGTAACTGTTTCATCTGAATGTTTGTTTTTTGTTTGGCTGAAACACAGTAAGTTGTTTCATGGCTATACTTGAATGTTGATATGAAATGTCCTGCCGGAATATATTCCGGATGCTGCTATACGTGCAGACTCAAATCCTAATCTTTTTTGTTGTCTGATTTTCCGTTGAGGAACTGACTGGCTTTGTTCTCGCCTACGTTGGCCGTGCGTTCCAGGAATCTGCCGGTTTTCCGGAGGATGCCCCTTACGGAACTTTTATTGATCCTGGTACTTCCGATCAGGAGCACTTCTTCTTCGGGCATTTCCAGTTTCTGGTTGGCGGCCAGCGTTGTTTTCAGGGCATCAGCGCCCGGTGTTACAGGAGCAGCCAGTTTCATGTCTCCTTTTTTCTCCGTGATCGTGGTTACCGGCGCTTCAATGGTATTATTGGCCGCGATGGTATTGTTCATTTCGGTGAATGCTTTGGGGGCGTTTTTTACTTCGGTTACCGCGAAAGAAGTATTGCTTTCCACCAGTTGCTCCTGTACCGGAATGGCCTGCTCCTTCGGTTGGTCTGCACTTGTTCCGGTAGCTTTCGAAGGCGCAACAGGTTTGGAGGTGGACGCCAGTGTTGTATTCGATGCATTGTCCGGAACAGCAGTTCCGTTTGAATTCGCTGGTGTTGTGGAAGGCTTTTCATTGGAAGCCATACCGGGAACCTGCTCCGTATTATTGTTGACCGGTCTGTTCAGCCACGTGGTCACGAATATGCCCATCATCGCCGCGGCCACGGCCACATATTGCCAGCGGAAATAAACGATCTTCCTTGTTTTTTCTTCTTTCAACAGTTCGCTTTTATCCGGATAAACGATAGAAAGATCGGGCTGAATTTTGGTGCGTTGCAATACCTCAAGTGTTGCTTTCGCCGAAGTATTGGCCGAAACGAAAGCCTCCGTTCTTATTTTATCTTCAGAAGAAAGTTCATTATCGATATAAGACAGCAGAAAAGGTTCTACATTCTGTTCGTTGATTACAGCATCCGTTTCCGGTTTCAGCAGCAGTTCGATGTCTCCGAATTGAATGGGTTCTTCTTGTTCCGCCTGGAGAATGGTTTCTTTTAACAATGCCATCTCCATTGCCATATCGGGATTGGCCGCCAGGAAAGTTTCCACTTCGTTCCTGCCCGCGGCATCCAGCTCACCATCCAGGTAGAGCAGGAAATATTCTTCATAGTTGTTGCGGTTCAGTTCCATTATATCACGTTTTCCGGCTTGACTAAATAATTTTTCAACTGCAGACGCGCCCGATGGAGGTACACTTTTACCTGGCTGTCGGATAATCCCATGATCTGTCCTATCTCTTCATAACTGTATCCTTCATAATCTTTGAGCATCACCAACGAGCGTTGCGTTTCGTTCAACCTGGCCAGCGCTTCTTCCAGAATTTTTTTGGCGTTGTTTACCTCTTTGTAGGAAACGCGCGCATCTTCTCTGAATTCCTCTTTTAACGTCACCCTTTTCGCTTTGCGAAGGTGGTCAATCATCTGGTTATAGGCCACTGTAAACAGGAAAGATTTACATTTTTCCGCTTCTACCTCGGCGCGGTTGCGCCACATTTTTTCAAAGGCCGACTGCACCACGTCGCGGGCGTCTTCCTCGTGTTTCAGGTTTTTGAGTATAAAACGGTACACATTGTCTGCATACTGCCTTACACAATCATTGTAATCTTTTTCCGTCATAAACAGTGGGCCTGTTGGTTATTGTTGTGCGTTGAAAGTGTGACGGGTGAACGGGGAGAATGTTACAGCATCCTCCAAAAAAATTACCGGGCCGCTGAAATTACGTGCTGACCAATGGAACGGAGGAGTTTCACTTCTTTGCTGAAAGTTGATTTTCGGGCGGAAAGTTCCTGTGGCTCCTCTCCGGAAATAACCTC
Source organism: uncultured Flavihumibacter sp. (assembly GCA_946482545.1). Next base: position 1,568 of record CAMLRX010000202.1, on the reverse strand, counting down.
CTCACGGGGCTGCCGCTCGCTCCAGATGCAGCAAACCAGCAGTACCGCTATCCCTCCTGCAATTATTGCGCTCCTGCGTTTCATATACTGTTGTTTTCAGGATTAGACGAAGGTAATGGCTTTTTGTTACAGATTTTTTCAGAAAAGCAATCGATTGTACCTGTTAACACAGTTCAAATCCCATCTTTACTACGCGTAATTGCTTTATTTTGCAGCCGTTAACGTTGAAAACACCTGTTTATGAACCAGAATTTCGTACAAAGAATAGGAACTGAACTGCAAGAAATCCGCGAAGCGGGATTGTTCAAATCCGAACGCATCATTACCAGCGAACAAGGACCGGAGATTGTAGTGAACGGGAAAACCGTTTTGAATTTCTGCGCCAACAACTACCTCGGACTTTCTTCCCACCCCAAAGTGATTGAGGCCGCCCACAAAGCGATCGATTCCCATGGGTATGGCATGAGCAGTGTCCGCTTTATATGTGGTACTCAGGATATTCATAAGGAACTGGAAACCAAGATCGCGCAGTTTCTGGGTACAGAAGATACTATATTGTATGCCGCGGCTTTCGACGCGAACGGTGGCGTATTTGAACCGCTCTTCAACGAGCAGGACGCCATCATCTCCGATGCCCTGAACCACGCCTCTATTATAGATGGTGTTCGTTTGTGTAAAGCTCAGCGTTTCCGCTACAACCACAACGATATGGCCGACCTGGAAGCCAAGCTGAAGGAAACCCAGGGACTCCGCAGCCGCATCATCGTAACCGACGGCTCCTTCAGTATGGACGGTACCATCGCTCAACTCGATAAAATCTGCGACCTCGCCGACCAATACGATGCCATCGTGATGATCGATGAATGTCATTCTTCCGGATTCCTCGGGAAGACAGGTCGTGGTACCCACGAATACAGAAATGTAATGGGTCGCATCGACATCATTACCGGAACGCTGGGCAAAGCCCTCGGCGGCGCCTCCGGCGGATTTACCAGCGGGAAAAAAGAGATCATCGAAATGTTGCGCCAGCGCAGCCGTCCCTATCTTTTCTCCAATACCGTCGCACCAAGTATCGTAGGCGCTTCCATCGCGGTACTTGATATGCTCAGCGAAACCACCGAACTCCGCGATAAACTGGAATTCAACACGAAATTCTTCCGCTCCAAAATGACGGAAGCGGGCTTCGATATCAAACCCGGCGACCATCCCATTGTTCCGATTATGTTGTACGAAGCGGTACTCGCCCAGCAATTCGCGGCCAGACTGCTCGAAGAAGGGGTGTATGTGATCGGATTCTTCTTCCCCGTAGTGGCGAAAGGACAAGCGAGAATCCGCGTTCAACTGAGTGCGGCGCACGAGCAGGAGCACCTGGAAAAGGCTATTGCCGCATTTACCAAAGTTGGAAAAGAATTGGGCGTACTGAAGTAAGCGGGCATGAATTTATAATCTTATGGCGGCGCCTGTTTACAGGATGCCGCCATTTTTTTACAACAAAGAAGGGCGTTCCGTGATTTCATGGTATTTGATCACATCCTTCGCATAATAATGCACCACCATACTTTTACGGG
>CAMLRX010000201.1 GCA_946482545.1 uncultured Flavihumibacter sp. | reverse complement strand
CAGCATCATTTGTTTCATGCACGCAAGTTACTGCCTGCCAACGTATAAATCATCGTTAAAATTCTATATAAACATGATTTTTAACAATATACGGCGCTATGTACTTTTTTTTACCGTAAATACTATCTTTGCCATCTTTGAAAAATAAAAGTAAACACTAATACGTATGCAACTGAAAGGATTGGTAAGGTTTTTTACGATTGCACTGATCGTGATTTCTTTATACCAGCTTTCTTTTACCTGGTTTGTGAACAGCCATGAAAGTAAGATGGAAGAGAAAGCGCGAAAAGCCATTTCCTCGCTCCCGACCCCTGAACAAAAATATCCCGGAAACAAAGACCTCCAAGCGCTTTACAAGGATACATTGGATCAGCTCTATGAAGCACGGCTCGCAAGATTGCTCGACAGCACCAAAGACCAGACCCTCACTTATGGTATTGGCGGCGCCATCAGCTACCAGAAAGCAAAAGAGAGTGAACTGAACCTTGGACTCGACCTTCAGGGCGGTATGAACGTTACTATGGAAGTCGAACTGGAAGGTTTGATACGCTCCATGGCCAACAACTCCAAAGACCCTAATTTCCAGAAAGCACTGGAAAATGCGACCAAACGCAAAGCCACCAGCGATGCAGATTACATCACGCTTTTCGCTGATGAATATAAAAAAGCGGCCCCCGGTGCAAGGCTCGCTTCCCTGTTCGCCAACGCCAACAACAAAACAATCAAGATCGGTTCTTCCGATGAGGAAGTGCTGCGGGAAGTAAGAAAAGAAGCTACCGAAGCCGTAAAACGTACTTACCGCGTATTGCAGACCCGTATCGATAAATTCGGTGTGGCCCAGCCCAACGTGAACCTGGATGAAGCCAAAGGCATCATCACCGTGGAACTCGCCGGTGTGAACGATGCTGAACGCGTCCGTAAATACCTGCAGTCTTCCGCCAACCTCCAGTTCTGGGAACTCTACAATATCCAGGAACTGGACAACTCGCTTTCAGAAGGAGAAAAAGCGCTGGCCGCTTACCTGAAAGGAGGCGCAGCAGCCAATACAACTTCCAACGATACTACAGCAGCAGCGAATTCTACAAGCGATACCACAAAAGCGGCGAGTGAGAACCTCTCCGAAATGCTGGCCGGAAATAAAGGAAAAGATACAGGCGCAGCCGCCACGAAAGACAGTGCCGCGCTTTCCATGGAGCAACAACGTGCCGAGCACCCCCTGCTCTCCATGGTGCAGTTCATTCCTCCTTCCGACCAGAATCAGGATGGCAGACCAGAATTCTCTCCTGCCCTGGGTTATGTTGCAGTAGCTGATACTTTCGCGCTGCGCGCTTACCTGGATAACCCCGTTTTCCTGAGTAAGTTCCCGCAGAATGTTCGTTTCCTATTTGGCATAGCCGAAAAAGACAAAAACGGTAAAGCACAGAATTTTGTGCCGCTTTATGCTATAAAAACGCTTCCGGGCACAGCAAGTGCACGTCTGGAAGGTGAGCGCATCATTGATGCCGGACAGGATTTTGATCCCATCACCAACCAGGTGAACGTGAACATGGTGATGGATAAAGCAGGTGCCAAAATCTGGGCACAAATGACTGAGAAGAATGTGGGCCGTGCCATTGCTATCGTACTGGACGATCTCGTTTACTCCGCACCTAATGTAAACGAACCCATTCCCAACGGCAGTTCCCGCATTTCTGGAAGTTACACCATTGAAGATGCACAGGATCTCGCCAATATTCTGAAAGCCGGTAAACTGCCTACGCCCGCCAAGATTGTGCAGGAACAACAGGTAGGACCAACCCTTGGTCAGGAAGCAATTGCAGGCGGTTCCCTCGCATTCATTCTTTCTTTCGCAGTAATCTTCATCCTGATGCTGGTGTACTTCAACACTGCCGGATGGGTAGCGAATATCGCCCTGATCCTTAACCTGCTCTTTACCGTGGGTATCCTGAGCGCACTCGGCGCCACATTAACTGCGCCCGGTATCGCTGGTCTGGTACTTACCATTGGTATGGCCGTGGACACCAACGTACTGATTTTCGAACGTATTAAAGAAGAACTGGGTAGAGGAAAAACTTACCAGCTCGCCGTTACCGATGGTTACAGAAGATCTATGGCGCCCGTACTTGATGGTCACATTACTACGCTCCTTACCGCGATCATCCTGTTCTACTTCGGTCTGGGCCCCGTACTCGGATTCGCGACAACACAAATACTCGGTATTATTCTCTCCTTGTTCTGCGGCATCCTTGTATCAAGGTTGATTACAGATATCTGGACTAAAAAAGACCGTCACTTCAAATATTTCACCAAGCTGGCCAGCAACCTGCTGAAAAACGCGAACTACAACTTCACCGGTATGCGTAAAGCCGCTTACGTTGTGTTCTTTGTGGTAATCGGATTAGGTATCGCTTCTTTCTTCCACGGTTTCGACTATGGTGTCGAATTCGCCGGAGGACGCAGCTACACCGTACGTTTCCCGCAAGCAGTTAAAGTAGAACAAGTTCGGGACGCGCTGGAAAAAACACTGACTGAAGCGCCTATTCTGAAAACAGTAGGCGGCGCCAATCAGTTGGAAATCACAACGGCATACATGATCTCTGAAACCGGTGCATCCGTTGATTCAGAGGTTCAGACCAAAGTATATGAAGGCCTGAAATCCTTCCTTCCGGAAGGAACCACCTATGAGCAATTCTCAACGGTGTACAAACAAGGCAGCAAAACAGTATTGCCCACAATCTCCGATGACCTTAAAGCCGGTGCAAAATGGGCCACCTTCTGGTCGCTCGTACTCATCAGTATCTACATTATTCTTCGTTTCCGTGACTGGAGATTCGCAGCCGGTACCATTGTAGCCTTGCTGCACGACGTACTGGTTGTGGTAATCATCTTCTCATTCCTGAAAGATGTAGTGCCTTTCCCGCTGGAAGTGGACCAACACTTTATTGCAGCCATTCTTACGGTAATCGGTTTCTCGATGAACGATACCGTGGTGGTGTTCGACAGGATCCGTGAGAACAGCGGCCTGATGAAAGGAGCTTCTTACAGCGCCATCATCAACCGTTCCATCAACGAAACATTGAGTCGTACCATCATTACTTCACTCACCGTGTTCCTTACCCTTCTCATCCTGTTCCTGGTAGGTGGTGAAGTAACCAAAGGTTTCGCTTTCGCGATGCTGATTGGTGTGTTCACTGGTGTGTACTCTTCCGTATTCGTTGCGGCACCCGTTCTGCTTGACCTCGGTAAGAGCAAAAAGCTGGATGCAGCGGCGAATGCTCCAACAGAAAATGAAGTAGCCAAAGCTTAATTCAATTTGTTGTCAATAATGAAAAAGTCCCGCGAAATGCGGGACTTTTTTTATGCCTTAAAAAGAAATAGCCCCTTTCAGCGCCGTTTAATTTTTATGAATTGAAGTCGAATATTGATGAGATATGGGCAAAAAAATGCGCTGCTTAGACAAGCAGCGCCAAGTTAACCCTTGCTAAACCTTACTAGCTAATTTATAATGACTTTGATTTGTTAATGTTTTGTGATATTGCTCAGTAAAGATAGAAAACATATTAAATATTTAGAAAAAAATATTAGTGCTTAACGGGGCGTTAACCAAATCATTTTCAGGGAGAAGCAGCGGTTAACATCTGATTAACCAGGATCAAGTACGATTATCCAACTGAGGTTCGGAAATTTACCGGATTATCAATTTCTCTTCTCATGCGGGCATCCTCCCTAAGGTCCATTTTACTGGTAACCGGCTCCCTGGTTCTGGTGGCGCTGGTATGTCAGGTATTCTGGCTGGGAAAATTATATTTATTCATCAGTAATGCGGAAGAAGTTCCTGAAGGTTATTCCGGAAACCAGATCAGTTTTTCTATATGGAGCACCGCGTTAATTTTTCTTGCGCTCGTAGCCGTAGCCGCCTGTTTTTATTGTTTCTCCCGCAGAAGGTCGATGGATGTTTTGCAGAAAGATTTTGTGAACAACATCACCCATGAATTCAAAACACCTTTGGCCGTAATGAAGATTGCCAGCGATGTGCTTACAGACGACCATATCCTTCAACAACCGGAGAAACTAAAAAAATACGGTTCTATCATCCAGCAACAAACGGATCACTTACAGGGGCAGGTAGATAAATTATTGAAAATTTCGCTTACGGATCAACGGTTGATGGCACCGGAAAAAAAACAGGTATTGGTTCAGTCCATATTTGAACACGCGGTATCCCTGCTGGAACCACTCATTCACAAAAAAAACGCAAACATCAGGTTTGATATCGACCCGTCCTGTACCACAGTTGAAGCGGATGAACAGCAGTTGCAGATGGTGGTGATTGATTTACTGGAGAATGCCTTGAAATATTCCACCCATCCAGCAGTGGTATTGTCCACTTTCAGGAAAAAAAATATGAGCGCCATCAGTTGTCGGGATAATGGCCCGGGACTGGACAAAGCTCACCAGGAACGGGTGTTCCAGAAGTTCTACAGGGTGCCCACTGGTAATATCCATAACGTAAAAGGCTTCGGTCTGGGCCTCTATTTTGTAAAGAAAATAGTAGACCGGCACAAAGGAAAAATTGAACTTCGTTCCGAAGATGGTAAAGGCAGTGAATTTATTGTGTATCTTCCACAATAAATTCAAGACCTATGCCTTTGAGCGGCGAAAAAAAGATCAAAGTCCTGCTTGCCGAAGATGATACTGCCCTCGGTTTTGTGATCAAAGATAACCTGGAAGAAAGAGGGTATGAAGTGGCCCTGTGCACTGATGGACAAACAGCTATAGAAAGTTTTGACAAGAACCTGCATGATATCGTATTGCTGGACATCATGATGCCCGCGCGTGATGGGTTCAGTGTGGCGTCGAGAATCCGCCAGCAGTCAGACGTGATCCCCATCCTCTTTTTAACCTCCAGATCAATGGAAGAGGACCGCATCAAAGGTTTCGAGACCGGCGCGGATGATTACATTACCAAGCCTTTCAGCATGAAGGAACTGTTGCTTCGTATGGAAGTGTTTCTGCGCCGCAGCAAGAAAATCCAGAGTTCCAACGTGGTGGAATACCAGATCGGTTCCCTCCTTTTCAAGTTTAACGAGCTCAAAATATACAATGGCGAACAGCCGAGTTCCTTAACGCAAAAAGAAGCAGAACTGCTCCGCTTCTTTTGTGAAAATAAAAATGTGATCCTTAAACGGGAAGAAGTATTGCTTAACGTTTGGGGGAAGGATGATTATTTCCTGGGAAGGAGCATGGACGTTTTCGTAACCAAACTCCGGAAACACATCAAACCCGATAATACCCTTCAACTGGAGACCATTCACGGGATAGGCTA
>CAMLRX010000200.1 GCA_946482545.1 uncultured Flavihumibacter sp. | reverse complement strand
ATACCAACTGTCTGCATGCGGCTTTTCTCACCCTTACACCTGGTGATTCTCTCCGCAATATCACCGTTAAAATACTGGAGAGTACAGACAACTTCATTAACCGGTATCCCGAAGATGGCGGCTGTGATGAGGGCCCCAGTTATTGGAACGAAGCTGGTGGTAAACTGATCAGACTGTTACAACTATTGAATGAAGCGAGTAACGGCATCCTGAACTTTAGCAACCAGGATGTGCTTCACAACATGGGCACTTACATTATGAAGATGCAGGCTTCGGAAGAGTATATGGTTAACTTCGCCGATGCCCATGCGAAGGGAATGCCCCATGCGGAAAGTGTTTTCCGGTTCGGAACGTATTTTAACGACAACCAACTTCGGTCCTTTGCCGCATTTCTTTTTAAGAAAGAACACCATTCAGTTCCAGCGGCTGATGTAACAGATTTTCTTGCCACGGCAGATGTCTTCGCACAAATTCAATCCACGCCCGCCCTTGCGCCGCTTCCAGTTCAATCCTGGCTGCCGGACCTGCAGGTGCTTACCATGCGCAGTAGTGCAGGTTCAGAAAAAGGCTTCTTCGCCGCCATCCAGGGTGGTCACAACAATGAAAGTCATAACCACAACGATGTAGGTAACTTTATACTGTTCGCCAATGGGAAACCTGTGCTTATTGATGCAGGCGTTGGCGTGTACACGAGTAAAACATTCAGCAGCAGCCGTTATGAGCTTTGGAACATGCAGTCGGGCTGGCACAATACGCCTACGGTGAATGGGGTGATGCAGAAAGAGGGAAGGAAGTTCGCGGCCAGGGACATAAATGTGTCGGTTAAAAATAATGCCACAGCTTTAAATATGGACATCGCAGGTGCCTATCCAAATAGTGATAGGGAAGATAGGTGGTTCCGCACCTTCACATTAGATAGGGATAAAAACATGCTTCTGCTGAAAGAAGAAGTGGTGCTGAAAAAAGCTGATGTCCCTTCGGAACTGAATTTTATCGCGGTGGTAAACCCTGATATTTCCCGTCCGGGAAGGATTGGGTTTCCGGGTACGGGCGTTATAATGGAATACGATCCTAAGTTATTCACCGTGGCCAAAGAAGAAAAACTGGTGGAAGATGAGCGTATTGCCGCAAATTGGGGGCCGGTGATTTACCGGGTGAAGCTGGTAATGAAAAAAGCTGTTCCGCAGTTTTCGCATGTTATCCGTTGGAAGATGGGGAAATAGGGTTTTCTGGCCCATAAGTTTTAGCAAGATGCGCAAGGTTACTCAAAACACGGTATCACCATGAAGGGAAATACCGATAGGTTCCCGTTGTTTCGACGCGTTTTCGGGTGGAAAGTACCAGCGGTGGCACCGGGTACCCCGTATTTTCACCGAACATGTCGGTTTCCGCATAACTGGCATACCCCGTGTAAACACCTTTCCTCCGTATGTTTTTTCACCGTATTTGACCCCTTGGTTCCACTGTACTAACTTGCAGGGGTTAAAGCCCTGGTTTGACTGCTCCTACTTTTCATACCGATCCCGACCTGCTGCGAAAGATCGCCGCAGGCGATACCGCCGCGTTTGAAGTATTCTTCCTTCAGGCATGGGACTATGTTTATGGCATCGCCATCCGACTCACCAAATCCCCGGAAATAGCAGAAGACCTCGCACAGGAAATCTTCATCCGTGTATGGAACAACCGCGCCCGACTGGCTGATCTCGATAACTTTCCCGCCTTTCTCTACACAGTTTCCCGTAACCTGGTGTACGATCACCTCCGTAACAAAGTATTCCGCGAAGAGAACATGGAAGCCTTGCACGATTACTTTAATACAGGTACTGAGTCTCCCGATTTTATGGAGCGCAAAGAACAAAGGGCGCAATTGCATGAGGCCATTGGCCGTCTTTCACCCCAGTTGAGGGCCGTTTTTACACTCAGTTACCTGGAAGGATTGAACCATACACAGATCGCTGAAAAGCTGGGTATTACACCTGTTTCTTCCCGTGTTTTTCTCGCCAGGGCGGTGTCCAGACTCCGGAAAATGTTGCTACCCCTGTGGTGGTTGTTGACGGCCCTGAAATTTTTTTTCCCAGTGGTGTTAACGTTTTGATCATACAGCCGTCATCCTTATAACCACTTTGTACCAACTACGTTATGGAAAAACAATCCCTCCAGGAATTGGCGGATCGTTACCTGAACGACCGTATTACGCCCCGGGAACTCGACAGGCTGCATGAAGCCATGCGTTCCGGAGAAATGTCTCCTGATGCGTGGGACCCTGCGCTGGTGCAGGCCTTCAATGAAATATCGCCTGCGGCTCCTGCCGGGGAAAGCGATAAGCAGCAGGCATTACATCAAATAAAGCAACAAATCTCAGCAGAAAACAGGCCGAAAGTGATAAGCTTCCGCCGAAGATGGCTCAGGGCTACTGTTGCCGCAGCCGCGGTGACCGCAGTGGTGATTAAAGGATTCTACCTTTTCTCTCCAGATAAAAATATTATTCAGCGAGCTGATGCCGCGCCTGGCGGCAACCATGCCACACTCGTTCTCGCAGATGGAAAGGTGATTGTACTGGATCAGCAAGGTGTGGGCGCTTTGGCAGAACAACCGGGAATGAAACCCGTAAAATCAGGGGATGATCTCCTCGTTTATACCGGGGAAAATAACGGAGGACCAACGGTGGAAAACACCCTGCAAACGCCAGAGGGCGGACAATACAGCGTGGTGCTTCCGGATGGAACACGGGTATGGTTAAACGCTGCCAGCGCATTAAAATACCCCAGCGCTTTTTCAGGAGAGGAGCGCCGGGTGGAGCTTTCGGGGGAAGCATATTTCGAAGTGAAAAAGAATACGGAAATGCCGTTCCGCGTGTACGTCAGGGGGATGGAATTGGAGGTGCTGGGCACACATTTTAACGTAATGGCATATCCGAACGAAAAGGAGATCAGGACAACACTCACAGAAGGCGCAGTGAAACTCCAACAGGGAAACGCTTCCATTCAATTACAGCCAGGTTCCGTTGCCAGTATCGCACCCGGAGCCGAAAAATTTGAGCAACATACGGCCAATGAAGCACATGAACTGGCGTGGAAAAACGGGCTGTTTAGTTTCAACAAAGCGGATATACCCACCATCATGCGGCAGATTGAAAGATGGTACAAAGTAAAAGTGGTGTATGCAGGCGATGTGCCTGAGAAGCACCTCGTGGGAGAGATCAGCAGGAACAGCCCTTTGTCGAAAGTATTGCGTGTGCTGGAATTGTCCGGTGTTCAATGTAAACTGGAAGGAAATATACTAACTGTATCACCATAAAAAGGAACGGACAAGAACCAGGAGCGATTAGGCCCGCCCCTGGTGAAATTGTTCGTTCCCGATAAAAATCGTCTCACGGATCTAGATCAGAAAACCAAAACAATGTTTCGTATGAAGTTACAACTTTGTGGCAACTTCCTGCAAAACAGGGCGTTGCTGCGGCAAACACTCCTGTTTATGAGGATGCTTATCGTGTTCATGACCATCACCTGTTTGCAGGTCTCCGCAACAGGCTTCTCGCAAAAGATCAATCTCAATGGAAGGTTCAATTCCATGGAGAAAGTTTTTTCTTCCCTTAAACAACAGACGGGGTACAATTTCTGGTACGATTATGATCTGTTGAAAAACACCGGTCCTTTTAATGTGCGTGCTAAAGACGCTTCGCTGGAAACGGTCCTGCGTGAACTCCTCGATGACCGTGGTCTTACTTTCACGATCGAAGATAAGATCGTGGTGATCCGAAGGAAGGAAGACGTTGGCAATAAAAATTTGCCTGTTCCGCCCCGCGAAATCAAGGGACACGTTTACAATGATATGGGTGATCCGCTCAGTGGTGCGGTGATCCTGTTGAAAGGAACGAAAAAAGCTTCAGTCACCAACGAGCGGGGAGAGTTTACCATGCAACTCAGCGCTGAGGAGGCCGTTGGTGGTACGCTGGTATTCACTTACGTAGGTTATCACAAAAAGGAATACAGGGTAAGTGGCCATAGCAGTATAGATATTACGCTTGAAAAAAACGTACAGGAGCTTTCTGCCTTCGTGGTTACCAATGGCTACAGCAAACCCAAACGCAAAGAAGAAGTGGTGGGAAGCGTAGCCACCGTTTCTGCGCAGCAACTACAAACCACGCGCCCCATCGAAAGTTTCGATAAAATGCTGGAAGGACTGGTGCCCGGTATGCAGGTGGTCACCAATACTGAACTGGGCACACCCGTGAAAATCAATATCCGCGGACAGAATTCCCTTTCAGGGTTGAATGGCGCAAATACTACCGACCTCACCACATCGGCTCAACCTTTGTTTGTAGTGGACGGTGTGCCTATTACGGAGCAAAGAAAAAAGGATGAACCTGTTGCTTTCCTCAACAATGAGGAACTCCTGAACGCGATGGCCGGTATTAACCCGGATGATATCGAAAGCATATCAGTATTGAAAGATGCCGCCGCCATCTATGGCGCGAATGCCAGCAATGGTGTGATCATCATCACCACCAAAAAAGGCAGGGCGGGAAGAGCCAGACTGAACCTCAATTACAGCAACGGCTGGAGCCAGTCCATCAACCGCCTGAAATGGCTCTCCGGGCCGGAATACCACCAACTGCTGAAGGAAGCCCACCTCAACGATGGCCGTACCGAATTTGATGCGGACCAACTGGCAGGCTCACCCGATATCAATACCAACTGGTTCGAGTTATTGAACAGGTTCGGCACTTTCAGAAACCTGGACATTGATCTTTCTGGAGGAACGGAATCCACACAATTCAGGATATCCGGTTCCTACCTCGACCAGCAGTCTATTCAGAAAGGAAACGACTTTCAGAAACTATACATCAGGATGCGTATCGATCACCGCATCAGCAAGAAGTTAGGATTCAGTATGTCGCTCGCGCCAAGTATTACCAATAAAATGGCACAAAACGCTTATGCGATAGTGCCTATCGCGCCGAATATCCCTGTTTACAATGCGGATGGCTCTTTTTATAAGTTGTCAAGACTCGGGGTGCCGAATCCGCTCGCGGTGCTGGCCCAGAACAGGAACAAACATTCAGGCGGAACAATGAACGGCGTTTTCAGGATGGAATATGAGCCTTTGAAGAACCTGCGTTTGTCCTCCAGTTTTGGTGTGGATGGATTGATGAATAAACTGGATCTTTTTAAAAGTCCGAAGAATGCAACCGGGGAAAACCTGAACGGCTTTGCGGAAATTTATGACCGTACCGATTTCAGTTGGATCAGTTCTTCCCAGGTGAACTGGTCGGGCAAACTGGCTGCCCGCCACAAACTCGATGTTACGGCTGGCTTCGAAGCCCGCGGCGAGCAAACCAAATTGCTGCGCGGATCGGGAAGCGGCTTCACTTATTCCGGTATTACGGAATTGAGTGTGGCGCAGAATCGTCAGTCGG
>CAMLRX010000199.1 GCA_946482545.1 uncultured Flavihumibacter sp. | reverse complement strand
ATCTGTCAACGAGTCAATCGGGGATTATATATCCTTTGTAGGGGAATCGCGCGTGCCTGCGATTGAAGTGCCACTGAAAAGGACTGCCTATTCCTTTTCATTCAGGGCAGGAGGGTTTGTGGCGTGGCCATCCTTTTCGACAGGTATTACCGGATCGTATTCAAAACAAGAAGTAGAAAAGGATTTCTGGCGGAAAGATATCCGTGCATTCGGCCTGATGAATGCCTACAAGGGCAAAGATGCAGAGAATGCTATCATGGACTACCATACAGAAAACAATAGGCCATACATTAGGAAAAGCCCATACTTGCCTGTTCCTGTAGTTAACAACGACCTTTTTACGGTGACCAATCAAATGGGCTCGGGTCAGTATAAGATAAGCACTTCGAGCAGCGGTGTGTTTTTTAACACAAAGATGCAGTCTGAGGATAAGTCTTTAGGTGCAGGGGTAGAATTAAATGTCGGTAATATAATCATGACGGCAGTGGATTTTAATGTATTGAAGACAACCAGCACGTCCGGAAAATGGTCGGATAGAAATGCCTACAAGGCTAATGGTGACTGGGCTAAAACGACGGGTACGAATATGGTACTTCCGGAAACATACTTCAAAAAGGTGGGTGAAACAAGCGCTTTGAACAATGGATATAAGACCGCATTACTTTCGAGAGACGCTGTTGCCGTATCACTTGATAAATCATGGACTGCGCGTATGTTTGGCAGAGGAGCAACGCTAAACAATGTTGTAAATAAGTACAATCAAACTTCAGGAGGAACGCTGACCAAATCTTATAAAGATAAATTGGGTGAAGTGTTCGGGTACCTTACTGCTGCAGAAGCAGCTAAGTATGGACTGGAAAAAGATATTCCCAGTTACCCAAGCGGAAGCATCGTGTTAAAAGGGTGCAACGATGGCGCAGGCGTGGTGACGCAGCATTCCCGGACTGAAGCCACAACCGGGAAAAAAAAGCACCATATCTCGGAAGTGACTGTTCTGGACAGATCAGGGACCAGGCATGTGTATGGTGTTCCAGTGTACAATGTCCGTCAGGATGAGGTTTCATTCAGTGTTCCATACAACGAAACCGCCAGGAAAAAGGGGCTTATACAATTTGCAAATTTGCAGGATTCAGTTCCGGTTAATTCTTCTGACAGCCGGTTCAGTTCAACCGATTATCGTTTTTCCTTTAACAAGCAAAGAATGAGAGGGTATGCCAGTTCGTACCTGCTTTCGGGGATACTATCTCCTGATTATGTTGATGTAACGGGAAATGGTATTTCAGATGATGACAAGGGAACCGCGGTGAAGTTCAACTACCATAAGCTCAGCAGCATTTATAAATGGAGAACCCCTTTTAACGACAGCAGCCTGAACCTGCCCAGGATGGCCAATTACAATGAGGGCTTTCTAACCGACAAAAAGGATGACAAGGCAAGCTATGTATATGGGGAAAAGGAGCAGTTCTACCTTCATTCCATTGAATCAAAAACCATGCTCGCCCTATTTATACTGGAGGATAGAACCGACGGACTGGGCGTGAGCAGTTCTAATGGTGATCTGAATAGTTCCGTGAAATTGAAAAGGCTTAAAGAGATCAGGCTGTATTCAAAGGCTGATCTGTATAAGAACCAGGCCAATTTCGCGAATGCTGTTCCCATTAAGACGGTGCATTTTGAGTATGCTTACGATCTTTTCTCCGGCGTGCCGAACAGCCAGACAGGCGGTAAACTGACATTGAAAAAAATATGGTTCACCTTCGGGAATAACAATCAGGGGAAATTACAACCCTACAAATTTGATTACAATATTCCCGCTTACCAGAAATACAAGTTCCGGCAGTACGACAGATGGGGAACTTACAAACCTGCCGATTCCGCAAACAACGCCGGTCTGACCAATGCCGAATATCCTTACGCAGTGCAGGATACAGCCAAGGCAAACCGTTGGGCAGGTTATTGGCAGATGAATAAAATAACGCTTCCTTCCGGAGGAATTATTTCGATTAAATATGAATCCGATGATTACGCGTATGTTCAAAACAGGCGAAGCATGGAAATGTGCTTTATTAAGGGCATGGGGGCCGTAGGTGATTCTACCAACATAGCAGAAAAGAATACCTTCTTCATTCATCTGCCTAAGCCGGTAAGTACCGTGGAGGAACTCAAAGAACGGTATATAGGAACCATGAATACGCTTTATTTCAAAGTCTTCACAGACCTGAATAACAAAGGGAATTACGAGTTCATCCCGGGATACGCTAAAATTGAAAAGGTGGAGCGCTTTGATGCCAATACTGCTAAGATAACAGTGCAAAAAAATGCTGCCTATAACCCTGTAAGCAAAGCGGCCTGGGACATTATGCGGAGCTCACTTCCGAAGCTGGCGTATCCGGAGTACGACAACCTTGATTCTGATGAGCCGGATTTTGTAAAAGCTATAAAATCAATGGTTGGTGCGATCGGAAGAATTTCGGACATCGTTATCAGCTTTGATACGAGGGCAAAAAAGAAAAATTATGCAAGTCGTTTCCAGGCTTCTAAATCCTGGGTAAGATTGAGTAGCCCAAACCTCAGTAAAACCGGTGGTGGGGCGAGGGTAAAATCTGTGACGATGAGCGACCAGTGGAGCGAAATGACGGGGGATGCGAATACAAAAACGGCCACATACGGACAAGTGTACGAATACACGATGCCTTATACCATGAATAACGGGCAGAAGATCAATATTTCCAGTGGGGTGGCTTCTTATGAGCCATTGCTGGGAGGAGACGAAAACCCCTTTAAAGTCCCTGTTCAGTTTTCTCAGAATAAATTACTGGGTATTACAGAACATTATAATATCGAACTCCCCCTATGTGAAGCATATTTCCCTGGACCAAGTGTTGGCTACAGCCGGGTAACGGTGAAAAATTTCGGGGCCGACAACAGCATCGGGAATACTGGCACTACCGTATCTGAGTTTTTTACCGCCAAAGATTTTCCTACGCGTGTGGAGGCAACTCCGATGCAGCAACAGCATCCAATCGCCTCGAAAATATTAAAGTTCTTCGGACTAAGAATCACAGACCATGCAACCGTATCTCAAGGATATGTAGTAGAGAATTATAATATGCATGGTAAAACAAAGAGCGAAAGAATTGTGGACAAGGCAGGACAGGAAATATCTACCGTGGCTTACGAATACAAGCTGAACGACAAACGGGCTTTGCAAAAAGAATTGAACAATGTTGTACCAGCTATTACCAGTGATGGTTTAATATCAGAAACAGAGATCGGTGTAGATTATGAATTCTTCACTGATATGAATGAGCATCAGAACCTGAGTGTAGGTGTCCGGGGTGAACCGTCACTTGGATTTTTTATGACGCTATTCCCAAAGTTTTGGGTGAATATCGGCATGATTCGACCCAATTATGATAAAAAGATGTTCCGTTCCGCGGTAGCCATTAAGTCTATTCAGAATTTCCCGATTCTTGAAAAGGTAATCAAAACAGAGAAAGGTTCCAGAATAGAATCTGAGAACATACTTTGGGATGCGGTAACCGGAGATGTGCTGATGACAAAAACCCAGAATGAGTTTGATGACCCCGTTTATTCGTTTACCTATCCCGCGCATTGGGCTTATCCTGGCATGGGGAACGCGTCCGATAACCAGGGAATCTATCTTACAGGGTTCACAACAAATGCGAATGGAACAATAACCAGTTCCAGTTATAATGCGGTACTTACCCCTGGCGATGAATTGGTGGAGGTGAGTGCTGCTTCGGCCACCCCGCAAAAATATTGGATTGTAAAAGGGACGGACAACTTACTGCGTGCCGTAAATGCTGATGGGGTTACCGCTTCTAGTGTAGCTTCTTCCTTGTATAGGGTACTAAGATCTGGAAGACGGAACCTTTCCAGCACCGGAATAGGAACTATTGTATCGCTGAATCCGTTGATGGAAAAGGGGAGATTGACTATTTCCGGGCTAAGCAGGATAATAGATGCGAAGGCTGTGGAATTCAAAGAGGAGTGGGCAATGCCGGTGAGTCTGAAGTGTACGACTGGCTGCCCTCCAGGGTATATTTCTTCTCCGGACGGCTTTTGCTACCTTAGTCGCAACACGCAGTCCAGTTGTACAAATTATACGATATGTGCTTCTACGAACTCTGCTTATTCGGACCTTGGCACGCGCGTATATACCACGGAGAGTTTTGCGGTTAATGGCACCGGTTCAAACACTCTGAATGTAAACTGGACCATGCGCCTGTCTGCTTGCGGCGTATGGGTTTGCTCGGGGTCTCCGGGAACCAATACCTGGGTTGGTTATTCAAGGAGAGTTGAAATTCCCACCTCGAAGTTGTATTATGTGGGCGTTGGAGGGGATAACTTTGTCCGGTTAAAAATAAATGGTCAGACACGCCTTCAATTTGATAATCCCGGCCCTAATGGAGAAAGCTATTCTGCGAATTTCAGATACTGGCATGTATATCCAATTTACCTTACTAAAGGGGTTTATTATTTCGAGGCATCGGGGCGTGATGCGGGATCACCTGCTGGTTGGGGTATGGAGGTTTACGACAACACCTATGCTGACCTAAGTTCTTCTTCTGCCAATTCGCTTCTGAACATCTTATTTTCAACTGCATGGTTGAGGGGAGGGGGAAGTGCAACGAATGTTACAGCACCACATACAGGAGCCGGCTGCTCTACCTGCGCGACCGGACAAACGTACAACCGAGAAGATTTGTATTGTTACACCGGATTCACTGTTAAAGACCCTAATATGGATGTCTTCAATCCTTACACATCGGGTATTCTCGGCAACTGGCGCCCTGTGAAAGAGCATGTGTTTGACATCAGTCGGGTAAATCTTAAAGGAAATGCCGGTATTCATGGCGCCACCAATATTCGTGAGGCCGGTTATTATTACGACTTTAATCCTTTCTGGATTTCAGGTACTACGAATTGGAATCCGAATACTTCCGCCAGCTTATTCCAGAATTGGAGATGGAGCAGCGAAGTGACCGGGTATAATATGAAGGGGATGGAAACCGAAAACAAAGACGCGTTGAACCGGTTTAGTGCCGCACAAATGGGTTATCTGCAGTCGATACCCGTGGCAGTAGCTTCGAACGCACCGTTGAGGAATATCGCTTACGATGGCTTTGAAGATTATGACTTTAACCTGCAATGTGGAACCGACACCTGTAACCAGTACAAAGGGCATTTTAGTTTTTCATCATTGCTTAACGGATCATTTTATGTAACCAGTACGGAAGCCCATTCGGGCAATGGTAGTCTTCGGTTGAATGGCAGCCTGACCATGACCCGTTCAATTTACGATGGTGTAAGTGCGCTTTACACCCGAGACGGCGGACATCAGTACAGGTTGAACGCGAACTATCCGATGCTGGGTTTTAATCCCAGCCCAAGCGGTAAATACATCCTTAGTTTCTGG
>CAMLRX010000198.1 GCA_946482545.1 uncultured Flavihumibacter sp. | reverse complement strand
CCTCTTCATTTTTTTTATCGAACACCTTGTTCATCATCTTCGCGAAACTTTCCTGGTTGGCGGGATCCCAGCTTTTGTTGAGGTCGGCCATTGATTTATACGGGAAATGAAAATTCATTTTGAATAGCTTTTCTTCTAATTTCATTTTCATCGTCATCTTTCCGTTTTCCAGCAAAGCCTTTTGTTCAGCGGTAAGCCCTGAAGCCGTATCCGTAAAGCTTTTGAAGTAGATGGTGGTATCCTTCAGCATGGCGAACTCGGGGTTGTTCTTCATTTCCTCTTCTCCGCCCATAGCGGCCACCATTTCGAATAGTTTGCCCAAATCCATATTCATGTCCATCACTACCGAATTATCAGCGGAGATGGTATATTCTTCAGACATTTCATAACAACCCGTAAAGCCAATGGCGATGCAGAGGATAAGGAGTAAGGTGGTTAATTTTTTCATTGTGAGGTGTGTTGTATTTGATTAAAATTGAATGCCGGTTTCGTAGGTGACGGAAAACTGTTTGCTGGTACCAGGTTCCATTACCACCAATCCCATATTGTTGTTGAAGCAATCGGGCGCGCCGCTCAGGTTCTCGATGGCGATGCTGTTGCGGTGGGGTGGAATGTACATTTGAAGGAAGGGGTAATTTTCATCGGGATGGAAACGCACGAAAACACCGTTTTCCGGGTTGTGCAATACGGGGGAGTGTTGCGCTTCCTGGTTAAGGATAAAACAATTATCGAGTTCAATATCCGCGAGCGGTTCAGCCTCCTGGAATTTGTTGTAAGGGAGTACTTTACCTGTTGGAATCAGTCTTTCATTGAATTCCACAATACCTTTTCCTTTAAAATTTAACGTCCAGTTGTTGGCTTTTCCACCCAACTGGAAATAAGGGTGCCAGCCATCGGTCAGCGGAATCTTATGCTCATCTTCATTGATGATTTCCGTTGTGAGGGTGAGTTTGTTGCCCGCCAGCGCGTAGATAATTCGGCAGGTATAGACCCACGGATAACCACTGTCCTGTTTATCGTAATGGTAAACGAAAACAGCTTCCGCTGCGGAATCGGCATGGGAAGCTTCAAGATGAAAGGGTTTATTGTACAATAACCCGTGAATCGCATTACCATCGCCAAACTTGGTATCGAATTCCAGCGTCCTGCCATCAAAGGAATAGACACCTTTTTCGATGCGGCAGGCGAAGGGAGAGAGTTTACTGCTTTTGAAAGAAGTACCCAGGTCGGCTTTGATATCATCCAGATCTGCATAGTTGGCGATTACGTTGAATGACGCGCCGTTTACGGGCAGGTTCAGTTCGTGTAACATGGCACCGAAAGCCGGTAGGATAACAGCGGAAGTATTTGCGGACGAATCGGAAAGCACGATTTTATCTAATCCGTTCTCCTGAATGTGTTGTACAGAAAATTGCATGTATTGTTTTTGAAGCATAAATATAATCAATCCACCCAGGCGCCGTTCTCTTTGAGGAGATCGATCAGTTCTTCCACAGCCGTTTCGGTGGGTACGTTTCTTTTCACCACTTCTTTCCCTTTGTACAACGTGATTTTTCCGGGACCGCTGCCCACATAGCCGAAGTCGGCGTCGGCCATTTCTCCGGGGCCATTCACGATGCAACCCATAATGGCGATTTTCACGCCTTTCAGGTGGTTGGTGACCGCGCGTATCTTAGCCGTGGTTTCCTGGAGATCGAACAATGTTCTTCCGCAGGAGGGACAGGAAATGTACTCCGTTTTTGATATCCGGGTTCTTGTAGCCTGAAGGATGGAGAAAGCCGTATTGTTGGTGAACTGGTGGATGTTCTTCACTTCGAGGTAAGTCCTGCCCGAAGTCTGCATGGTATCCATTTTCGCGGAAGCCCCATAGCCCAGGCATATACCATCTCCAAGTCCATCCAGCAGCAGCGCACCCGTTTCGGTGGCGAAATGGATCAGGTGCTCGTCCGGAGTTATTCCATTGCTATCCGTGATCAGCACAACGGGGTTACGGAATCCATTGTTCATCAGTTCCACGAACATGCGCCTTACCGATTGCATTGCGTTCTGGTTGGTGGAACTCAGGCAGATCACAACAGAAGGATCGTTCCCGATTTTTTCCAGCAACGCCGCATCGGGTAATGCGCCGCCATTGTAGCAATCCACCATCACAAAATTGAGGGAGGGATGCTTCCAGGGCGCGGACACAAATACGGAAAGATCATATAAAGGGAAACATTTTCCGGAGGTATCTTGTTGCGCCAGTGCCGGCGTTGTGATCACTTTAATTGTTCCCGGCAAGGCGAAGCCCGGCACTTTGTTACCAGTATATACAAAATCAGCGGCGATATCGGCGATGGTCCATTTATCGGTTAGGGCATCGTAATGATACCCGATGGCTTCGAGGTGTATGGGTTCCAGGCTTTCGATCCTGTTGAGGTCGGCTATTACAACAGGCACCTGCTTTCCACCGATGATATCCACTTCAAAACTATCTCTTCGCTGGTAGCTGAAAGGCGAGTAAGGCATTTTTTCGATGGGAGGAACGGCACTGCTTTCCACGCCCGGAACATATCTTTTTACAAGGTCCCTGCAAACAGGAATTTCGAACTCCGGATCTTCGGTCAAGGATACCCGTATGGTATCGCCGATGCCGTCTTCGAGTAATGCGCCTATCCCTATGGCAGATTTGATGCGCCCGTCTTCTCCATCGCCTGCTTCCGTTACCCCCAGGTGCAGCGGATAACACTCCGCGAACTCCTGGTCCATACGCTCCACCAGGAGGCGGTAGGCCTGTACCATGACCTGCGGGTTGCTCGACTTCATGCTCAGCACAATATTGTGGTAGCTTTCATGGCGCGCGATGCGGAGGAACTCCATGGCGCTTTCCACCATGCCCATGGGGGTATCGCCATAACGACTCATAATACGGTCGCTCAACGAGCCGTGGTTGGTGCCGATGCGCATGGCGGTACCGTATTCTTTGCAGATTTTCACGAGCGGGGTGAACCTTTCGCGGATGCGGTCAATTTCGGCGGCATATTCCGCGTCGGTATAATCGATCACATCGAACTTTTTCTTATCGACGTAGTTACCGGGGTTCACGCGTACTTTCTCGATGAGCCTGGCGGCGATCTCCGCAGCATTCGGTGTAAAATGAATATCGGCCACCAGGGGTACGTGGCAGCCTCTTTTGGCGAGTTCAGCTTTGATCACCGCAAGGTTTTCAGCCTCTTTCTTACTGGGTGCGGTGATGCGCACCATTTCAGCGCCGGCTTGCACGCAACGGAGCGTCTGCTCCACGGTGGCCAGGGTATCCATCGTATCGGTGGTGGTCATCGTTTGTACACGGATGGGGTGTCCGTTGCCGAGTAGTAACCCGCCAATGTTCACTTCTTTCGTGATCAGTCTTTTATACCCGGTAAGCGAAGGTGTATATAGTTGCATGTAAAATTTCCGGTTTGGGAGCACAAAGCTAGTTAAGAATAATGATGCGGTTTACCAATCTTTTCCGGGGCGTTCCGGGGCGGCTTTTTTCTGCTGCTGAAGTTTGTCGCGCAGTTGCTTTTCTTTTTCTTCCATCGACTTCAGTTTCTGCTCCACTTCTTTCTTCGACATTTTATTTTTCTTTTGTTCTTCCTTTTTTTCCTTCTCCGGGTCTTTCGGTTCTTCTTTTTTCTTTTCCTCCTGTTGCTGCTGGTCCTGCTTTTTCTGCTCTTCCTGCTGCTTTTGCTTCAGTTCCTGGAGCGCCTTCTGCAAGTTTTCACGGGCCTGCATATCCGTAGGATCGTTCCGCAGCGCATTCTTGTACGCTTCAATAGCGGGTTCCAGTTGGTTCTGCTTGTTCATGGCCACACCCTGGTTGTAATACGCACGGCTCTTATCGGCTGCAGACTTCGCTTTTTCAGCGGCTTCACCAAATCGCTGCGCGGCTTCATCAAATTTTTCGGAACGGTACAATGCGTTTCCCTGGTTATATCCGGCCACCATATTATCTGGTTTGGCTTTCAACGCATTTTCGTATGCTTCCAGGGCTTTATCGAAAGCACCCTTTCTATACAACTCGTTCCCTTTTTTGATAAGATTGTTCGGTGTAGCCGACTGTGCGGACGCGAACAGTGGCAGAAAGAAAACAATAATTATGCACCATTGTTTCATGTAGTCTCTTTTTTAGCCAGGAATACTTTGTATTTACTGAACCGGGAAGGCATGGCGTTCACCAGGAATTCCGCCAGCAGGAAAATAGCAGCCCCCAGCACAAACCAGTAGAAGAAAGATTTGTAATTGGCCTGGCTTTTATCGCTCACCGTGCGCTGTTCCAATGTATCCAGCCGGTCGCGCAGGCCTTTCACGGCCATGTCGGTACTCACCAGTTGCACATACTCACCGTTTCCCGCGGCGGCAATATCACGTAATAACTGTTCATTCAGTGTGGACACCACTACATTTCCGGCTTCATCTCTTTTAAAATCTCCCGTCTCTTCATCGGGAATTTTTGCTCCTTCCGTACTTCCCACGCCTACTGTGGAGATCATGACGCCGTTTTCAGCCATGGCCTGTGCGGTGGCTACGGCATCAGGATCATGGTCCTCTCCATCGGTGATGAGCAGTACCGCTTTGTATTTTTTTTCTTTGGGATTGAATGCGGAATTACAGAGTCTGAGCGCTTCGCCGATCACCGTTCCCTGTGTGGACACCATTGCCGGGCTGGCGGAATTGATGTACAACCTTGCCGCTGCCAGGTCCGTGGTAAGTGGCATCTGGAAATATGCGTGCCCCGCGAAAATTACCAGTCCTACGCGGTCGTTACCCAGTTCATCCAGCATTTTGGCCACCAGATGTTTGGCTTTTTCCATGCGGTTGGGCGCCACATCCTGCGCCAGCATGCTTTTACTAACGTCCAGCGCCACCATCACATCCACGCCCGTGCGGGAAATGTTTTCGCCCCCTGATGGCTTACGGAGATGGGCGAGCGCCGCCACAAGCAATCCGGCAGCCAGCGTAAGCAGGATATGAGAAAACGTGAAGCGGCGGGGAGAATCGCCGCGCAACAAAGTTTTTACAAGTTCAGGGTCGCCGATCTTACGCATGGTATTCTTTTTCCAGCGTACCACGAGCCAGAAAAGGAGTGTTACAAGGGGCAGCAACAGGAGCGCCCACCACCATACCGGGTATTGAAATTCAAGCAAATGAGTCTTCTTTTAGTTCAGGCAATTTACGAATCAAACCCAATGATGGCAAAAACCGTGCAGGTTCCGGGTTACATTTTCCCTTCCAGGAAACCCAGTTCTTTCAGGATACCTTTCAGAATGGCCATTCTTTTGGCGGGAATATCAGCTTCCGGATTGGTATCTTCTATGTTCAGTGCGAAGAAATACGGGTGCCTGTTCTCTTCCACCCAACCTACTACCCAGGCGATGGCGTGGCCATTTTCAGCCGTTCCCAACCCTGTTTTATAAGCCAGGATATAATTGCTGTTGTCTTCCTGCACCATCATCTTCTGCAGTATCTTTTGTGAACGGGGTTGGAATGGAAGCTGGTTGAAATACAGTTTCTTGACAAGCCCCAGTTGTTCGTCAGCGGTGATTTTAATGGAATTGTCGAGCCAAAAGGTATCCAGGTTATCCTTAATAATGGCTTTACCGGCGCTGCCCGCATAGCCCAGCGTGTCCAGAAAATGCTGCATGGTATCTTTCCCGATCCTGCGGGCCAGTTCCTGGTACCAGGGTACGGCGGAATA
>CAMLRX010000197.1 GCA_946482545.1 uncultured Flavihumibacter sp. | reverse complement strand
GGATTCTCCAGCAATTCTTTCACCCTTACCAGGAAAGAAACGGATTCCCTTCCATCGATGATCCTGTGGTCGTAACTCAATGCGAGGTACATCATCGGGCGGATCACCACCTGGCCGTTGATCGCCATCGGGCGCTCCTGTATTTTGTGCATGCCCAGGATAGCGGACTGCGGGATATTAATAATAGGCGTAGACATCAGTGAGCCGAATACACCACCGTTGGTGATGGTGAACGTACCACCCTGCATTTCCTCCATGGTGAGTTTGTTGTCGCGTGCTTTGGTGGCGAGTTCTACCACTTTTTTCTCGATCTCGGCCATGCTCAGGCTTTCCGCGTTACGGATCACCGGTACCACCAGGCCTTTCGGGGCGGATACGGCGATGGAAATATCACAATATTGGTGGTAGATGATCTCGTCTCCGTCGATGTATGCGTTCACGGCTGGCCATTCCTGCAGGGCATAGGTAACGGCTTTGGTGAAGAAACTCATAAAGCCCAGGTTCACCTGGTGTGCTTCTTTGAATTTGTCTTTGTATTTGCCGCGCAGTTCCATGATTTTACCCATGTCCACCTCATTGAAAGTGGTGAGCATGGCGGTGGTGTTTTTGGCTTCCACGAGGCGGCGGGAAACTGTTTTGCGGAGATTGCTCATTTTCTCGCGCTTATCGTCGCGGGTGAAAAGGGCGGCACCGGGCTTGCGGCCTGGATTCTGGAGGGCTTCCAGCACGTCCTGCTTCAGGATTTTGCCACCGCTTCCGGAGGCCTGCACTTGTTTGGGGTCCACTTTTTTGTCGGCGATGATGGCGGCGGCTACAGGCGTTGCTTTTACATCCGAAGATGGCGTAGCAGTGGGGGCAGCGGGTGCGGCTTCTTTTTTCTCCGGGGCCGGTGCGGGTTTCGGAGCACCTGCGGCGGGCACAGCCACATCGGAATCGATGGAAGCCACGTGGTCGCCTATTTTCAGCACATCGCCTTCTTTCGCTACCTGTATCAGTTTGCCCGCTTCTTCCGCGTTCAGCTCAAAAGTGGCTTTTTCACTTTCCATTTCACAGATGATCTCATCGCGTTGCACCAGGTCTCCATCTTTTTTCAGCCATTTTACGAGGGTGACCTCGTTGATGGATTCGCCGATGGTGGGCACTTTCATTTCAATCACACCTTTGCCTGTGGCCACTGCTTCGGGCGTGGATTTCTCGTTTTCACGGGCGGTGGCGTCTGGTTTCGCTTCTTCTTTCGGCGCTTCCGCGGCAGGAGCGCTCCCGGATGGTGCAGCGGCTGTATCATCAATAGATGCTACAATGTCGCCGATATTAATCGTATCACCTTCATTTGCTTTGGTGTGCAGTATACCTGCTTTTTCAGCGTTCAATTCAAAAGTAGCCTTCTCACTTTCCAATTCTGCGATCACTTCATCGCGCTGAACGTATTCTCCTTCTTTCTTTAACCATTTCACCAGTGTTACTTCACTGATGGATTCTCCTACTGTTGGTACTTTGATATCGATCATAATGCGGGTTTCTGATTAGTTTAGATTGAAAACGCGGTATCTATGATTTCAGTTTGTTCCTGTGCGTGTACTTTCGCATAACCGGTTGCGGTAGCTGCGCTGGCCTGGCGGCTGATCACACCGTAGTTCAGTGTTTTCAGGTTCATTTGCAGGAAGGAGGCGGCGCCCATGTTAAGCGGCTCTTCCTGTACCCAGAACCAGGTAGCCTTGTTGTATTTCTTATACAGTGCTTCCAGTTGATTGGCGGGCAGCGGATACAGTTGTTCCACGCGCACAATAGCCACATCTTTACGGCCCGTTTTCTGTTGCCTGTCGGCGAGGTCATAGTAGATTTTGCCGGAGCAGAACAGTACTTTTTTCACGTCATCCGCTTTTTCAACGAAGGTATCGTCGATTACTTCCTGGAACCTTCCGGAAAGGAAAGCTGACTTTTCAGAATAGGTGGCGGGCAAACGGAGGTTCGCTTTGGGCGCGAAATTGATCAGCGGTTTACGGAACTGCCATGCCAACTGACGGCGCAGCGAATGGAAGAAGTTGGCCGCGGTGGTGATGTTGGTCACCACAATGTTCAGTTCGGCGGCAGACTGTAAGAATCTTTCCATACGGGCAGAACTGTGTTCCGGTCCCTGTCCTTCGTAACCGTGGGGGAGCAGCATCACCAGTCCGCTCATCATGCGCCATTTCTGTTCCGCGGAAGTAATGAACTGGTCGATCATACACTGCGCGGTGTTCATGAAATCACCGAACTGTGCTTCCCAGAGCACGAGTGTGTTCGGGTTGGCCATAGAGTAACCGTATTCAAAACCGAGTACGCCGAATTCGCTGAGGAAGGAGTTGAAGATTCTGTACTGGCCCTCGGCGCCGGGTATACGGCTCAACCTGTTGTAAGCGGCATCTGTTTCTTCGTCGCGGAGTACAGCATGTCGGTGGGAGAAAGTGCCGCGGCGGACATCCTGCCCACTCATGCGCACATCATTTCCATCGAGCAATACACTTCCGTAAGCCATCAATTCAGCAGTGGCCCAGTCGAGTTTGCCTTCCTCGTTGAATAATTTTTCTTTGTCCTGGATCAGTTTCTCCACCTTGCGAAGTGGCTTAAATCCTTCCGGGATAGCCATCATCGCTTTGAACACGGTGTTGAACTGGTCTTCTGTAATACCCGTTTCAGGCGATTGCAGGAAATCTTCTTCCGTAGCCTTTCTCAGCGCCTGCCACCATTCTTCGGGTTTCTGGTATTTGTAGGGGAGGGGGTTCTGTTTGATCTCGTCCAGCCTCTCCTGGAGATCGCTCCAGAATTTCTTTTCCATTTCCTTAGCGAGTTCAGCATCCACGGCACCGGAGGCGATCAGTTGCTGCGAATATACTTCGCGGGGATTGGGGTGTTTGTCGATCAGGTTGTACAAACGGGGCTGGGTGTATTTGGGGTCATCGCCTTCATTGTGGCCATGGCGGCGGTAACAAAGGATATCGATGAATACGTCTGAATTGAATTCCTGACGGTAACGGGTGGCTATTTCCACCGCTTTCACCACGGCTTCTGCATCATCTCCGTTTACGTGCAGCACCGGTGCCTGCACCATGGCGGCTACTGAAGTACAGTAGTCGGAGGAACGGGCATCATCGAAGTCGGTGGTGAACCCGATCTGGTTGTTGATGACCAGGTGCATGGTGCCTCCTACATAATAACCTTCGAGCAAGCTCATCTGGATCACTTCGTACACGATGCCCTGTCCGGCAAGGGAGGCATCTCCGTGGATGAGGATGGGCAATATTTTATCGTAATCGCTTTCGTAGATAACGTCGGCCTTGCTGCGCGCGAAACCGATCACCACGGGGTCAACTGCTTCCAGGTGAGAGGGGTTGGGGCAGAGTTGCAGGTTTACTTTTTTTCCGTGCGCCGTTTCCACTTCGCTGCGGAAGCCGAGATGGTACTTCACGTCGCCGCTGCCCATGGTGGTATCCGGGATGGCGGTGCCTTCAAATTCGCTGAAAATCTGCTCGTAGGTTTTCCCGAGTGTGTTGGCCAGTACATTCAGTCTTCCCCTGTGCGCCATACCAATCACCACTTCCTGAACGCTGAGTTCTGCTGCGGTGTCAATAATGGCGTCCAGCGCGGGAATGGTGGCTTCACCACCTTCCAGGGAGAAGCGTTTCTGGCCAATGTATTTGGTATGGAGAAACTTTTCGAACATCACGCCTTCGTTCAGTTTCCCCAGGATTCTTTTTTTCTTCTCCAGCGGCATGGGCTGGTGGAAGTTTTGTTCTACCTCCTTTGCCAGCCATTCCACGCGCGCGTGGTCGTTCAGCGCGGAGTATTCAACGCCCATAGAAGCGCAATAGCATTTTTGAAGGTGCGCCACGATCTGCGCGAGGGTGGCATTCGGTAAACCAATGAATTTACCTGCTTCGAAGGATGTTTTCAGGTCAGCATCCGACAAACCGAAATATTTCAGGTCGAGATTGGCCCGGCGGTCCTTTCTTTCCCGGATGGGATTGGTTTTGGCCACCAGGTGTCCCTTTTTACGGTAGGCCTGGATCAATTGGTATACGGAAAACTCTTTGGCGAGTTGGCCCGCGTCTGCCGCACCTGTTGCTGCTTTGCCGTTTGCAGCATGCCCGTTGGTAACGGCAAAATCAAAACCTTCGAAAAATTTCCTGAAATCGGGATCTACCGCGGCGGGATCCTGCACATAATCCTGGTACAAACCTTCTATGTAAGACGGGTGCGAATGCGTGATATAAGAAAAATCCTTCATTGAATCATTATTTGGCCGATAGTTATTGAATGATGTCTATAGAGCAATTTGGCAAATATCGTTGAAAATATGGTACGGTTAACAGGAGAATTCAATGGTTTTAAGGGAAATTTGTATTCTCGGAAGATTCTGAAAAAAGTCTGACAAAATTTGTTTGTTCTTATAAAAAGCCTACCTTTGCCGTCCGAAATCGAAAAAATTATGGCAAATCATAAGGCAACCAAGAAAGATGTGCGTCAGGCCGAAAAACGCAGAGATAGAAACCGTTACTACGGAAAAACAACCCGTAACGCTATCCGTGACCTGAAAGCGCTGGAAGATAAAGCTGCCGCAGGTGAGAAACTGCCCTCTGTGATCTCTATGATCGACAAGCTGGCAAAACGTGGCGTTATTCACAAGAATAAAGCTTCCAACCTGAAGAGCAAGCTGGTGAAAAGAACCACTGCCCTGGCATAAGGTAAACAGCAAAACAAACTTTCTATATAGAAGGCGTCCTTTGGGCGCCTTTTTTTATTTTAGTGCATCAAACCGTTTTTATGCGCCCCTTTTCCCTGCTCGCTCTGTGTTTCCTGTTTTTATGTAATGCCTCAAACGCCCAGGTGCCCCCAACAAGGTTCCAACAGAGCAACGGGAAAGAAACGGGAACTTATAAGGAAGTAATACACTGGTGGGAACGGGCAGCCAAAGCTTCCCCCAGGCTGCAATTGAAGAAAATGGGCATGACGGATGCCGGTGAACCCCTGCACCTCGCCATCTTTTCCCCGGATAAGGACTTTGATTTCGCTTCCGCAGAAAAAAAGAACCGGGTAAAAATTCTTGTCAACAACGGTATACATCCCGGCGAGCCCGATGGGATTGACGCCAGTATGCTCCTGGCCCAGAAACTCATCTCCGGGAAAATTCAACTTCCTTCCAACGTGGTGATCGCTTTCATTCCCGTGTACAATATCGGCGGATTGCTGAACCGCAGCCCCTGGTACCGCGTTGACCAGAATGGCCCCGACAGTTTCGGCTTCCGCGGCAACGCCCAGAACCTCGACCTGAACCGCGATTTTATTAAGTCAGATTCCAAAAACGCTACCGCCTTCGCCGAAATATTCCACCTGGTAGATCCTGATATCTTTATCGACAACCATGTGAGCAATGGCGCAGATTACCAGCACGTGATGACCCTGATCTCCACCCAGCACAACAAATTGGGCGGTGCCATGGGCGATTTTCTCCAGCAACAGATGGAACCCGGCATCTATGCGATGATGCGCGAAAAAGGTTTCGACCTCGTCCCCTACGTGAACTTTTTCGGTGAAACCCCCGAGAAAGGATGGGCGGAATTCCACGACGGACCGAGGTATTCCACCGGCTACGCGGCGCTGTTTCAGTGCTTCAGCTTTATGCCTGAAACGCACATGCTGAAACCATATCCGCAAAGAGTGGAGGCAACCGAGGCGTTGATGGACTGTTTTATAGCCTACGCTTCCGGCCATGCTTCTGCCATTAAAAGCCTGAAAAAGCAGGCAAGGG
>CAMLRX010000196.1 GCA_946482545.1 uncultured Flavihumibacter sp. | reverse complement strand
CGCAACGGAGATTACTCAGTTTACGAATAATTTAAGAGGGCTGGTACATTGATTTGTGCCGGCCCTTTTTGTAGGAATAGGATTTTACGCAATTGCTTCGTTCCTCGCAACGCTACGACGCAAAGAACTTTTGTAAGGGGAATGGTTGGTATTCAGGGAAACCACTTTCTCTCAGCGGTGCCACCGGGTACCGTTAAAACACCGTTTAATGCGTTTACCTCCATGATCTTAACCTCCATCACCGTTGCGTCGTTGCGCCGTTGCGAGAAACAAAAATTAACACTGAAATTTAACCGCCGTAAACACAAACAACACTTTGCGTCTCTGCGCCTTTGCGAGAAAATAAAAATCCCCTCAGCCGCATCCCACCAATAAAGCCCATTCCTCTCCCTGCAACAACCCCAGCAATAAAGCCCTCAGCCGCACCGGTGAAAACCCGAATATCTTCCGGAAAGCCGTTGAGAAATGATGCACATGTTTATACCCCATCATCCCCGCTACTTCAGAAAGCGGACGCTTCTCCATCGAAAGCAGTTGCTTCGCTTTCTCCATCCGTGCCTTACTGATGAAATGGTACACGGTAGTGCGGTGCACCGCCTTAAAATGCTTCTTTAAATAGTTCTCGTTTGTGCCTACCTGTTGTGCCAACTCCTGGATACCCGGTGGGTTCCGAAGGTTGGACAAAATAATTTCCTTCGCATGCTGCATTCGTTTCACATCGGCGGCTTTTAATCCGGAAGGAATGATGTCCACTTCTTTCTTTTCCAGGTATTCCATCTGGAAAACCAGCAGTTCCAAAGTTTTTGCTTTCAGAAATAAGTTGCGGTACCTGCTTTCCAACGGACAAAATACCAGGTCGAACAAAGCGGACCGCATTTCGGGAGATACCGGGAACGCGGTTGGCTGGGCGGAAGGAGCGGTGGAGAAGGCTTTCAGCCAGGGATGATCACCTGGAAGGTTCCTTTCAAGAAAGGAAAAGGAGAGGTCGAAGATGAAGATATCGGCATCTTTTTCAGTGGTGCAGCGTATTTTTTGTTTTTCGTTTCCAACCAAAGCCAGGAAAACATTGGTGGGGAACGGCGTGTAGGTATTACCGTCGGATGTTGTGCTTCCTGCACAATCGAGGTTGAACTGGAGGTGAATGTACGGCTCATCGTAGGAGCGGGTACTGGTTTCGAAAGCTTCCCCGGCTGGCAGGAATACATGCCTGAAGACGATACCGTAAGGCGTATGTGTTTCGTGGTGATCTCCTACAGGAGGTACACTTTCAGGAGGAGAAGGTATGGTAAAACGATAGCGTGGTTCCTGCGTCACATGTCCGGGTTTAGCGTAAAGGCTGCAATTACTACAACTTTTGGAATACTTGTTTACGAGATCAGGAAAAACAGTTTCGATATGCGGAAAAATATTTGAAAATCAATTAGTTGTGATGTAAATATTCCTTTTCGCGTATGTTTTTCTCCCGAATGGGAAAGATCGTGGGAAGAACTTTGCAGCGTCAAAAGCGGGGCGCTGTTGCCCCGCGTTCAGTATTAATAATATGTCTTCATTCTACAAAATAAAGCTGGCGTTTCTTTCCTTTTGCTTCCTGTGCATGGGGCTTATGGTTTTTGCGCAGTCAGGTAAGATCAGCGGAAAAGTTGTTTTCACCAACGGAAAGGTTGCTGCTGGTGTGTCCGTTACCGTTAGTTCCGTAACACAGCTGGGCATCACCAACGAAATGGGCATTTACACTATACCTGCTGTTCCTTTTGGTACCTATGAAGTAACTTTCACCTCCCTGGAGGCAGAGCCCCTTACCATGAAAGTGGTGGTAAAAGGAGCGGAAACAAAGTTGAATGCAACGCTGCAACCGCAGGAAGGGAAAAAGCTGGACGAGGTGCAGGTGATGGGAAAAAGCGTGAAGAAAACGCTGGAGACAAGCGGATTCGCAGTAGCCGTGATCGAAACCAAAGAAGCTTCGCTGCGGAACCTGACCACCAATGAGCTCCTGGACCGCGCGGTAGGCGTGCGTGTGCGGCAAAACGGCGGCATCGGCTCACAGGTAGAGTACAACCTGAATGGGATGTCGGGCAGCGCCATCGGCATATTCCTGGACGGTACGCCAATATCCACCTTTGGCCAGTCGTTCAACCTGAACAATATACCGCCCGCTATGATCGAACGGATCGAAGTGTACAAAGGTGTATTGCCTTCTCACCTGGCTGGAGACTATGTTGGTGGCGCCATTAATGTGATCATGAAAAAAGATGCTTCGGCAAACAACGTAACGGCGGCTATTTCTTATGGCTCATTTAATACTTTTCAAACGGATATCAGCGCTTTGTACCGGCACCAGGAATCCGGTTTCACCACCCGTGCTTCAGGATTTTATACTTACACCGACAACAGTTACGAAACCTGGGGCAAATTCTCCACCATCACAGAACCGGACCTGAAACTGAAAAGGTACCAGCGGATAAAAAGGTTCAACAATACTTACAAGTCTGTTGGTGGTCGTGTGGAAGCTGGATTCACCGATGTGAAATGGGCCGACCAGTTTTTCCTGGGGCTCAATCTTTCCGATACCTACAACGAAATTCCGCATGGCATCACCATGGCCCAGCCTTATGTGGGCCGCATCCAGGAATTCAACGCAAAAGTGTTTAGCCTGAATTACATCAAGAACGACTTGTTGTTGCAGGGCCTGTCGCTCAACATCAATGGCGTGCACAGCAACAGGAGCACCTACCTCAGGGATACTTCCAGGGCCATTTACAACTGGGATGGCAAGCCGCTGATGGTAATGCGGGGCGGTGTGCCCACACCGCTGGTAAGGCCTGTTGGGCAGGGCCAGCAGGGAGCGGCCGTGATCACCAATATAGACCGGGCCATCACGAATATCCGCACCAACCTTTCTTACATGGTGGCGCATGGTCATCGTATTTCGCTGAACTACAACCTGAACGCCACACAACGCGAAGACCAGGACCTGCTTAACCTGAACAACATCACGAATACGGGGAACGAGCGCTCCACTTCCACCCATATTCTCGCTTTCAATTATGAGGCGCAGACTTTCAACGATAAGCTGAAAACCAATCTACTGGCCAAGTACACCATCAACCAGAACCATATCCAACTGCCGTACACGCAAACAGTGAATGGCGTATCCAGGAATTTCACGAAGGATACCACCATCTCTAATAAAAATCCTGGTTTTGGATTTACCGTTTCTTACAATATTCTCCCTAGGCTGTTCATCATCGCCTCGAATGAAAACACCTTTATTTCTCCCCGGGAAGAACAGATTTATGGCAGCCCGGAAATCAATATCCTTGAAAACCTGGCCTTGAAGCCGGAAAGGAACATCAACTATAACCTGGGTTTCCGCTATTCCCCGCTACAGATCGGCAAACATAAGTTCTCATTTTACGCAAGCGCCTTCTGGCGGAACGGCTACGATAAGATTGCGATGCAGGCCGTGGATTCCGTGATCGTGGGGCGTGAAAGTGATGCCAATATTGAAACCACCAAATACATCAATCTTGGCAGAACGCAGGCCCGTGGTGTGGAAGGTGAAATCATTTACGTGTACGACAACAAAATCAACGCCCTGTTCAACTTCTCCAGATTCAATTCCCTCTTCAAGCAGGAATTCGATGAAAACGGCAGTAAACACGCTTTCTACGATCAGCAGGTGCCCAACGAACCCTTCTTTACCATGAACGGAAGTGTGCAGTACCGCATCAACAACGTAATTCAGAAACGTTCCGTAGTAAACGTGTACTACAATACAGGTTATGTGGCCCCTTTCAAAACCGTATGGTTCGATTCCGAAGGGTGGTTCACTACAATCGCCCAGTTCTACCACGATATTGGTGGCAGTTACCGCACACCAAACGGGAAAATGGTGATGAGCCTGGACTTCAAGAATATTTTCAACGCAGAAGTGTACGACAATTTCGGTGTTCAGAAACCAGGCAGAGGGATTTACGTAAAGCTCAATTATATGCTCAATCATTTCAATAAAAAATAACCGCAAATCATAATCAAATAAAAAATGAAAAGAACATTCGCAAAAAAACTATTCCTGGGATCCGCCATTATATTAACCACAATGGCTTCCTGTAAAAAAGACAATGGCCCTGAACAGGACGGTCCATCCGGTCCGGATGTATGGGAAAGAAAGTACATCACGCTCACTGCATCATTTCCAGATGAAACCGGAAGGGCGGGAGACGGTGGCACCCTGGCATATTCCCTGACAAGGGAAGAAGCGGTGGACCCTTCCAAAACGATCAACATTTACGCGGAAGGGTTCGCACTGCGTTCTGAGCGTACCGCAAGGGTACAGGCTTCTAAAAACGGCAACTTCCTGTACAATATCCAGTACACCGGAGTGAACGGAGGCATTTTCAACAAATACCGCGTGAACGGTGGCGCATCTTTTGACGAAACCGGTGAAGAAGTGAACACGGCTCCGTTGCTGGGCACCTCACCCCGTTGGGTGAAAGCCGCTGAAGGTATTGGCGTTGGGGTAAGCATCTCAGGCGCTTCCGCACCAATTGATCCGGTAAAGGCTGAAGCTGGCACGCAACCATACGAGTATGTTCGTGGAACAGTAAGCATTGCGCATATTAATCTGGATGATCCCGGTGTGCCCAATTCAATTCAATTTGAATTTCCCTTCTCCAATGAAGAGAAAGCCGCCGGTTATTCTGTTACCCGTATTGATGTTCCCGTGTTGAACGCCGCTAAAAACAAGCTGTACATCGGTTGCTGGGTGAGCAAAGTTGATCCCAACAAATCTCCGGTAAAAACCGTTAACGCCAATACTGGTGCCATTACCTGGAACTGGGTGAACGATGCTGCCAACATCGCCGGTACGGTTACCATGGTACTGGACTATCCTTCCCTCACCAACCCCAAGCTGATCTGGTCCACCAGAAGTAAATATAATAACAACAGCTACCGCACCATGAGCCAGTATATAGGTGATGATGGCCATGTTTACCAATCTACCGGCCAGAACACCACCAGCTACCCGCATATCCTCCGTATCGATAAGAATACCAACAATTACGACAATACTTATCTCTTCGATCTTGGTCAGGCACTCGGTGTTACCGGCGTGGCGGGTATCAAAGCCTGGACCTACATCTCCGGCGGAAAAGCATTTGTGCTGTACGATATTAATGGAAAAGGCGGATACCTCGCACTGATAGACCTGAACGCCAAAACGGCTACGAAAATCGCGAATGATTACGAAGCAACATTGAGTTTCTCGCAGTACCAGAATGTTGTGGTTGCCGGAGATTATGTATATGTGCCGCTTACGCCAATGGGAGAAGCAGGAAGGATGTATGTGATTAACTGGAGAACCGGTGCAGTAACGAAGGGGGCTGTTTTAACGGGGCAGGCGGGTTCAAGTTATATTGGGGCGTACTAAGTTTTTCACGCAACATTTAATGGATTTTGAGTAGAGGTATCTCGCAGTTGCTTTGTGCTGCGCACTTCGCAACGCACTGCTTTTGTCCCTCGCAAAGACGCAAAGGAGCAAGGACGCAAGGCCTTAATTGTATTTTGGCAGGATGTTTTGCTTAGTACTTTGTTGAAATATAATTCCTTTTAAACTAAGAGGGTGTATCGTACTTTTGATACACCCTCTTTTGGTATGACCTTAAATTAACAAGCCGCAGTTCAACTGCTCCTTGCGTCCTTGCTCCTTTGCGTTGCGAAGTGCGCAGCACAAAGCAATTGCGAGACCTAATTCAGCCCCGCCACCAACTCTCCCTGCAAATCCTTCAGCACAGCCACCGCCTCAAACAGAAACCTGTCTTTCTGCA
>CAMLRX010000195.1 GCA_946482545.1 uncultured Flavihumibacter sp. | reverse complement strand
TGGTCCCAGTTGCTGCCTTCCACTTTACCATTGAAGGTAAGCGTGGCGCCCACCCTGGAACTATCGCGGGAAAAGAACTCAATGTTTTCAATGTACTTGCCGTTTTCAAAAGTATACGTTCCGCCCCCGGTTCCGAAGAACTCTCCGGTTTGGGTATTGATGGCGATCCATTGGAAACGGGTACCTGAAAGTATCTTAACTGTTTTCCGTGCACCGGGATTGATGGTGTTGATCTTTCCATCCTGTTCTCTGCCGGAAATCCGCCAGTCGCCGGCGAGGGCGCCCATGCCCTCATCTACGCGTGTCCATTCCAGTTTATCCGAGCCGTTGCCGGTCACCAGTTTGCCATCGTGCATGTCACCGGAGATGGTTAGTTTTTCACCTACCTGTTGTTTATCGAGCGTATTGAATTCGATCATCGTTTCCACTTCCCCGTTATCTGTTACTTTCCAGGTTCCTCCGTAGCTGGCGATGAATTTTTTATTGGGAAGATCGAAATGTGTCTGACAAAAATACCCCGGCGTTATAATAAGAATGGCCGTGGCGTTGTTTACTTCAGTTTTCCAGGCACCAACGGGATTGTCCTGGGCACGGGTGGAAAGTCCCATGAGGAGGACTGCGAAACAAAATGTTGTAAAGTTTTTCAGGTTCATTGCAATGGATTTATAGTAGAAAGGTACAAATTAGGTGCAACAAAAAAGCATACATGGTAACCTCAGTTTAAAGGTTTCATATATGCTTCACACGAAGGATTGGCTTAACGGTAAAGAAAGCTGGAGTATGGTGGCTGATCGGGTTCAAAGGTCGGTAGGTACAATTTTCCTGGCAATGGTGTAATGACGGTATTTGTTATCCGTTAAATAACGGATGCATAACCTGGTGTCTTCACGGGAAAACCGCGTTTTTTTCCGCTATTTCTTTGCTTTCCGGCCTTTTTTAAAAAACATTTTTGATTTCACAGGCGCTTCCGTTTTAAATTGCTGCAACCTTTTTAACCAAAAAACCGTAACGTGCTATGTCAAGACCAACCTGGCAGGAAGCTGTGGACCAATGCGCAGCTTACCGCGATTATTTAGAAACATTGGATGTTCCTGTGGAAAGTAAAGTGAAAGCAATTCTTCTGACTAAAGAAGATTTGAATGAGTTATTAACCCAGGATGGCCTGGATCTGGATGGAATAAGGATTTATATCGGCGAGAAAACCGAGGACGGCGAAAGACTGACCACGCTCGTGGTGGTGGCCGTGGATAAAGTTGTGGAGAATGGGCATGTAATTTACAACGACTACAATGTTCCCGGCCCCGACACAGATCTCGGTGTAACCAACCCGACAAATGATCCGCTGGCGAACGAGCGGCCCTGTCCTTCGAATTGCAGCGACCCGAATATCCTTAATACAGGAAGAACTTCACCACCGGTGCTATAATGTAGATGGAGAATTTTTTTTTAAACTATTCCGACACCACTTTCCCGCTGCTGGCCGCCATTTTACTGATCGTATACATCAGAAAATGGCAGCCTGGAGCAGGCTGGCTTTTTGCCTATTCCCTTATTTCGTTTATGCTGATGGGTTATGGGAACCTGCTGGCAGATCAGGGTATACATAACCTGTACATCTACCATGTGTTCACCATAGTGGAATCCATACTGGTATTACACCTCATCAATATCCTTTCGCCAGAAAAATACAAGTACATCAATGTGGTGCTTTCGCTGTTCCTTTGTTTCACGGTACTGAATCTTATTTTCTGGGAACCATTGTTCACCAGCTTCAACAGCAATGCCGCAGGTGTTTTCAACCTTATCTCTACAGTTTTTTGCTTCCGGTATTTTATCCAGTTGGTGAAAAACGATAACATCCTGCATTTCCAGAAACTTGCGGGGTTCTGGATCGTAAGCGGTTTTCTTTTTTACAGCGTGGTGAGTGTGCTGGTGCTTTCCGCCTATAAGTACAGGGAAATGTTACCGGAATCTGACGCTGCTCTTACCTGGACCATTCAGCAGGTGGCAAATATGATTAGATTTGTACTCATATATGTAGGTGTTATATGGTGCTATCGTCCGGATTCTTCCTCTGGTTTATATTTATCGGATCGGCGTCGCTGATGCTGATCGTGATTTTCTTTTTCCTGTTGTTCGTGCAGTACAACAGGAAAAAGAGTGATCATATCCGGGAGAAAGAAGCGCTGCAACGTACCTATGAAAAAGCCCTGCTGCAGTCTCAACTTGAAATTCAAGAAGCTACCTTCAACCAGATCAGCGGGGAAATTCATGATAATATCGGACAGGCGCTCAGCCTGGTTCGTTTGCAACTGAACACTTTGGGAGCCGGAGCCAACGAAGCCAAGGTGAACAGCGCAGATGAACTGCTGGGTAAAGCGATCGGCGACCTCAGGAGCCTTAGCCATAGCCTGAATACCAAATACCTGGTTGAAACGGGTTTGCCCAATGTAATCCAACAGCAACTCTCCTATCTGGAAAGATCGGGTCGGTTCAAAACTTCGTTTAGGGATGATAGTGATGGGATGGAAATAGCAGAAGAAAAATCTATCTTTCTGCTGCGCATGATACAGGAAATCATCAACAATATTCTGAAACATGCCGCCGCAACAGAAGTTTCCGTTACCATATCCGGAGAGAAAGGTCAATACAGCATTGCCGTGTCCGACAATGGTATCGGGTTCGAACAAAATGAAAAACGGGGGAAAGGTATCGGGATAACCGGTTTGCACAAAAGAGCCGAACTGATAGGCGCCACCATACAATTCAGTTCAATTCCCCAAAAAGGTACCACCGTGTTCATAAACCTTACATAAATTTAACCCATGGCCCAACCATCCACCACTTGTTTTATTGCCCTTGTTGATGACCACGCATTGCTCCGGCATGGACTCGCCAACCTGATCAACGAATTCGATGGGTACAAAGTGCTTTTCGAAGCCGACAACGGTAAAGATTTTATCGCCCAACTCAAAGGACCGCACCATCCCGATATTGTGTTGCTTGACATCACCATGCCCGAAATGGATGGCTACGAAACTGCTGAATGGATACAAACCAACCTGCCGGAAACAAAAGTACTGGTGCTGAGTATGCTGGACCACGATACCGCCATCATCAGGATGCTCAAAAGAGGGGCACGCGGGTTTATCCTGAAAGACAGCAAACCTTCTATCGTGAAACAAGCCCTGGATCAGATCCGGAACGACGACTATTTTATCAACGACCTCGTGAGCAATAAACTCTTCCGCTACGTGCTGCTGAAAAAAGACGGGAAAGAAAACGAAATGGATTTCACCTCTTCCTTCACTGAAAGGGAAATGGAGTTCTTCAAGCACGCCTGCACGGAAATGAGTCACAAAGAAATTGCCGAACTGATGAATGTTTCGCCCCGAACCGTAGACAGCTACCGGGACGCGGTTTTTGAAAAAACAGGCGTGAACAGCCGGGTTGGCCTCATCCTCTTCGCCATTAAAAACGGGCTGCTGGTAAAATAATCAGATGGCACCATATTTTAATATATAAGCAAAAACAAGCTTATGTTACGTTGGACCATCATTTTCCTGGTTGTCGCCATTATAGCGGGAATACTGGGATTCACCGGCATAGCTGCCAGTGCGGCAGGTATCGCTAAAATCCTGTTTTTCATTTTTATCGTGCTGTTTCTTATTTCGCTGATCAGGGGAAGAACCCCATGATGGGCATAAATATACACGCCTAAGATGAATGCACGGGAAGACTTATGCCACGAAGGTTTTTATACATTTCCATGGCATAAAGATCCGTCATGCCTGAAATGAAATCCACCACGCTCAATGCCTTCAGGTAAGGTGTGCTTTCCCCTATCACAGAAAACTGAGCAGGCAGCAGTTTTAAGATTTTCTTCTGCTTATGTGTAGGAGCAGCACTGAGCATGGCCGGGATAAACTCTTCCAACAATGCTTTCATTACTTCATAACCGGCAAGTTCAATTTTTACGACGGTCTCGTGGTTGTAAATTTTTTGAATAGTGACCTGGTTGATGTTTTCTAGGGCGTTGATGCTACCAGTCGGCAATAAATCCAGCAACGGTTTATCAAGTGTACCGTTGAGCAGGTTTTGCTGTTCCCCGGCAAAAGCTTTAGCACAGGTTACCACAAGATAATTGATGCATTTGGCGCGGAGGTAGGCGAGTTGTTCCCGTGGATCATTTTTTAATTCATCCATCGTTTTTTTGATGCCTGGCATTTGTGCAGCCGCATCGGGCGCTGTTTCCAGCAGTTGTATCAGGTGCGTTGATGCCGTATGCGCATCAAGGATACCAATACGGTGTGCATCTTCCCAATCAATAATTCTGTAACATATATCATCCGCGGCTTCCACGAGGAATACAAACGGATGTCTTTTCCAGGAAAGTGGCGCGCTGCCATCCGGTATCATATTCGTTTGTTCGGCAACGTTAGAGAACGCCGCTTTATCGGCCTGGAAGAAGCCGTACTTTTTTTTGTGCAAAACGCCTTTGGTTGTTCCGGTTGACTCACAAGGATATTTCGCGATGGCGGCGAGTGTACTGAACGTGAGTCTGTACCCGCCAGGTTGCCGGTGCGCATAAGGATGTGTGAGGATTCGGAAAGAATTGGCGTTGCCCTCAAAATTAGTGAGGTCCTTCCATTCCGCGTCTGTGAACTGAGCGCGCAACGTGGAACCATTCAGCGGCATCGTGGCGGCGTATTCAAAGTAAGCAGAGATGGCGGCTTCGCCGGAATGGCCGAAAGAAGGGTTACCAATATCGTGCGCCAGGCAGGCCGCGGCAATTACGCTGGAAAGATTGTAGGCGTAAAATTCTTTTGAACTTGCTGTAAACGTTTCACCGGCAGAAGCGAGCAATTCCTCTCCTGCCAGCTTTCCTATGGAACGGCCTACACTGGCCACTTCCAGCGAGTGCGTCAACCGGTTGTGTACCAGCACGGGGCCAGGTAAGGGAAACACCTGCGTTTTATCCTGGAGCCGGCGGAACGCGGAAGAAAAAATGAGTCGGTCGAAATCCCGTTCATAAGGTGTTCTTTGCGCAGGCGAGGCATTGTTCTGGCCGAAACGGCCCGGAGCATGGCAGGTATTCCAGTTCATGCGGCAATTTAAGGAACAACGGTCACCTAAAAAATTGGTAAAACATCAACGGATAGCGCCCGGCTGGCGCTTAGATTGTATCTTCCATTTCTGAAATCTGGTAGAGTTGAAAATATTTTTACGTTCCTTTCTTGTACTGTTGCTGGCCGGAAACTGTTATAGCTGCTTTGCGCAGATAGCAGTTCAGGGTAAAGTATTTGATATTTCGCAGAAAATTCCTTTGGAAGGCGTGAGCGTACTCAGTACTTCCGGGCAGGGTATAAGCTCCGATTCATTGGGCAGGTATAAACTGGTGCTGGCGGAAAAGGACTCTATATGGTTTTCCTACCAGGGGAAGTCAACGCCCCGTTATGCAGTCAGGACTATTCCCAACCCACTTACTTTCGATGTGTCCATTCAGGTGAAATCGGATGTGTTGCCCACCATTACTGTATGGAAGCACAGCTATAAGTTTGATTCCCTGAGTAACAGGGAAAACTATGCGAAGATTTTCAACTATAACAAACCAAGTTTTGGTACTTCTATTGCGCCTCCCAATTCCGGTGCTGTGGGTGTTGGGCTTGATCTCGGCGCACTGATCAATATGTTCAGTTTTAAAAAGAACAAACGGATGCTTTCGCTGCAGGAAAGACTGATAGAAGAAGAGCAGGAAAAATACATTGATTACCGCTATTCCAAATCTTATGTAAGAAGACTGACCGAACTTACAGGGGAAGAAATGGATTTATTTATGAAGATGTACAGACCTGGTATTGAGTTTGTTAGAATAGCTTCCGAAGCTGAAATGGGTATTTATATCCTGGAATGTTTCAAAGATTACAAGGCCGGAAGGAAAACCCCTAAAGAAGCGATTCAGAT
>CAMLRX010000194.1 GCA_946482545.1 uncultured Flavihumibacter sp. | reverse complement strand
CCGTCTCCGTGTCCGATCAGGAATTGCTTTCCATTGAATTCGAATGCTTTCGGTTCATGGTACACGGGGATATTCAGTTCTTCTTCAAAATAACCATCCATCCACATATCATGGTTGCCTGTAAAGAAATGAACGGGAATACCTGCGTCGGTAAATCGTGCGAGTTGCCCGAGCAAACGGATGTAGCCCTTCGGCACAACGGTTTTGTATTCGTACCAGAAATCGAAGATATCACCTACAATAAAGAGTACGCCTGTTTCCGGCATAATCTGTTCCAGGAAACCTACGATCCTGTCTTCTCTTTCCCGGCTCTGCGCGTGGTTGGGTGCGCCCAGGTGAAAATCGGAGAGGAAGTAAATCTTTTTTCCCGGCGGGAGGTACATGGAGGAAAATTTAAAATTACTTCCTACGAATGTTGATCTACAAGGAATACATACACTTCCTTCGGACCATGCACCCCTACCACCAGCGTTTTCTCAATATCGGCGGTACGACTGGGGCCACTGGCGAAAGTAATCATTGATGGAAGGCGCTCGGGGTATTTCTCCCGGACGAGTTGCATAGCATCTTTGATATCGTACACCAACTGGTTGGAGTAGGCGACACAAATATGTATGGGTGCATAAACACTGGTAGTGCGTCCTCCGTTCAGTGCTGCGCTCAGCATAATAGAACCTGTACGCGCCACAAGGGCTTCGCAGGTGGTGATGGCCGCATCACAGTTGTGGAGCGTAGTAGCCTCATCGAAAGCTATCCCTGCCGCTTCCAGCACGGGTTTCAACGCATTATCTTTAGTGTAGAGTCCTTTCCATCCGAGTTGAACGGACAGCGCTTTCAACTGGGCCGCCATTTCCGCCTCATTGAGGCAGAATACAAATTTCCCCTGGAGTTTGGAGAAGTTTTCAGCGAACTCCATTTCCGGTTCCATTTGCTGCGGCTGATACACCGACTGATAGCCTTCACTCTGGGAAAAAGGAAGAGGCGTTGATACAGTCAACGCCTTTCTTATTTTTTTTAAGATGCTTTCTTTAGAAGGAGATACGTTCATGATATTAGGGCTGTACTTCTGTTGATTGTGGCATTTCTGTGGGTGGCACGCCGGCGCTGATGCCGCCAGTTGGCTCATGAGCGGGATCCGCTACGTCCAACGCCTTGCGTTCTTCATAGGGTCTTTTACCGATCAGTTTTTCCACATCACTCTGGAACAATACTTCTTTTTCCAAAAGCGCTTCCGCCAGCAGTTTCACTTCATGACTTCTTTCGGTAAGCAGTTCCTTGGTGCGGTTGTATGCGCCTAGGATCAGGTTACGCACCTCGTTATCGATCATCTGGGCGGTTTCATCACTGTAAGGCTTTGTAAAATTGTATTCGCCCTGTTGTGATTCATAGAAGCTCACGTTCCCCACTTTGTCATTCATACCGTAAACGGTCACCATGGCGTAAGCCATGCGGGTGATCTGTTGCAGGTCGTTCTGCGCGCCGGTGGATATTTTTCCGAAGTTCAGTTCCTCACTTGCACGGCCGCCGAGGGTCATACAGATCTGGTCGAACAACTGGTCGGTATTATAGAGGTATTGCTCTTTAGGTGTGTACTGCGCATAGCCGAGCGCGGCTACGCCGCGGGGCACGATGGTGACTTTGAGCAGCGGATAAGCATGTTCCAGGTACCAGCCACAGATGGCGTGGCCGGCTTCGTGGTAAGCGATGATCTTTTTCTCTTCGGGAGAAATGATCTTGTTTTTCTTTTCCAATCCACCAATCACACGGTCAACGGCATCCTGGAAATCGACCATTTCCACACCGGCCTTTCCTTTCCTGGCGGCGATAAGAGCGGCTTCGTTACAAACGTTCGCGATATCGGCTCCGGCGAAACCTGGTGTTTGTTCCGCAAGTTTATGAATATCCACCTGTTCGGAAACCTTGATGGATTTCAGGTGCACTTTGAAAATAGCTTCACGTCCTTTCACGTCGGGCTTATCAATGGAGATTTGCCTGTCGAAGCGGCCTGGGCGCAACAATGCGCTGTCCAGTACATCCGGGCGGTTGGTAGCAGCAAGAATAATGATTCCACTGTCGCCACCGAAACCATCCATTTCCACGAGCAACTGGTTCAGCGTGCTT
Organism: uncultured Flavihumibacter sp.; assembly: GCA_946482545.1. Next base: position 3,920 of record CAMLRX010000194.1, on the reverse strand, counting down.
TCCCTTTCATCGTTACTCATCATCACGTTCTTTCCGCGGGCCCGGCCGATGGCATCAATTTCATCGATAAATATCACACAGGGCGCTTTTTCACGGGCCTGCTTAAACAAGTCGCGCACACGGCTGGCGCCTACGCCTACAAACATTTCCACGAAATCAGAGCCTGACAGGGAGAAAAACGGCACCTGTGCCTCGCCCGCCATGGCTTTGGCGAGCAGCGTTTTACCGGTACCAGGAGGGCCTACCAGCAGGGCGCCTTTGGGAATTTTACCGCCAAGCGCTGTGTATTTTTTAGGATTTTTCAGAAAGTCAACGATCTCCATCACTTCCACCTTCGCTTCATCCAAACCGGCCACATCGCTGAAAGTAATATTCACTTTGGTTCCTTTTTCAAACAACTGCGCCTTTGACTTACCAATATTGAAGATGCCACCAGGACCGCTTCCGCCACCGGCACCGCCGCCCATTTTCCGCATCAGCAATACCCATAAACCAATGAATATCAACAAAGGAAGCAGGAATTGAAGGAGTGGTGCAAACCAATCGCTTTCAGGTGCAGCTTCATTGGGCACTTCTTTTATCCCGGTTTCAGTATAAAAATCGGCCAGTCTTTTTTCGAAGCTTTCGAAACTGGTTACGTTGAACTGGAATTGAGGCCCTTTATTGGTTTGGGCATTCCAGTTTTTGGAGAGTTTATCCTTATAATAAGGTTTGGAAAGACTATCGGCTTTGATGTACACCCTTACCAGGTCCTTGTTGGTAACGGAAACCATTTTGGCCACATCCCCTTTCGCGAGCATATTATTTTTGAATTCCAGTTCGCTGATGGGTTTTATATCGGCTGAAAAAGACCCGAAAAACTGCAAGCCCAGCAGCACTGCCGCGATGATGCCGTACACCCAGTAAATATTGAATTTAGGGCCTTTACGGGGAGGCTCTTCACCTCCTTGTCTGGGTTTCAGCCTGGGGAAGTTCCGGTCTTCTTTTTTGTATTCGTCTTGTGACATAAGGTTATTTGTACTTGTTCTTCTCGAGTTTATATAAATGGATCGGGGGCTAATTTGTTCAATATAAAGCAAATCCCCGTGTTTATACGGGTATTTTGCAAGTATTTTAACAGAACGGGATCAGGAATTGTGCTCGGCCATTGCCGCATCGCTCCACATTTCTTCCAGGCGGTAGAACTTCCTGGTTTCAGGAAGCATCACATGCACCACCACATTCACATAGTCAATAATGATCCATTGCTGTGCCTGGTGCCCTTCGTGCTTATAGGGCGTTTCGCCACAGATTTTTTTCACTTCTTCTTCCACAAAGTCGGAAATACCTTTCAATTGAGTAGTATTGGTGGCTTCGCAGATGATGAAGAAATCTGCTACGGCCTCCGGAATTTTGCGCAGATCCAGCGAAATTATATTTTCTCCTTTCTTTTCCTGGATGGTATGAAGGATGGTCTTGATGATCTTCGAGCGACTGGTAAGCTTAGTTACGCTTGTTTTCTCCCTCGCGGCCAATGCTTGTAGTGGTTCCAATAACACTTTGGATTTAGGTGAACAATTTCAATTTTTACAGGTGCTTCAAAATTAGTGATTCAAACCGACACTTCACGGTTACATTTGCGGAAGGAATCATGGTATTTATGCGATCCATTACACACCAGGGCGCCATAGGCAAACCCCTGACCATTTTGAACACGGTTGACAGTTCCAACAACTATGCCATGCAGGCGGTTCACGCAGGAAAGGCAGGCAATGGCGCGGCATTTTTTGCGCTGGAACAAACAGCAGGAAGAGGGCAAAGGGGAAAAACCTGGCATACGAATCCGGGCGAAAACATCGTTGTGAGCCTGGTGATAGAACCCGGGGTTTACAATATCAGTAAGGCTTTCGAGCTGAACTGGGCCGTATCACTCGCGGCAAGGCAGCTGCTGGAAAACCATACAAACGGAGACGTTTCCATTAAATGGCCAAACGATATTTACTGGCGTGACAGAAAGGCAGCAGGCATACTGGTGGAAAACTGCTTCCGCGGCCAAAACTGGACCGCCGCCGTAGTAGGTATGGGCATGAACATCAACCAGACCCATTTCCCTGAAACCGATAAAAAGCCCGTTTCCCTAAGGCAGATCACCGGCAAAGAGGCTGATCCGCTGGAAATGGTAAAGGTTTTCTTCCATTTACTGGAAACGGAACTGAAAAGAATGCGTTCCGAAGGTGCTGCCCCCCTGCTCGAAGCGTATAATGCCAACCTTTACATGCGGGACCAACAAGTAAAACTGAAGCAGGAAAACCGGGTGTTTGAAACGACCGTAACCGGTGTGAATCCCAGCGGTCAACTCTGTACCCGGGATACCATGGAACATTGTTTCGACTTCGGCACCGTGGAATGGCTGCTTTAAACAGCTTCAATTTCCGCCGCCCGCGCCTCCACCTCGAAGCGGTTATTGGTGTACCCATGTCTTATCCATTCCCACACATACCGCAGTGTAAACCCGGCGCTACCATATTGCCGGAACTGCCTGATATGCGCCATTTCATGCCTTACCCATCTGGGATTGGACCTGAAAGTACTTTCCGTAACCCCATACAAATGAATGGTATTACCCAACACCATAGCGATGCGGGGTTCCTTACGGAAAGCCGCAGCCATGCGGGCGAAAAAGGAATTTTCTTTAATGACCGGCTGTTGTGGATGCTTCACGGTTGTAAAAGTAAGGCCATAACGGAATTTCTTCTTCAATCGCCCTCCGGAAGATAGCATCTTTTTATTAAAATATCAGTCTAGGCGCCTTATCCATTTTTAGCACGATAGGTGAAAATACCGGTTGCCCACTCTTGCTCAGCCCACTCAACCTTCCTATCTTCGGTTCGTAATTACGAACCCCGTTATGCCCCTTGTCCGTTTTTTAAAAGCCTTACTCCTATTGCTGCCTGTTGGGTTTTCGTTACCCCTGCACGCCCAATTGAACGCGGACTTCATCGCCGATGTGAGCGCCGGATGCGCACCTTTGAAAGTAAGCTTCACCAATCGGACCACAGGAGTATCTTCCGGAGCCACTTACAGATGGGACCTTGGAAATGGGAATAATGCTGTAATAGCAAATCCTTCGGCCATTTATACCGATACAAAAACATATAATGTTACGCTTACCGTTTCCGACAACGGGAAAACTTCTTCCAAAACAATTGCAGTAACCGTTCATCCCCCACCAACCGCCAACTTTACTGTTTCTTCCGCCAAAGCATGTTCGCCTGCGGCTGTTACATTTACGAGCACAGCGCAACCCGGAGGAGGCAGCATCACAGATTATTATTGGGACTTTGGCGATGGCACAACAGAGCTGGGTTCAGGCCCCACAATAAGTCATACTTATCAAGAAGAGCAGGAAGCGCCTGTATCACTTACGGTTAAGAACAATTTCGGATGTTCACATACGGTAGTTAAGGCGGGGGCTGTTAAAGTATTACCTTCTATTGCAGCAACATTTACTGCCAGTGAAGAAGTGCTTTGTAAGGAGACTGATCCTGTTCATTTCAACAACAACAGCGTTGGACCCGGAACATTAAGCTACGAATGGGACTTTGGCGATGGTGCTGCAAGCACAGAAAAGACCCCATCCCATGCGTTCAACAAAAAAGGCATTTATACCGTAATGCTGACCGTTAAAAGTTCCGAAGGTTGCACCGCACAACAAGTGAGAAGCAATTATCTGAATGTTGCACAGTATGGTAGCGACTTCAATATACCCGCACTTTTATGCACCAATACGGATGTTTCTATAACCCCTTCATTCACCCCCACTCCTTCTTCTGCAACCTGGGAAGTTGACGGAATACTGAAACCCCATACTATAACGCCTTTTAACATGACTTTTGACAAGGACGGGGCGCATGTAATTAAACTAACAGCAAAGTTTGGGA
>CAMLRX010000193.1 GCA_946482545.1 uncultured Flavihumibacter sp. | reverse complement strand
GCATCATCGTCCATGAGGGAGAGGTTGCTTACCAGTACGTTCGCTTTTTCAGCGGTATCCACCTGGTCTACGGTCCAGGCGGCCATCGTGAGGTTGGCGGCGGAGAGTCCGCCGGTTCTGCCCGGCCTTATCGGGTCAATAATGGGTTTATTGAGCACCATCATTTTTTCATCGAGGAGAATATTGCGGTAACCGTTTCCATCGGCCTGTCTTACCTGTGCGTACAGGAGGCCGTGCAATTGTGTGCGCGGCGGGTTGGGGGTTACATTACGGCCTTTCCATACGGCTTTAGCGTAGGGGGCGGAAAGGTAAACCCGGTCTTTATCGCGGTTCACATTGCACAACAGGTTCGGCGCGGGATGTTGCATGCCCGTAACACGGAGTGGTCGTCCAAAGCGGCCCTGGGCGGTGCTCCACAGGTGACCCTGCTCATCTTCCTGCGCGCTCCAGTGGCCATGGCCGATACGGAACTCGTAGGTAAAGAAGCCGAACAGTTCCGGACTTTCGGCATGTAGTCCGGGCGGGAGTGGCAGGAGGTAATGAATATCATCATCGTCAGCGGCTTTTTCCATGGGTTGCATGGCGCTGAGTCCGGCCATATCATCTGTTTGGCCTGGCGTGATGGCGCGGATGTATTCTGGATTTATGGGCAGCGGCGGTTCTTCCGGCACTTCAGTGATGATGCCGCCCTGGTTGTTGCTGATGAGTTGATCGGGCGCATACGCCAGCACACGGCAGAACAGGGTATCGTGCGGATCTTTCACCGGTTCTTTCAGTTCCACCCAAAGGTATTTCTGGCGCGGCTCGGTGGCACTGTATTTTTCGTTGGCGCGATAGGGCGAGAAAGCGATACCTACGCTGGCGATCTCCGGCACCTGCGATGGTGCAATGGTGGTAGGAAGGCGCAATGCTTCCGAAGGATGTTCCTGGGGTGCACCGTGCAGCGGACGGAAACGTGGGGTTAGCGTATATTGAACCTCGATTTCATCGGGGTAACGCAAGCCACCTCCGGTACGCTGCAACGAGGATTTCGGTTCAATCGCATCGATGAACACCAGTAAAGTATGTTCCCGGTTGATATCCCCGAATTCATCGGTTTGAAGGCTTTCGAACGAAGCCGATCTTTTCATTTCTATATCACCCAGTACGGCGAGGTTTTCGGCTTCGCCATCCGCATCACGGGCGAATTTTTTCCGGCGGCTGATGGTAAAGGCCACGTCTTCCAGACCGTTCCAGGTCCAGTCCCGGTTGAGGCGGTGTACCACACAACCGAGCCAGTGGTTGCAAAGATCACCTTTGGAAGAAAAGGTGATGCTGCCGTGATCGGGAGAGAGATGGTGCCTGATTCTGGGACTGCACCCGAATACCACGCGCTGTCCTTTTTTACCCATCAGGGTGAGTCCGTTGGTGCGCAGGCCCAGTTTCTGGGCGAAACGCTGTACAATATCGGGCATGCCACCATCCACCTCGCGGAGGAGGAAGAAGCTGGAGAACTTACCCGTATTGAGGTAGGGCGGATCGGGCTGTAGATAGATGCCCTGCAGTTCGGGTACGTTGGGCTGGGGCAACAGCAGGTCTTCTTCGTTTGTTGATGCCTGGTGGAACCAGAATTGTGCTGTTTTTCCAAAACGGGTGTCACGTTCCGGATCACCAGGATGGATGAACCCGAAATAGTTGCCGTCGCCTTCACAAACGCCTCTAACGGTAACGCGTATCCTTCTGGCGGTGGGCAGCGGAATGTCGGTCATGGCATCAATGGCCGCTTTATCGAGATCGGGCCGGTTGAACGGATCATCCGGATTTCCCGCGAGGAGCACCGGTACATCATGAAACACCACGGGCAATTCGAGTTGGTCTTCGAAGCCTTCGGGGAAATTGCGGGTGGTGGTATAAAGGGTGATGTAGTTTTCCCGTCCTGATTCGCTGAGCAGGTTGTCGAGTTTCAGCGTTTCGATTTCCACTTTTATTTCCACTTTGGTAACATCGGGATCGGCTATGCCGGGCACTTTGCTTTCGTCGGCGGTTTGTGTGGAGGCGATCAGCAGGTCAACGGGGTTGAGTCCCGCGGCCTGGTATTTACCGGTGAACAATACTGCGGGGTAATTGAGCAGCGGGCGGCGGATACGAAGCACAGGATTCGGTATAGAAGGCGCATCTTCTTCCATACCGGTTTTGTTGAAGTAAGAAGAAATTGCGGTGCGGAGTGGCTCCGGTTGTTCGATCCGGCAAAGATCAGGTTCGAGGTATCTTTTGAAATGGTGCTTCGCGGAAGGAGCGGGCGCGTTGTTGAATACATCTTCTCCGATAGACGGGCCGCCGCCGCTGATGTCCATCATCCTTACCCGGAAGCGGTAGCGGTTGCCGTAACGGAGGTCGATACCCGAAGGGATTTCCGTGTAAGGCGTAGCCTCGTTCACGCTTTTAGAAACCTGCTCTTTCAGCGATTTCATTGCTTCAGCGTGGCGGTTGATGCGCACGGCGTCCACATCTTTTAATACCAGGCTTTTGCCGATCCAGTTGGTGAAGTACATGGGCAGCCAGTAGGGGGCGCTGATATTATTGTCAAGTTGGGAGGGAAACACCTGGTAGGGCAGTTCGATGGGCTGGTTGGCATCGTTGCCCACGTTTGCTCCTCCAATGGCGAGTGGTTGGTTGCTTTGTACCAGGTTCAGGCTTCCCCATCCGGCACCTTCTTCATCTTCGGCTACATCTATCCGGTAGCCGTATACACCCATGGGCACATCAAGGCGTTTTCCGGGATCGAGTGGGTTAGCGCTGAGTTGGCGGAGGTACCAGATCATGATCTGTTCATCGTCCCAGGCGAGGCGGATGCCGGTGTCGGACTGTGGTGCGGGACCGTCCTGTGTTTCGCTGAGGATGTTGTTGCTCACCTGCTGGCCGGCATGGACGATCTTCGCGAACCCGTCGTTGTATTCGTTCAGTTCGGCGAAGATCTTGTCCCATTCCGCTTTCGGGGGTTCCGGGTCAACCAGGGATCCCTCCATGCGGTGCAGCACGGGGAAGAGTAGAGGAGCAAAAACAGGGCGCGGCTCACCTGTGGTGAGCGCTGGTATCCTGGCTGCATATCTCTTGATGAAAGGGCCCTGCGGGTCGTTCAGTAATTGGTTTTGTATCTGAAGGTATTCATCGTTGATGATGTTCACGTAAACGAAGCCGCCTTTGGAGAGTAATCCCGGTTGCTGACTGAGGTCCACCGAAACAGAGTAGATCATGCCGCATGCGCGGGCCAGCATGGGCTGGCGGAGGATGTGTGCGAACACTTGTCCCCAGCTCAGGTCATCGTTGTTTTTCCAGGTGGGATCTTTGGGTGTATCTTTTTTTAACGCGCAATGGTAGCTGTCGTCCAGCTTTGCATTGGGATGCCGTGGGGAAGTGAAGTTGAAGGCGTTCCTGTAGGTTTCCGGCAGGTATTTTTGCACGCTCTGGTTTTCCGGCAGCGGCGTATCGGGCGCTTTGTCTGTTTTGTCGGCGGAGCTGCCGTCCATATTTATTTTAGCGCCGAGTTCAGTTGCGATGCCTTGCAACAGTTGGAACTTGTTCGTGGCTTCGGTAGCGGTCACCGGTATTTTAACGGGCTCCTGTCCGGCAGCAGAGGCGTTGCCGATAGGCCATTCATCAAGACCATTGGCCACGGCTATTTCAAACTGTGGTACCAGGTTGGCGAAAGCGGTTGCCGTGGGATGTGCGACCAGTCCTGTATTGTACGGGACGAACGGATCCTGGTTGCGCGGGATCAGCACAATGTTGAGTGAAAGTGTGTTCCCATCGAATCCATGGGGGAACACCATCGTTGAATATCTTCTTTTCGCTTCCATGAGCTTATTTTTTTTATAATTGAAGGGTATGGTGGATACTGCTTTTGAAAACGATTGCTGCTGCCATTGGCACAGGCGATGAAGTGCTTGCGACGCAACGAAGCCGCCATGCAATACAAAAGCCGGTATCGCGCAAAAATTTGTTCATTACTATGCTATTTGCCTGTCTTCCCCCCATGTTTTGGAGAAACTGATGTCGATGATGAGGAAGATGCTGATGTCGATGGCGAAAGTGACCTGTGCCGAACAATCGGTCACATCATTTTGCCTTACGATGATGCCTTTCGCTTCGATAGTAATGGTTACGGCCACGATGCCGCCGAGCAGTGAGGCGTGGCCCCTGAAGCGCATCATGGCGGCCACTACCACTTTATCTTTATCGGCATACATCTGCACGCCCACCATATAGCTCACGCTGGCGTTTCCTACCACCGGCAGGCTCACCACGATCTCGATGCCAAAGCCGAAATCGAGGGTGAGGCTGGGTCCTACTTTGGTATCGCAGGCGATTTTCACCCCCACGTTACCGATGGCGAAGATGGAGCCCACGCCAACCGAAACGCACATCACTTTCAGTCCGCCTTTGAACTGTAGAAAAGCGCCTGCGGTGGGCAGCAATTGTGTGGGATCGGTGGTTACCTTGAGTGCCGCGTTGAAGTACACACCCAGTGCCAGCGAGGCTTCCAGCTTCAGCGGCGTTTGGGCGCTGTTGTACAACTCATCTGTTGGCGGGAAGCGCACCAACGGGATTTCTTTGGTCGCTTCAAATTTGTATTCCCATATTTCGCCGCTGTTGCCCATGGCGATCTTCAGTCCTTTTTTCATGGCATCGGCATAGTTGCCGGAGCTGAGGCTGGCGAGCACCTGCAGGATATCGATTACGGGTTGGAGCGCGTCGCTGAATTCAATTTCGGGGGTGGGTAGTCCTTCGGTGATATCGCCGGGACCACCTTCATAACCGGTTTCTTTTCCTTTTTTGGAGTCGAAATTTCCTTTGATGGTCATGAGGCGATCCATATCGCCGAGGTCCACTACCATCGCGAGGTTGTTGAGGCGGCTTTTCCATTGGTTGCCCATATCTGATGCGAAAGATTCCACGTCGAAGTTCAGGCGGCTGTCTACATAGTCTGCGGGCGGAACGTCTTTGCCTCCCGTTTTGTATTCAATGTAAATCCGGAGCGCTTCGGTATCCACCAGTGGCACTTCAAAGGAGGGCACATCAAACTTCATGGCTTTGTCCAGCACGCCGTTGGCGCCTTTCTGCAAAAGGCTCATGCCCTGCTCAATCACGGCTTCACCGGCTTTTACGGCTTCCACTTTCATGAGCTCCAGTACATTGGTGGCGCCATCCTGGAGATTGCTGGTAGTGAAGGCTTCGAACAGACTTTTATCCGGGTTCTTTCCATGGAACAAAGGCATGGCCTTTCCGAAATTGCTGATGGCGTTGCCGATATTGGGGAAGATGCCGTTGCCCGTCATCAGGCGGTAAGCGTCGGCAAAGATGGGCGGCGTTTTGCTGAGCAGCATTTTTTTACCCAGACCATACGCCGGTGTGAGGAACAGTGCTTTTTGCGTTCCGGTGGTTTGAAGGTAGCCGAAGTTGATGGTGTTGTTGGTGGCTTCGCGGATGATCTCCAGCGGATGGGCGATGCGCAGCAACTGCCCCGTTACAACGGCGGGGTCGATCACCACATTCTTTTTCCATTTGCCTTTCCGGATGAGTGGAACGGAGGTGTTGGAAGGAAGCGGGGTTACATCGCCGGTACCCGTGTTGTGTTGCACCATTGCCCAACTGCCATCTTTGGGAAGTAATACCTGGCCGCGCACCGCCAGCACGAAGGCGGGGTTCCCATTTTCGTTAATGGAAACGTTGGCATCGAAGCGGGTGGCTTTCATCTGCTGGTCGCTGTTGTTGATGTCGATCACGCAGTCGATATCGCCGCCAATCACGCCGCCATGAATGTTCATCAGGTCGCGGAGTTGGTTCGGGTTCAGCGGTTTTCCTGCCGGAGCCACCTGTACATAACCGAGAATTTTTTTAGACACCACACGTTTGTTCACGTGCCCCTGTACCACATTTTCAATTTCAACATCGGCATCAAAATATACCGCGCCGCATTTTACGGGTTCTTCAATACCGATTGCCGGAGCGGTCATTTCCATGCCTTTCACACCATTTACATAAGTGGCGCCGCCTTCAATATCGTTTACGGCGATGTATTCCGCTACGGAAGGTGCATCCTTTATATTCCGGATATTGAACAATCCTTTGATAACGCCGGGATGGAATTCGAATGGTTCGTCCACCGTTACAAAATCCGTGGGCTTTGGCGGAGGAGAATAAGGGTCGACCCCAAGTTTGAGGTAGCGGTAGGAGAAATCGAAGAGCCCGTCGCTTTCGGCTTTCCAGCCGCTATCGGTCCGGTACACATAACCGGTACTTGTTCT
>CAMLRX010000192.1 GCA_946482545.1 uncultured Flavihumibacter sp. | reverse complement strand
CGAGAAACAACGCCTCATGCCCCAGGCTGATGTGGTTGAACAATACCAGGTGCTGGTGCAGTTGCCCCATATCCCCTACATGCGGCACCACGGGGATGCCATACTTTCTGCACAAAAGACTTACCGTTATAAACTCACTCACGCCGCCCAGCCTTACCGCATCCGCCTGTATAAAACCCGCCGCCCCGGTTTGCAGGTAATTTTTAAATAATATCCGGTTCGGCACATGCTCGCCCAGCGCCAGCTTCACCGGCGCGATGGCATCGGCAAGGGTTTTGTGTGCCAGCACATCATCGGGATGGGTGGGTTCTTCGATCCAATATGGATTCATCGCTTTCAGTGTCGTGCAAATGGCGATGGCTCCGGGCAGGCTCCATTGCTGGTTGGCATCCAGCATAATGGTCGCGGCATCACCCGCGGCTTCCCGCACCAGGTTGGCCCTGCGGATATCCCGTTGCGCATCTGGCGACCCCACTTTCAGTTTCATGGCCGTAAACCCTTCGCCCACGGCTTTCTTCACGTTCTCCTTCACCTGTTCATCCGTGTAATTGAACCAACCGATGGAAGTATCATAGCCAGGGTAACCTGCCAACAAAATAGTTTTCCGTTGTTCACTTCCCGCCCTGCTTTCGTGGAGCAACTTCAATGCTTCTTCGCGGGTCAGTTCATCTTCGAGGTAAGAAAGATCAAGTGTGGCGAGTATTTGTTCAGGAGAAAGATCAATGAGCAACTTCCACAGCGGCACGCCTTTCTTTTTTGCCCACAGGTCGTAACAGGCATTGGTAACCGAAGCGAGCGCCAGGTGCACCACGCCTTTGTGCGGACCGAGCCAGCGGAACTGCTGCTCATTGCTGAGTCGATTAAACAACTGGCCGAAGTTTGCCATCAAGTCCTCAATATCTTTTCCCCTGAGTTGTTCCGCGTAAAATGCAGCAGCCGCACAAACCAGTTCATTCCCTTCGCCCAGGGTAAAAGCCAATCCTGTTCCTTCATGACCACTGGAATCAATTAAAGTAGTAACGGCGTAGGAATACACGGGATCGCGGTGAATAGCATCACTTCCGGCACCTTTCCCTAAGGGGAAGCGCCTGTCGGATACCTGAACTTTATGAATCATAAAAAATTATTTGGAGGAATAGCTTCGTTATGGCCTCGGCATGTCGGTGCGGAACGGTGCTGCCGGCAAACCGGCTTTATTGAAAAGATTCGCCGCTCCTGCATCATCGGCCCAGGCATAACGCACCGCCACCGGCTTTTTAACCTGGCTTGCGGCAACCACCATTTTATTGTTTTGAATCACCGCTGTTGCGGGATAGAAAACACCATCCGAAGCGGCAATTTCAAATCCTCTTAACTCAGCATCACCAGGTTTAAGCGACAGGCCCGGACCTGTTTGCGCAAACCGAATGGTGACTTTGTTTCCTTTTATTTTCATCCGCTGAAACACAGGACCGGAAGCAACCGTATCTATACCATACGTTTTTTGCAGGGCAAGCGCCGCGAGGCGCGCACCTACTTCCTGTTTGTTGCGTGGATGAATATCGTTGGCTTCCCCGATGTCGATGGTGACGGCCATCCCCGTATGCGGCAGCCTGGTGGCCATTTGTTGCGCTTCTCGTAATTCGGCCCATTTGCTTCCTTTATTACTGTTGCCACCCGCCTCGTTGAAGCTGGTGAGTTGCACAAAGTAAAAAGGAAAATCGCCCTGTTGCCAATGCTTTCTCCAATCGGAGATCATTAGTGGGAATTGTTTGGCATACGCTTTTGCATTTTGTACATTGGCCTCACCCTGGTACCAGATAGCGCCTTTGATACCGAAGGGCACCAACGGATGTATCATGGCATTGTACAGGAGAGAAGGGTATTCATTCGCACCGATATTGTTGGTAGACACCCGCGCTTCATACAGATGGTAGCTCCAACTACCTGAAAGGGATATGCGCTTATTTCCTGCTAAAAGAAAAAGCTGTGCGGAGTCACCGTAAATACCACCGCCTGCGCCGGAGTCTTCTACTTTTACAGCGATGGTATTTTTCCCTTTCCGTAAAATTCCATCCGGGATACGGTACACGCGGTGCACATTATAACCTGCTGTACTTCCCAGTTTCACGCCATTCAGGTAGGTTTCATCGCTGTCATCGATCATGCCGAGGTGCAGCATACTTTCTTTACCGGGTTCATCTTCCAGCCACAGTTCTTTCCGGTACCATACCACGCCATCGAAACGCACTCCCCAGTCCTGGTTATCCCAAAGTCCCGGCAATATCATTTTTGCCCAACCATGATGGTCGTAATCTTTTGCTTTCCAGCTTGCTGAACCTGCCGTATCGCCGATAATGCGCTGTAAACCGCTGATGTATTGTTCCGCTTCTTTCCGCCGCAAGGCATACATCGAATCCAACGTAATTTCAGGAAACGAAGCAATCCAGTTGCTGAAATCCGCATCTCCTTCAAAGCCTTCCCTGCTGGTCCAGGTTTCAATATTGGTGCCGCCCCAGGTGGTATTGATGAGGCCGATGGGCACCCCCGTTCTCTGGTGAATGGCCCTTCCGAAAAAATAACCGACTGCCGAAAACGGGGAGATCGTTCCGGGGTTACAACGCTGCCAATTGCCCCCCTTTACATCTTCGGCCGGCAGTGCGGCTATATTCTTTTCAACAGTAAATAAACGTATGGCAGGATAGTTCGCGTTGCGGATTTCTTCCTCCGCATTGATTACCTCGGACCACCCTTTTACCGGAAACTCCATATTGGACTGACCGGAACACACCCATACATCACCGAACAATATTCCTTTTAAAATCCTGGAAGTACGGCCATGCACTTCCATATCATAAGGACCGCCTGCTTTTTCGGGATCCAGTTGAAGTGTCCATTTCCCATCAGCGCCTGTTGTGGCCTGGCGCATTTGCCCGTGCAGTTTTACCGTTACGGTTTCGCCGGGGGTGGCCCATCCCCATATTTTGATGGGAAGGTCACGTTGCAGCACCATACTATCGCCGAACAGCTTTGGGAGCAGCGGTTGCGCCGCACTCCATTTCAGGCCCGTACACAAAACGATGAGCAACATCAGCCGTGGAATCCTTTTCCTCCTCATTTCCTGCTTTTATACGGTTCTACCAGCACATCCTGCATCTGGCCATTCACTTTAATTTTCACAGAAGGTTTTTTTCTTCCTTCCACACGAATACCCAATCCGTAGGTAGCCAGTGTGACCGGCATTTTTTCAGTGCTGGTAATTTTAAAATTCATCACCACACCATTCACCCATTCAAAATCAACCGTGAGGTTTCCCCTGGCCTTCATCCCGGTTACTTTTCCTTTGGCCTTCCACACATCGGGGATAGCAGGGAGGAAATGAATAAATCCTTCATGACTTTGCAGCAGCATTTCAGCGATACCCGCTCCTGCACCGAAATTGCCATCAATCTGGAACGGAGGTCCCGCGGAAAGCAGGTTAGGATATACACCACCGCCAGCGCCGTAATTGATATGCGTTTGGAGCGTGGGTTTCATGATTTCACGAAACAGTTTGTAAGCGCGGTTTCCATCGTGCAAACGTGCCCAGAACAATTGTTTGTAGGCGATGGCCCAACTTGGTCCGTCATCCCCTCTCACGTTGAGCGACTTCTTACAGGCTTCCGCCAGCTCAGGTGTTTGTGAAGGCGTAATCAGGTTTGCAGGATACAGTCCATAGAGATGAGAAATGTGCCGGTGTTCCGGATCAGTTTCTTTATAATCTTCCAGCCATTCCATCAAACGGCCATCGGGGGCCACCACGCCGGGCGGCGGAATCTGGCTTAACGTTACTTTGAGCTGGTTCCTGAAAACCGTATCAGTATTCAACGTTTCCGAAGCAGTGATCACATTGGTGAACAGTTCGCGGATAATCTGGTTGTCGATCGTGGCACCCATACATATACTCGCGTGTTTCCCGCTGCCATCGGGCATGTAGAAAGAATTTTCAGGGGAAGAAGAAGGTGAAGTAACCAGCCAGCCTGTTTTCGGGTCTTTGATTAAAATACTCGCGTAGAATTGCGCTGAACCTTTTAATACAGGATAGATATCTTTCAGGTATTGCTGATCGTTAGAAAAAATATAATGGTCCCAAAGGTTGTTGCACAACCACCCGGAGCCGGATTTGGTCACGCCCCAGGAAGCGCTTTCGCCCGGTTCTGTAAACATCCATGGATTGGTGATCACGTGGGCCACCCATCCTTCTGCGTTGTAATAGGCTTTGGCGGTACGTTCCCCATGCGGCACCAGGTTCTTTACGAGATCGGCCAGCGGCAGGTTCAGTTCAGAGAGGTTGCCGGCTTCCACCCCCCAGTGGTTCATCTGCACATTCACGTCCAGGTGGTAGTCGCCATTCCAGGGGGTACGGATCTGGTGCGCCCACAGCCCCTGTAAATTCGGGGGGAGCAACCCAACGCGCGTACTGCTGATGCTGAGGTAACGACTGAACTGGTAGAACAGTACCGGGAGTTGGTTGTCGGGCGTTTTTGCGTTGTAAAACAACTCCAGTCTTTTATCAGTGGGCAGGTGCTCCGTATTGCCCGCACCGAGCGACAGGCTCATCCTGTTGAAGAAACGCTGATACGCCGTGATATGCTTTTTCTTTTCTTTATCGTAAGGCGTTTTCATGGCCCGCTGCAATGCCTGTTCCGCGTGCGACAGGTAGTCGGGGTCACGGAAATCAGTTTTCGCTGAGAAGAACACGATCACTTCTGAAGCATCTTTCACCACTAACTCTTTCCCTGAACCTGAAACCGTTCCTCCTTTTATCCTGAGCCTTACTTTAGCGATGTAGCGCATGCCTTTGCCGTTGGTGCCGTTCTCCAACTGGCCTTCCATTTCAATGGTGTTATTTTTTACCGTAACATTCCCCTTCTCTTCTCTTGAGAGGGCCACGGTCATCGAAATGCTTCCGGGTTTGTCCGCCGTTAGCCGCGTAATGCTCACATCGTTCCCGAAGCTGGTAAAGTACTCGCGATGATAGGTAACCCCGTCAACTTTGTAGGAGGTTACCGCGACCGCGTTGTTAAGCAATAGCGTTCTTTCATAATCGCTGAACTTCACTTCATCGGCTTTCAGCCCTTTATACTGAAAATCAAATTTCAGGTTACCCATTGTCTGGAAACAGCCGAAGGGTTCTGCTCCTGATCCTTTTCCCGTGCACACGAAATCCTTATCTATCAAAGCCTGCGCCTGGTCGTTCTTTCCTTCCAGGAGCAGCTTTTGTATTTCAGGAAGCTTTTTATACGCCTCATAATTGTTGGCATCCTGGGGTGCGCCGGACCACAGTGTGATGTCGTTCAATACGATGTTTTCTTTCAGCACGCCGCCATCAGGCATCATACCCAGGCGACCATTGCCCAGTGGAAGGGTGGCCTCCCATTGTGTGGCTGGCTTGTCAAACCAGATGCGCAGCGGCATTGGCATATCTCCCGTTTTCTGCGCAAAAACAGGCCATGCGAAAACAACAAACAGCAGTAATAAAAAACTATTCTTCTTACAATACATCAGCAAGGGTTTTTATCGGATGTTCTATTCAATCCATGCGGAAGGTCCCGCTTATTCTTTGTTCCAGAAAGTCAACTCACTCAGGTTCACATAAGATTCTCCATTGGCGTTCTTCAATACACGCACACGCATATAACGGACAGGCGGCATGTTTTCGATGAACCTGAATTTCCGCGCCGAAACACCATCATCGCCGCGCACCACATTCGCGATCAGCGTCCAGCCTTTGTTCTGCATTTCAGTTTTCCAGTTGGCATCGGTAGGATTCAACTGAGGAACAGCGTTGGTAATATCGGCAATTCCCCACACTTCAAATTCAGTCGGGTTGTGGCAGCAGTTTCTTCCTGTTTCTTCAAACTCATAAAGGTTGTTATAAACAGCACCCATATCAAAACTGAAAGTACCGGGCACCGCACCGCCGCCACTGTGGAATACATCGGGCCATCCCTGTGGACCATTGGAGCCATCCCAAAGCCGCCATGTACTGGTATTCCCTTCCCATGCCGACATATCACCCCACATGCCATACTCGCGGAACAAACCTTTATTGCATTGCACCAGGCGGAAAACATCGGGAAAGGTATCCACGAAATTGGTCAGGAAAGTATCCAGCGCGTTGCGCACCGGCACGAAGGAAGATTGAAACGTAATGGACTCCCCTTGCTTATAACTGGGCAGTGTAACCGATGTTTCATCCGGCCCGATAAAAGCCACAGAAGCTTGTCCGGCCGCATTGGTGTATTGAATACGTGTGGTGATGTTGA
>CAMLRX010000191.1 GCA_946482545.1 uncultured Flavihumibacter sp. | reverse complement strand
CCTTTCGCCAAATATCGAACCCTTCGTTTCCACCACGCCTTCCGTACAATACCGTGGCATCTTCATCAACGATGAAGACTGGGGCCTGCAACCATGGGCCGCAAAAACCTTTGAGCCTGAGACAGGCGATATTGGTCCGAAAACTTATGCCAAAGTGTTCGAACTGTTGCTCCGGCTCAAAGCCAACATGATCTGGCCTGCCATGCATCCCAGCACCAGGTCCTTCTTTCATTACCCAGGTAACCGGCAAACCGCGGAAGCTTACCATATTGTGGTAGGGTCTTCCCATGCAGAACCCATGCTCCGCAACAATGTGGACGAATGGGACAGCAAAACGATGGGCGCCTTTAACTACCTCACCAACAGCAAAACCGTACTGGATTACTGGGCGAAAAGAGTGCAGGAAACCAGCACCCAGGATGCCATCTTCACCCTCGGCATGCGCGGCGTTCACGATAGCGGCATGGAAGGCATCAAAAATCCCAAAGACGCCGTGCCGGTGCTTACGGAAATTATCCGCCAGCAAAGGGCAATGCTTACCGGCAGCAGGAAAGAACCCCTCTCCCGTATCCCACAAACTTTTACCATTTACAAAGAGGTCCTCGACATCTATGATAATGGCCTCATCCTTCCTGAAGACGTCACCATCACCTGGCCAGATGATAATTACGGTTATATCCAGCGACTCAACGACAGCTCCGAAAAGCAACGCCCGGGCGGATCAGGCGTTTACTACCATGCCTCCTACTGGGGAAGACCACACGACTACCTCTGGCTCAGTTCCACTCATCCTGCCCTGATCAGAGCGGAAATGATGAAGGCATTCGAAAATGGCAGCAACAGGATATGGGTGCTGAACGTAGGCGATATCAAGCCGCTGGAATACAATATTAGCCTGTTTATGGATATGGCATACAGCGCCGGTGATTTTACACATCCCTCCTCCGTGAAAACACATTTGCAGGAATGGTCAAAAAACATTTTCGGCGCACAAAACGCCGGGATGATGAAAGACATTTTCTATGCATACTACCAGCTCGCCTTTGAAAGAAGACCGGAATTCATGGGATGGAGCCAGACTGAACCCACCACCCAGGTAAACCCAACTGCCTATAACCATTTCTACTTTGGGGATCAGGCCGCAAAACGTGTTCAGCGGTACGAACAACTCGAAAAGCAACTGCAGACAGTTCGTTCAAAAATGCCGGCCCATCGGAAAGAAGCTTTTTACCAACTGGCCGAATACCCGGTTGTTTGTGCAGCAAACATCAACAGGAAATTTGTTTACCGCGACAAAGCACTGTTGTACCAGGCGCAACACCGCACCAGCGCCGGCTATTATGCTGCCCTATCTGAGAAAGCGCACGCATCCATTGAAAAAGAGACCATTTATTTCAATCAAAAGTTATCGAATGGAAAATGGAACGGCATCATGCACCATCAGCCCCGCAATCTTCCTGTATTCCATGCCCCTTCAATTCCACCCGCCACAGCATCCGGAGCCAGGTCCTGGAACATTGCCCTGGAAGCAACCCCGGATGCGCTGCAACTTCCCCTGTTCAGTTCATGGGGTAATGAAAAGTATTTTTTGGATGTCTTTCTTTGCGGCAAACAAGAGGTAGCCTGGGAAATATCCAGGGAGGCTCCGTGGATCACCCTATCGGAAGAAAGCGGCATACTCAGACCAGAAGGCGCAGCCAGCGAAAAAAGAATATGGATCGCAATAGACTGGGAAAAAGCGCCCAAGACCGGAAGCATTCGTTCACACATTACCGTTAAAAGCGCTGATACCAGTTTTCGGGTGTTGGTTTCAGGTGTCCGGGACAACGTACCCAAATCAATATTCAAAGAGTCCGCGGGGTATATTTCCATCCCCGCTTACGATTTCTCTTCTACACAATCCACCCCCGCACAACAATGGTGTGTTACGGAAGGACCCGGTCATTCCGGCAATACATTGCTTGCTTCAGGCGATCCATATACGGCACAGGAATTTCCCCTTGAAAAAAGCGCCTGGGTACAGTACGATTTCTACACCTATACCGAAACGCCGGGAACACTTTTCATGCATACCATCCCCACACATCCACTCACCAAAACAACGGGGATGCGGTACGCTGTTTCCATAGACGGTGCGGCACCGGTATTGCTGAACTTTAAAACTGTGGGCAGAAGCGAGGAATGGAAACAGAACGTACTCCGGAACAGCGCGGTGAAAAAACTGGCGCTACCCCAGTTAAAAAAGGGACAGCATTCCGTTAAAATCTATATGATCGATGCAGGTGTTTTCCTGGATCGAATTGAGTTGATTTTCAAGGATGGCCTTAAAGGGTATGGCGTGTTGCCCTTCTCGCCTAAATAACGGGATCAGGTGCTAACCTGGCAACCAGTTCCAGGCAGGCACGACCATTGTGGTATGGACATTTCCAGAAGCCTGCTTTGTCTTCATTCCGGAGCACCTTGTTTTGCGCATCAATTCCCCAGAACCATTCTCCTTTATCCTTATCCATCAGTTTTTCCTGGATGAACGTCCAGGTTTGATCGGCAAGCTTCAGCCATATTTCATTTCCGGTCAACTGCCAGGCATTACAGAAACCCACCAGGGCCTCCGCCTGCGGCCACCAGTGTTTTTCCCGGAGGAAGTTTTTACCGTCAGGAGCAGCCTCATACCAAAGTCCGCCATCCGTATC
Source organism: uncultured Flavihumibacter sp. (assembly GCA_946482545.1). The sequence goes on along the minus strand of CAMLRX010000191.1, from coordinate 3,613 downwards.
CAGGCCGTGTGTAGCGGCTTCCGTTAATCGAATGGAAATCTCCTGTGTTTCGGTTATCAGGTTTTGATCTTCCAGCACCCGCGCAGCTTCATATAGTAACCAGGCGGCTTCAATATCGTGCCCGAAAGACTTGTTTGTGGAACGTGGCTCCCAATCCAGCGAGAAGAACAGGTTCAGGTGTCCTGAGCTTTTACAGATGATCTTATCGCGGAAAATGCGCAACAATTCAAGTATCCGTTGCTTCAGCAGTTCATCCGGCCAAATGCGGTACAAGCTGGTATAGGCTTCCAGCAGATGGAGGTGTGTGTTCATTGATTTGGGTTCGTTGGCATCTTTATTGCTCAAACGCTGGTCCTGCAAGGGATTCCAGTTTTCATCCAACGCCTCTGTATAACCGCCGTTGGCCTTATCGTAACAATATGTTTCTATTGAACGGAACATTGCGATGGCCTCGTTCCGGGCCGTTTGATTCCCGGTAGCTTCGAAGTATGCAGTAAACCCGTAAAGCGCGAATGCCTGGGCGTAAGTTTGTTTTTTGCCATCCAGCTTATCTCCACTGCGGTCAACGCTCCAGTAAACGCCACCATTCACTTCATCACGGAAGTAGTCCAGCATATACTTATAAGCACGTTTTGCCAGCGCAATGCTTTGCTGATTGCCATTTGCTTTGGCGGCAGCGGAAAACGTCCACAAAATACGGGCGTTCAACACAACACCTTTGGGAGCGGACTGGTCCAGCCGGTTGTGGCCGTCTCTCCGGGCATAAAATCCACCGTAATGGCGGTCGGTCATATTTTTTTTCCAGTAAGAAAGAATATTGGTCAGTTCATTTTTCGCTTGCTTATAGAGGTAATTGGTTGTTTCCTTTGCTGATCGGTGTTCGTTCATTGTAATCCGTTGGACAGGTTGGTGATGGTATTGCTTTCAAAAATAACTTCCGGGGGGCAATGATGCTCATACTGTTTGACCGTAGCGCCCTGAAAATCACACAAAACTGGAAGAACGTCCATGCCTACCCGTTAATACGTCAACTTTTGAAGATTGTTTGAATTTTGCAACTTCCTGTTTCGCGTGCGCTAACATACCCCCTCCCACCGCTGCTACCTTTGTTGTATCAAACATCAGAAAAAATAAAACAATGAAACGCAAAGTATGGTACATCACAGGGGCGTCCAAAGGTTTGGGCCTTACCCTGGCAAAAAAACTCCTGGAGCAGGGCTATAAAGTAGCCGCCACTTCCCGCAGCATCAGCGAACTGGAAAAAGCAGCAGGGCACCGTTCTGAAAATTTCCTGCCCCTCGCGGTGGACATCCTGAACGAGCAGAGTGTGGCACAAAGCATCCAGGATACCCTTACGCACTTCGGACAACTGGATGTAGTGGTGAACAACGCGGGATATGGACTCGCAGGCGCACTGGAAGAACTGAGCGACAAAGAAGCACGGGCCAATTTTGATGTGAACGTGTTCGGAACGCTCAACGTAATCCGGCATGCCATGCCTCATCTCCGCCAACAGCAATCAGGACACATCTTCAACATCGCGTCCATTGGAGGCTTTGCGGGTGGCTTTCCCGGCTTCGGCATTTACTGCGCCACCAAATTCGCAGTACACGGCTTAACGGAATCCCTCGCGCATGAAATAGAAGCGTTCCATGTAAAAGCGACCGTTGTGATGCCCGGCTATTTCAGAACGAATTTCCTGACCAGCGGCTCTTTATCAACACCCCAACAGGAGATTGCCGCGTACAAAACCGTTCGTGAAGTGCAGGACGCGCATACCAACCAGTATAATGGCAACCAGCAGGGTGATCCGGAAAAAGCCGCGGAAGTGCTGATCGCGGTAGCAGAACAGGCCAATCCTCCGATCCACCTTTTCCTGGGACCCGATGCCTATCAGTTCGCGGAAGCTAAAATGGATGTGGTAAAAACAGATATGGAAGCAGTGAAAAAACTGGCTACCGCTACGTCATTTTCTTAACGGCGAAGCTCCCGCCGGGGGTGCCGCTATAGCGGTGCCTCCGGCGGGAAAAAACCATTCGATATGCGGTATTTTTCTACCTTTAATCCCGTGAAAAAAACGGGTGCGCCTTTTACTGAAAGTCTGGAAGAATTTTACCGGCACAAACTGCCGGAACACCTGCGTCATCCCAACAAGCAGATCGGGAACTTCAACGTTTTCCGTATGGAAGATTGTGTTGGCGCAAACGGAGAAACGATCATTCCTTATGCGCGACGGGCCTTTTACAAAATATCACTCGTTACCGGGAATAACCTCTACCATTATGCGGACAGAACATTGCACATGAACGGTTCCGCGCTGATGTTCTTTAACCCGCAGGTGCCGTACACGCTTGAACCGTTGGACGCTGATAACACCGGCTACTTCTGCATCCTGCGCGAAGCGCTGTTTCTGGAAAAACTAAAACCCCGCTTCCCGGAACTGCCGATGTTTCATATCGGGGGAAATCCATCTTACCTGTTGAACAAAGCGCAAACCGCACAGGCAACGGATGTTTTCAGAAAAATGATGGAAGAAGAAAATTCGGATTATAAATTCAGGGAGGACCTGCAACTGAATTACGCGATGGAACTGATTCACCTGGCGCTGAAAATGGAACCCACCATCACCCTGCACCGGCAAACCAATGCCAGCACACGCATTACCACTATTTTCAGTGAAATGCTGGAACGGCAGTTCCCCATTGAATCCACACAGCAGCGCTTCACGCTGCGTTCGGCGAAGGCTTTCGCGGAGCAACTGTATGTGCACGTGAACCACCTCAACCGGGCCATCCGGGAAACGACCGGTAAAACTACTTCCACCCTCATCGCGGAACGCGTTACAAGCGAAGCGAAGGTTCTGCTCAAACATACCGACTGGCCCATCTCCGATATCGGGTATTGCCTCGGATTTGAAGAACCCGCCCACTTCAATAATTTCTTTAAGAAGCATACAGCACTCTCCCCTTCAGTGTTTAGAATGAACTGAGTAGAAAGCTAACCGCTGGTTTTCGTACCTTTAGGCGTGCTAATTTATTCCAGGAACCTTTTAAACTATTCAGGTGGGCATACAAACGGTTATTTCAGGAACAGGAAGTTATATTCCGGAGCAGGTAGTATCCAATAAAGATTTTACACAGCACAACTTTTATGCTGAGGACCAGCACCCGCTTTCCACGCCTCCTGCTGAAATTGTAGCCAAGTTCAGCAAGATAACGGGGATTCTGGAGCGGCGTTATGCCTCCGATGAACTGACCGCCTCGCATATTGGTACTGAAGCTGCCCGTAAAGCCATTGCCGCCAGCGGTATTGACCCGGAAACCATCGACCAGCTTATTGTGGCCCATAACTTCGGGAATGTACTGAAACACTCCGTCCAAACGGCCATCGTACCTTCGCTGGCCACCATCATCAAAAGTGAACTCGGTATCAAAAACCCATCCTGTGTTGCATACGACCTCATCTTCGGTTGCCCGGGCTGGTTACAGGGCATGATCCATGCCGATGCCTTCTTTAAAGCGGGTATCGCGAAGAAAGCATTGATTATTGGAACGGAAACACTTTCCAGGGTGGTGGACATTTACGACCGCGACAGCATGATTTTCAGCGATGG
>CAMLRX010000190.1 GCA_946482545.1 uncultured Flavihumibacter sp. | reverse complement strand
TGGCCATCACTGAATTGTATAAGAACAAGTTCTATTCCCGCCCCAGCGACATGGTTTTCTGGGGGTACGGCGCCGCCTGGAAATATGGAAGACTGCTCCTGGAATACGGACGCGATGTGAGTTCCAACCTCGCGGTCGATAAATTCGATGTATTTACAGATTACGATGTTCAGCCTGTCCTCAACAAACAGACCGATACACTGGATTATTTCGAGAACAAAAAAGTGTACCTCGTATCTAAAATGAATGGCGTGGTAACCGCAGCCAGGTAAGCCAACCTTCTCCCCTTCTACTTGTTGATAGAAAACAACGCTATCAACATGCCATTGCTTCAATTCACTGAAAAAGGTATTTATTGCGTACAGGGTGATTTCTATATTGATCCCTGGCAACCTGTGCGGTATGCGGTGATCACACATGCGCACAGCGACCACGCCCGCTGGGGATCACAGTATTATTTGTGCCATAGCGCCAGTTTGCCCATCCTTCAATTAAGGCTTGGCCCCGGCAACTACAGCACCATGGAGTGGAACGAAAGTACGCTGATGAATGGTGTAAAAGTTTCGCTACATCCGGCAGGGCATATCATTGGTTCTTCGCAAATCAGGGTGGAATACAAAGGCGAAGTATGGGTGGTGAGCGGTGATTATAAACTGGAGAATGATGGTAGGAGCGGCGCTTTCGAGCCCGTGCAGTGCCATAATTTTATTACAGAATCCACTTTCGGACTCCCCATCTACCAATGGGAACCCGAGGCACAGATTTTTGAACGGATGCAAAGTTGGGTACAACAAAACCTGGAGAAGAACCTGAGTTCCATTTTACTGGCTTACAGCCTGGGAAAGGCACAACGCATCCTGCCCTGTTTGCACAGCATTACCGGAGAAGTGTATGTACATGGCGCAGTGTGGAACGTACACCAGGCGCTGGTTGCGGCCGGCCACCAATTACCGGAAGTGATCCGTATTACGCCGGATACAGATCCTGCCCGGTTGAAAAAAGCCATCGTGATCGCGCCGCCAGGCGCGGATGATAGTCCATGGATGCGACGTTTCGGGCCGCATGCCACCGGCATCTGCAGCGGATGGATGCAGGTACGCGGGAACCGCAGGAGAAGAAATGCAGACGCAGGATTTGTGTTAAGCGACCACGCCGACTGGCAAGGGTTACTCACCGCGGTAAAAGCCACGAATGCCTCCACCGTTTACGTTACCCACGGTTTTCAATCTGTGTTCAGCAGGTACCTCAACGAGCAGGGTATCCGATCGATGGAAGTACAAACACGTTTCGGAGAAGAGGAGGAAGAACAAGTCATCAGCCAAACTTAACCCATGGAGCGATTCTCTCAACTCATACAAACACTCGGTACAAGTACCAAAACTGGCGATAAACTCCGGGCGATGGAAAACTATTTCCGAAAAGCACCCGATCAGGATAAAGTATGGATGATCGCGCTGTTCACCGGAAGAAGACCGAAAAGAAGTATCAATTCAACCTTACTGAAAACCTGGTGCATGGAAATTACCGGCCTGCCGCCCTGGTTGTTCGAAGAATGTTACCATACGGTAGGCGATCTGGCAGAAACGATCGCATTGTTGTTACCGGAAAACAAAACCAATAGTAAGGCTTCCCTTTCTTTAAGCGACTACATCAATGCGCTCGCCACCATTGGACAAGCTACGGAAGATCAAAAAAAGATTTACATATTATCAGCCTGGGAAACACTTTCCAAAGAAGAATGTTTCGTATTCAACAAACTCATTACCGGCGGCTTCCGTATAGGCGTATCCCAGCAATTACTCATTCAATCCCTGGCGGGCGTAACGGGTATGCCCGCACCTTCCGTTGCCCATAAGATCAGTGGAAAATGGGATCCCGCTACCATTACATTCAGTGAATTGTTAGATGGGGACGATGCGGCAACCGATCAGTCTAAGCCTTACCCGTTCTACCTCGCTTACCCATTGGAACAATCTTTAGAAGAACTGGGTATGCCCGATGAATGGCAGGCGGAATGGAAATGGGATGGCATCCGCGGACAAATTATTCTGCGGGGAAACGAATTGTTCGTGTGGAGCAGAGGGGAAGAATTGCTTACGGAGAAGTTTCCGGAATTCAACGAATTCGCCTTTAACCTCCCAAACGGAACGGTGCTGGATGGAGAGATCGTAGCGCTGGATGCAAATGGCGTACTGCCTTTCGGTAAACTTCAAACCAGGATAGGACGTAAACAACTGAGCAAAAAACACCTGACCGAAGCGCCCGTAGGTTTCATCGCTTACGACCTGCTGGAATGGGATGGTGAAGATACAAGAGCAACGCCGTTGGCGGAAAGAAGGACGCAGCTCACTTCCCTCATCAACTCCATCAATCATCCATTTCTGCAATTGTCGCCACACCTGGAATTTTTTAGTTGGGACGAATTGGCGATGCTGCGGGAAAAATCAAGAGAAAAACAATCGGAAGGATTGATGCTGAAAAGAAAAGATTCCGTTTACCAAACCGGTAGAAAAAGAGGCGACTGGTGGAAATGGAAAATCGATCCCCTCACGATTGATGCAGTGCTGATTTACGCGCAGAAAGGACATGGCAGAAGAAGTAACTTGTATACCGATTATACTTTCGCGGTGAAAGATGGCGACAAGTTGGTAAGTTTTACCAAGGCCTATTCGGGACTTACCGATAAAGAACTTGCGCAGGTAGACGCTTTCGTGAAGAAGAACGCATTGGAAAAATTCGGCCCGGTTAGAACCGTGAAACCGGAACTTGTTTTTGAACTTGCTTTTGAAGGTATCGCCGCTTCCTCCCGGCACAAATCGGGCGTAGCACTTCGTTTCCCCCGCATACTCCGGTGGAGAAAGGACAAATCGCCGGAAGAAATCAATACATTGGACGATCTGAAAAAACTGTTGGAAATATATGGCTGAACATGTACCCATATATAGGTATTGCCCCGCATGTCCCATACTGTTAGTTTTGCAGGATCAGCGACAGGCGACAAAATAATTTTCGCGTACTGATATGTGAGCCACATGCCACCTATGCGTAATACGTGGCATGTTTTTTACGATCTTTAACCAGCGATCCCCCTTAAACGGATCTCCGGAAAGATTGGCAAAACGCAAACAACATACAGGAGTTCAAATCATCGAAGAATGGATGCTTTCCGTTGGGAAGCGTCCATTCCCATTTCAGCGGCAGACCTGGGAGGCCATCTGCCGGAACGAAAGCGGACTCGTGAACGCGCCAACCGGTTTCGGGAAAACCTACTCCGTTTTCCTTGGCGCGGTAGCGGCTTTTATAGATAAGCATCCTGCCGATTTCCGAAGTAAAAAAAACAACGGACTTCAGTTGTTGTGGATTACGCCTCTACGGGCACTGGCCAAAGATATTGCCCGTGCCATGGAAGAAGCGCTTTCGTTGCTGGATATCCCCTGGGAAGTAGGCATCCGGAACGGAGATACCGATACGGCGGAAAGGCAACGGCAGAAGAGAAAAGCACCCGAAATACTCATTATAACGCCGGAGAGCCTGCACTTGCTGCTGGCGCAGAAAAAATACCCGGACTTCTTTCAGCACCTGGGCACCATCGCGGTGGATGAATGGCACGAGTTGCTGGGTTCCAAACGCGGTGTTCAGGTGGAACTGGCCATCTCCCGGTTGTATCATCTGCAAAAATCCAAAGGCTTTACCCTTCGCATCTGGGGCATCAGCGCCACCATAGGGAATTTGGAAGAAGCGAAGAATGTATTACTGGCGCCTTTAAATGGGAATGGCTCAATTATTAAAGCGGCTATAAAAAAGGAAACTGAAATCCACTGTATTTACCCCGATGAAATTGAAAAATACCCATGGGCTGGTCACCTGGGGATCAAGCTGGTCGAAAAAGTAATTCCAATTATCGAATCCAGCACCACCACACTTATTTTCATCAACACAAGGGGCATGAGCGAACGGTGGTACCAGGCGCTGCTGGATGTTGCGCCTGAACTTGCCGGGGCCATCGCCCTGCACCATGGCAGCATAGAGCAGGAAACACGGATTTGGGTGGAAGAAGCGCTCCATGCGGGCACCCTGAAAGCAGTGGTATGTACCGCAAGTCTTGACCTTGGAGTCGATTTTCGGCCAGTCGAAACCGTTATACAGGTCGGTTCACCAAAAGGTGTGGCGCGTTTCCTTCAACGCGCGGGTCGTAGTGGCCACCGGCCCGATGCACCCAGTAAAATATGGTTCCTTCCTACGCATTCGCTGGAGCTGATGGAAGCCGCGGCATTGAAGGAGGCTACAAAAGCTTCGCTTATTGAAAGCAGGGAACCGATGCTGCTGTGTTTTGATGTACTCGTTCAATACCTTTGTACGCTGGCTATTTCAGAAGGCTTCCGTCCCGGAGAGCTACTACCGGAGATCAGGTCCACCTGGTGTTTCTCGTCCATGCAGGACCATGAATGGGAAGAAATCCTTCATTTCATCACCAATGGCGGCAATGCGCTGCATCAGTATGACGAATACAAAAAGGTGGAGATTGATGAAAACGGCCTGTACAAAATTACCGGCCGAAGGATCGCGATGCGTCACCGGATGCACATCGGCACGATTGTGAGTGACGCGATGCTGAAAGTAAGATTCATTTCCGGCGGCTATATTGGGGTGATCGAAGAATGGTTCATCTCCCGCCTGGAGCCCGGCGACGTATTCACCCTTGCGGGGCGCAACCTGGAATTAGTGATGATAAAGGACATGAATGTGCTCGTAAGAAAATCGAACGCATCGAAGAGTATTGTCCCTAGTTGGATGGGTGGCAGGATGCCGCTTTCCGCCAACCTGGGCGCGGTATTACGCAAGCAGTTCAACGAAGCCCTTTCGCCTGCTGCTCCTGAAGAAGCGAAGGCCCTGCATCCATTGATGGCACTCCAGGAAAAACTTTCTACGGTACCTGCTTCCAATGAGTTGCTGATTGAACACATCGAAACCAAAGACGGTTTCCACCTGTTTGTTTATCCCTTCGAGGGAAGGCTGGTACATGAAGCCATGGCCGCTATCCTGGCTTACCGCATCAGCAGGATCACCCCCATCACTTTTTCCTTCGCGATGAACGATTATGGATTTGAGCTCCTCAGCGACCAACCCATTCCAGTTGACGACAGCAATGTGTACGAACTGTTCAGTACCGACAACCTGCTGAACGATATCCAACGGAGCGCCAACTCCACGGAGATGGCTAAGCGAAAATTCCGGGACATCGCCGTGATCGGCGGACTGATTTTCCAGGGCATGCCCGGGGAGAAAAAGAAAGCGCGCCACCTCCAGGCTTCCGCCTCTTTGTTGTTCAACGTATTCAATGAGTACGACCCGGATAATGTACTCCTCAAACAGGCGTATCGAGAAGTATTCGACCAGCAGATGGAAGAAGTCCGTCTCCGGAACATGCTGGAGCGCATCAGCCAGTCGCGCATCGTGATCAATTTTCCGGAGCGCTTAACCCCCTTTTGTTTCCCCATCAAAGTGGACAGCATGCGCGAAAACATTACTTCCGAAAAACTGGAGGACCGGGTGCGTAAAATGCAGTTACAGTTGGAGAAATAGCCCTTAACTTTGCCTTCCCATGCAGGCGCCGATTCTTCATATTTGCAAAGCACAACACCTCTGGCTCACGCCGCAGCGGGCGGTTTTCTGGGAAGAGCAGCGTACGCTTATCGTATCTGATCTGCACCTCGGGAAGACGGGCCATTTCAGGAAAGCAGGCATAGCGGTGCCCGCTTCGCTTTTTAAGGAAGACCTGCAAAGACTGCTTGCGCTGATCCAACATTTTCAGCCGGAAGAACTGCTTGTAACGGGTGATATGTTTCACAGTCATTCCAACATAGAACTCGATCTTTTCTCCCGGTGGAGAAAAGACATTTCGAACCTTCGTGTCCGATTGGTAAAAGGCAACCACGATATATTGAATAGCGCATGGTATCACGAACAATCTATTGATTGTTGTGACAACAGCATTATCGGCCCATTCAGCTTTGTTCATGACCGTAAGGATTTTCAATCACCCGACAATGGGCTTTACCCAATCAGCGGGCATATTCATCCGGGCATCCTGCTCAACGGCGGCGGCAAACAACAAATGCGGTTACCCTGTTTCTATTTCGGAAATGAAGGCGCTATCCTTCCCGCATACAGCAAATTCACCGGAGCCGTGGCATTGGGTCCGCAGGCTGGTGATCATATCTTCGCCATTGCCGGAGAACAACTTTTTAAAGTTCAATAAAGCAGATGTCGCATAAAAAACTACACATTGCCTGGGATCCCATCTATGCGCATCCGTTGCCCGAAGGGCACAGGTTCCCGATGCTCAAATACGAACTTATTCCAGGGCAATTACAATACGAAGGAATCATCAGCCCGCAACAACTATTTTCCCCCGAACCCTGTTCTGATGAAATGGTATTGCTTACGCACGATGCAGCCTACCTTCACAAATTACACACGCAAACCTTATCGGCGAAAGAGCAACGCGCCATCGGATTCCCGCAATCTCCCATGCTCACCCAACGTGAACTGGTCATTACCCAAGGCACGATCGATTGTTGCACACATGCTTTTAACAATGGCGTCGCCCTGAACGTTGCCGGCGGCACACACCATGCCTTCCGCGATCGTGGAGAAGGGTTTTGTCTGCTCAACGATTTCGCCGT
>CAMLRX010000189.1 GCA_946482545.1 uncultured Flavihumibacter sp. | reverse complement strand
GGAAGAAAATATCCTGGGTGAGGTCTTTGGCGCGTTCGTGGTGTTTGGTAAAACGGAAGGCGTTGTTGAACATGGCGGGGGCATAGCGCTCGTAGATTTGTTTGAAAGCGTGCTGGTCGCCATCGGCGATTTGTTGGGTTAGTTTTGTATCGTGGTATTGCCCCATGGGAGATATGGAGCGAAACTAAAACAAAATCGGGAATGCGGGGGATTGTGTGAATATTGCTTAAATTAGCCGTAATGCTGCAAAAGCAAGTTGGCTGGTCCAGCCGACTTAAACCTAACCTTACCTATGCGACATTCCTTTAAAGCATCTTTACCTTGCAACGCAATAGCGATTTTCATCTCCAGCTTCTTGTTGCTTTTCACCACAAAAACATTGGCCCAATTGGATGTGAAGGGCACATTGAAGATGGTGAAGCGGGATGACACCACGCTAACGCTTCGCTACTCACAGCCTTCCTTATTGAGGTTGCCGGAGTACATCAGGGCCGCTGTTGTATACAAACACGAAAACAATTATCATTACTATACTGCTTCGCTGCTGAAAAATGGAGACAATTTTGAAGGCAAAGTTCAGCTTCCTGTTGACGTTTTTGCTGTGGTAGCTGCAATAACAGATCATAATGGGATAGTTCTGGACAACAATGAAACAGGATACCGACCATCCATTCTTGAAAAAGGAAGAAAAATTCCTCCGCAAACTTACATAGAGACGGTGGAGTTACTCAGTGATTACGCCTGGCGCATCTTAAAATTAAACAGGAAGTCAACAGAAGAAGAAATTATCCGTTTATACCAGAAAGGATTTAAAGATTATCCTGAACTGCAAGACAATGCGATTAACTACAGGTATTATTTACGACTACTTTATGGCCGCAATCAGGATTCTATGCGCCCTATACTGCATCAACTTGCGGATTCTCTTTCAACCTTCCCCAAAAATGAAAAGAACTGGGGAAACGCGCTCTTCATTTATAAACTGCTGGGAGAAAAATTGGCGCATGAGCAATTGGAAAGAAAAATAATCATGCAATTTCCACGGGGAAGTATCGCACAGGACATTTTTTTAGATAGCATAGAAAGTAATACCGCTCAAACTGAAAATGAAATTGCAGCCAAACTTCAATACTATCTACAAACGTTCCCGGATACTTCAGAAAGAAAAAAGTATGTTTTCTACAACAAGCTTCTACACCTGCAACTTGAGCAACTTCGCAGCGAAAAACTACCACAATATGAAAAGCTGATCTGTAAACCTGATGTGGTGGCCAACTCATACGGGTATTATGCGGAAGCGTTATTGGCCGGGAAAAATGCACCGAAAGAAAAAATCCGCTTTGCAGGATTTATACTCCGGCGTGCCATGCGAATGATTGAACAACAGATTCAAAATACACTCCCTGAACGCAATGATGGAACATTGTACAATACGCATCAAAAACTTCTGTACCAATACACCCGTTACCACATTACCGAAAAACGCTTTGATTCAGCCTTTCATTTTGCAGAAAGAATGGCATCTGCAGGCATTCCTATGAAGGAGAATATGTATAGCCTATACCTTACCGTTACTGAAAAGGCAAAGGGACCAGAATACGCATACCAATACCTGTTACAAAACATTCATGAAAAAGAGTACGGGCAACTGAACCTTCAACACCTCAAACGCCTTTCCTCTGTTCTCGGTAAAAACAGTAAAGCAATCGACTCACTGCGCATACTCCTTGTTAAAAAAAATATTCAACTGCAACGTGATAAAGTCCTGAAACAAATAGGCGACTTTAATATGCGGGAATTCACGCTCCAAAATCTTAACGGAGACAGTGTTTCCACAAAATCGCTGAAAGGAAAAACCATTGTACTGGACTTCTGGGCAAGCTGGTGCCGCCCCTGCCTTGCCGCTTTGCCAATAATGAAACAATATATTGATCAATATGAAAATGACAGCTCGGTAGCAATATTACTGATCGACACCTACGAATTCGATACGCCGGAAAACATGATCTCCCAGGCAAAGAAAATAATAAGTACCGCCAAATACTACAACCATGTTTTAATTGACCAACAGCATAGCATAGCTAAATTATACCATGCTGAATCCATTCCGCAGCAAATCGTAATTGCACCATCCGGAACAATCATTTCTGTTGGGGAAGCAGATGACCTGCAGGCATTGATCGAGCTTGCTAAACAGAGATAAATCTCTAGCAATAGGGAAAAACATTAAAATACTACCTGCCTTCAATAATATCACATCAACACTTTTCAATTCCCTGATCTAACTTTGCATCAACGCTGTCATCTCTTCCAAAACGATCAGTTGCAATATGAAAAAACTATTCTTCCTGCATGCATTTATCCTGCATTCTATTTGCACCTTCTCCCAACATAAATCCATAGATAGCACCCAATACCCATCTTTAAAAACTTTTACCGCGCCACAGGACCATGCCAACATGATGGCATTATTGGGCATCAAAACACTACGTCCCGGACCAGCCGCAAACGAAAATGCACCCAATCATGCAAACTATGAGGAAGCGCTTGCGAACCCATGTCCGCAGTTGCCCGACGCATTCCTGTTAAAGAACGGTAAGAAGACAACAACAGCGCAGCAATGGTGGTCAAAGCGCCGCCCCGAAATCGTTGCAGATTTTGAAACTGAAGTGTATGGAAAAATCCCAGCTAACGTTCCTACAATTAAATGGACTACGAAAATAACGGACCATGAATTCGTTGGCAGGATTCCGGTGATTGCCCGGCAAGTGATTGGCGTGGCCGGCAATAGCGCCTATCCGCTTATAGATGTGCATATCAATATGGTGGTGGTGGTACCACGAAACGTAAAAGGCCCCGTACCGCTGCTCATCATGTTTGGTCGTCCTGCATTGCCCGCACCAGCACAACCATCACCGGAAGACATGGAGCAAATCAATGCCGCATTAAAAGAATTGCTTTCAAAAAATAATCCGGAATTGAAACAAATTTTTGATAAATACCCGGCCTACGCGCCCGCCACCCGGCTTCCGGGTCCGAACTTTTTTGCCCCACCTCCCAATGGCGACTCTCGACCCACCGAACAACTGCTGGCCGCAGGATGGGGCTATTGCCTGCTGGACCCTGCGAGCATCCAGGCCGATAATGGCTCAGGTTTAACACGCGGCATCATTGGCTTAACCAACAAGGGGCAACAACGGCAACCCGATCAATGGGGCGCATTAAGGGCCTGGGGCTGGGGCGCCTCGCGTGCACTTGACTTCTTCGAAAAAGATACACTGGTAGATGCGAAGAAAGTAGGAATAGAAGGTGTTTCAAGGTATGGCAAAGCTGCATTGGTTACCATGGCATTCGACCAAAGATTCGCCATCGCCCTCATCGGCTCTTCGGGCAAAGGTGGCACCACACTCCACAGAAGGGTTTTCGGAGAAGCGGTGGAAAGTATTGCCAACAGTGGCTCCTACCATTGGATGGCGGGAAACTACCTGAAATACGCCGCTGAAACAGCCGGTTTTGGAAGGAAAACAGGCTGTGACCTTCCGGTTGATTCCCACGAACTCCTTGCACTTTGCGCACCCCGCCCCGTCTTCATCAGTTATGGCATCCCCGAAAAAGGCGACGCAAAATGGCTCGACCAGAACGGCAGTTTCAAAGCCACCGTTGCCGCCGGAGCCGTTTATAAATTGCTGGGCGCAACTGATCTCGGGCTTAGCAACGATTATCACAAAGAAGTAATACCTCCGGTGTTGTCGGGGTTAATGGACGGGAAACTGGCATGGCGGCAACATGATGGCGGCCATACCGATGCGCCTAATTTCCAGTATTTTATTCCCTGGGCCAACAAAATGCTGAAGTAACATCCCCCATTACGGGTAAAAAAATGTACGCCTGTCCCCTATTCGCCGTGGCATAGCCTTTTCAGCCCGGAAGGTATGGAACCGGCAAACAAATATCCTTTCGCAGGGGCTTTCGTAATGAATGATGGCCACTGCCTTTTCTCCGTGTGGGCACCCCTCGCGGAAAATGTTCAACTTATCTTAGAGGACGATTACAGGCAGCAGGCATTTCAGCTCGACAAAGATGATTCCGGCTACTGGCGCATTATCTTACCCGATATTCCACCAGGCGCGCGTTACCGTTATAGTGTGGATGGCGCGGAACCTATACCCGATCCCGCTTCCCGCCGTCAGCCCGAGGGCGTGCATGGCGCTTCAGAAGTGGTGGATCCGCATTTTACCTGGACCGACAACGAGTGGAAAGGCATACCGCTCCGGGATATGGTGATGTACGAACTGCATACCGGTTGCTTCACCCCTGAACATAGTTTTGAAGGAATCATGGAACGTCTGCCCTATCTCAGTTCTATCGGCATTAACACCATAGAACTGATGCCTGTGGCCCAGTTTCCGGGAAAAAGAAACTGGGGATACGATGGTGTATTCCCCTTCGCGGTGCATAACACTTACGGTACACCGGCGCAATTAAAAACGCTGGTAAACGCCGCACACCTGCACGGCATCGCCGTAGTGCTGGATGTGGTATACAATCACCTGGGACCAGAAGGCAATTACCTCGAACAATACGGCCCTTATTTTACAGAGAAATACAAAACACCCTGGGGAAAGGCGCTCAACTTTGACGATGCCTGGTGCGATGGTGTACGCTCCTTTTACATCAACAACGCATTGATGTGGCTCAACGAATTCAGAATGGACGGCTTGCGCATAGATGCCGTACACGCCATCTGGGATTGCGGCGCCATGCATTTTATGGAAGAACTGTCCGGGGCAGTACAACAACTCGAAAGTATATCCGGCAGAAAAAAAGTACTGATCGCTGAGATAGACTACAACGCGCCCCGTTATATTAAACCGGCCAACGAAGGCGGATTCGGCCTCTCCGGACAATGGACCGACGAGTTTCACCATGCGCTCCACGCCTTACTCACCAATGAAACAAATGGTTATTACGCCGATTTCGGGAACGTGGCGCCGTTTGTAAAGAGCCTGCGTGAATCCTATGTATATACGGGTGAATACTCGCAGGTGCGTAACCGGAAATTTGGAAGAAGTCCGGAACAACTTCCCTACCACCAGTTCGTCGTTTTCACGCAAAACCACGACCAGATCGGTAACCGTTTAAAAGGAGAAAGACTCAGTTCCCTGGTATCTCTCGACGCGCTGAAGCTGGCGGCAGCGGCCATGTTGCTCACCGCGCACACCCCAATGCTATTTATGGGTGAAGAATACGGGGAAACAAATCCGTTCCTCTTCTTTACGGACCATTCCGACCCTGAACTGATCAGTAACCTGAGAAAGGGAAGAAAAGAAGAGTTCAAAAGCTTCAACTGGGCAGATGAAGTACCCGATCCACAATCCGAAGATGAATTCAGCAAATCCACGCTTTCCTGGAACACGGATAATGAAAAAGCAGCTATACTTATCCGTTATTATACCTACTTGATCGCCATGCGGAAGAACAGGGCCGCACTCCGCAACACGGAACGGAACGCGACCATCGTGGAAGAACCATCAGGTAAACTGATTTCATTTGAGCGCAAAGCGCCCGGAGAGCATCTCCTGGTATTACTGAACTTCTCGGATAAACCCGAAGTTTTCCACGACAAACAATATCCATCCCTCAAAAAAATATTCGATTCCTCCGAAGCGCAATGGAGCCTTCACTCCACTGAAACAAAAACATCTTTTATTCCACCTTATACCGCCGTTGTTTATGAAATTCAACCCA
This sequence comes from uncultured Flavihumibacter sp., assembly GCA_946482545.1. The sequence goes on along the minus strand of CAMLRX010000189.1, from coordinate 958 downwards.
TCTGATCTTACACCAGTTGCAAGCTACCGCATTCAATTCAGTAAAACATTTACCTTCAGTCACCTCAAAGAAATCCTACCCTACCTTCATCAGTTGGGCGTCTCCACATTGTATGCTTCCCCCGTTTTCAGTGCTGTTCCCGGAAGCACGCACGGCTACGATGTAACGGACCCGCATACGGTAAATCCGGAGATCGGGACATTGGAAGAATGGCGTGCGCTCTCTGCCGAACTCAAAAAGTATGGCATCTGGTGGCTGCAGGACATTGTTCCCAACCACATGGCTTTCCATGAAAACAATTATCGTTTGTGGAACGTACTGGAATGGGGAGAAAAATCACCTTACAGTAATTATTTCGACATCAACTGGCACCATCCCCACCCGGAACTAAATGGGAAACTGATGGTACCCTTCCTGGGAGAAGAAGCGGATGAGGCCATCGAAAAGGGCAACCTCACCATTCAATTCAATACAAAAGGATGGCAGTTCAGGTATAACGATTCCTTCTTCCCGCTTTCCCCGGATTCACTTGAATTACTCGCAGGTTTCGCTTCCGCGGTGCCAGATATGGAAACCGTGGAAAACAGCATCCGCAACCTGCTTACCGGCATGAAAGAAATTGCTACTTATGAGGCCTTGCAGGAAATGAAAACCGCATGGATACAAATCTTAAGCACCAATGAATCTTTTAATGCCGCACTCGAAAATTTTCTTACACAGGTGAACAACAGCATCCTGCTGCGCAAAAAAGTACTGGAAGCCCAACATTACCGGCTTACTTACTGGAACGCCACTTCCGGCCTGATCAATTACCGGCGTTTTTTTACCGTGAATAATCTTATTTGTCTGAACATGCAGGAAGAAAGCGTGTTCCGGGAATACCACCAGTTGCTGGCACAACTTTACAAAGAAGGATTGGTACAGGGATTCAGGATAGACCATATTGATGGATTGGCTG
>CAMLRX010000188.1 GCA_946482545.1 uncultured Flavihumibacter sp. | reverse complement strand
GGTCCATCCAGGCACGTTCTTCCGGAAGAAACCCGGAAGACTTCTTGTTGCCCTTCGGATCATGGATATCAATCTCCTTGTGGGCGATGTTATAGTCGCCACAAATGATGAGCCTGGGATGTGTTTTTCGCAGCTCCTGCACATAGTCCTGGAATTCATTCAGCCACTGGTATTTATAGGTCTGGCGCTCATCACCACTTGTTCCCGATGGAAAATAAGCGTTGATCAGCGTAAGGTCACCCAGTTGCATCCGGATCACTCTTCCTTCAAAATCGCTTTGCGCAATGCCGGATCCCAAAGCCAGTTCATCGGGTTTGATCTTCGTGAGAAAAGCAACACCGCTATACCCTTTTTTCTGTGCGGAGAACCAGTAATCGTGGTAGCCAAGTTCCGCAAACAGCGCGTGGTTCACGTTTTCACGGGTGGCCTTGGTTTCCTGCAAACAGATGATATCAGCGGGGTCGGTCTGAAGCCATTCCACAAAGCCTTTGTTCATGGCAGAACGGATACCGTTCACATTATAGGAGATGATGCGCAGGTTGTTCATACATTTATTTGAAGCAAATTTAACTACTTAACCGTTTCTATTGTAGTATCTTAGTTAAAGAAGAACCATAGAAAAGAAAGAATTATGAGTCAGAAGCCCAAAGAAGTACTGGAACGCATTATCCCCGCGAAAGAACCGATTTACCTGGAGGGGCCCAAGAGCCGCGGATACGAGTTCATGTTTGCCCTCAAAGTTTTTACCCAGTTTATAAAAGGTTTCCGGACATTACATTTCCTCGGTCCGTGTGTGACCATTTTCGGTTCGGCGCGCTTTAAGGAAGATCATCCTTATTATGAGGCGGCCCGTGAATTCGGGAAACGTATGGCCGGATTGGGACTCACCACTATGACCGGCGGCGGACCCGGTATTATGGAAGCGGCCAACCGCGGCGCGTTTGAAGCAGGCGGTTATTCGGTGGGTTGTAATATTGTTTTGCCTTTTGAGCAGCATTCTAATCCCTATCTCCATAAATCCATTACGTTCGAACACTTTTTCGTACGCAAGGTATTGCTGGTGAAGTATTCCTACGCGTTTATCATTATGCCCGGTGGTTTTGGAACGTTGGATGAATTTTTTGAGACTGTTACATTGATCCAGACCAAGTCCATCACGCAGTTCCCTATCGTATTATATGGAAAGGAATACCACAAGGAATTAATGGAGCACATTCATGCTATGGCGAAGAACGGCACCATTTCAGAAGAAGACCTGTCTCTCGTATTGTTAACGGATGATATTGATGAGGCTACCAACCACATTTCAACCTATATCACGGGGAATTACAAAGTAAGGCCGCGCCGCCGCAACTGGTGGATGTTCGAAAAGCGGTAAATATTTATCCTGATTATTATTGTGTAAAAAATACACATTAGTATGATTTTGTACTAACTTCGGGTGGTATTGCAAAACCATAAATGACTTCCCATGTTAGTACGTAAATGGCTGTTTAGCCTTTGTGGCCTTCTGCTGGCCGTTTCTTCCTTTGCACAACAGTGGCAACTGAATTCACCTTCCGCTGTAACCAGGATGGAATTTAGTCTGGATGAAAGCGGCGTTCCCCGTTATGCGCTTTATTACAAAGGAAGACCGGTTATTCACCCATCGGAACTGGGTGTTTCCCTCAAAGATGCACCCGCTTTTTCACGGGGCTTTGAAATGGTGTCGGTGGATTCTTCTTTTACGGAAGAAACCTGGCAACCGGTTTTGGGGGAAGAAAAGAACATCAGGAACAGGTATAAGGAAATAAGATTTAAGCTCCGCGAGCAAACTGCATCTGCCCGTTTCATTGAAATTACATTCCGTGTTTTCGATGAAGGAATAGGTTTCAGGTATGGCTTTCCGAAGCAGGCTGGCCTGGATAATTTTATTGTTGCGGAAGAAAATACCGCCTTCCGGCTCACCGGCGACCACAAAGCTTTCTGGATACCCGGCGACTACGATACCAATGAATTTCCCTACAATACAACCCGGCTCAGTGAAGTAGATGCAAGCGATCCGCGTTTCACGCAGAACATTCATGCAATGACTTTCTACGCGAAGAATGCGGTACAAACCCCGCTGATGCTGAAAACGGAGAATGGACTATACATCAACATCCACGAAGCGGCATTGGTCAATTATCCGGCTATGCAACTGCTTGTGGACAAGAAGGAGCATGCACTCCAAAGCACACTGGTTCCCGATGCCCTGGGCAACAAGGCTTACCTCCAGGCGCCCGCACAAACACCGTGGAGAACCATCATTGTGAGTGATAAGGCGAAGGATATCCTCGCTTCCCGGATGATACTGAACCTGAATGAGCCTTCGGTAGTGAAAAATACCTCCTTTATAAAGCCTGTAAAATACCTGGGAATATGGTGGGAAATGCACGTAGGCAAATCAACCTGGGACCTCGCCGCCACACAGGTCGCTGGCGAGAAATTAAAGGAGAGCAAGCATGGCGCTACAACAGAACGCACGAAATTCTACCTAGATTTTGCCGCGAAACATGGTTTCCATGGGGTGCTTGTAGAAGGCTGGAATACCGGCTGGGAAGACTGGTTCGGAAAATGGAAAGAAGATGTATTTGATTTTGTTACGCCATACCCGGATTATGATATCGCTGAACTGAGCAGGTATGCGAAAGAAAAAGGCGTGCAACTGATCATGCACCACGAAACATCCGGCGCGGTTACTTCCTACGACCGCAGGCTGGATACGGCTTTCCGTTTCATGAAGCAATATGGCATCAATGCGGTAAAAACAGGTTATGTGGGAAAAATCATTCCGCGGGGAGAACACCATGACGGGCAATGGATGGTGAACCACATCAAACGGGTGGCTGAAAAGGCCGCCGCTTATGAGATCATGGTGAATTCACACGAATCAGTGCGTCCTACCGGATTGCACCGTACCTACCCCAACTATATTGCCGCGGAAGCTGCAAGGGGTATGGAATACAATGCCTGGAGCAGTGGGAATCCGCCGGAGCACGAAACCATTCTGCCGTTCACAAGAATTATGGGCGGGCCCATGGACTACACGCCGGGAATCTTCCGTATTAAACTTGACTACTGGCAACCGGGTAAAAAAGAGCAGGTACAAACCACGCTGGCCAAACAACTGGCGCTGTATGTAACCTTGTATAGTCCGTTACAAATGGCTGCCGATCTTCCGGAAGTGTATGCAGAAAGAATGGATGCCTTCAAGTTTATCAAAGACGTACCTGCTGATTGGGATACTACGGTTATTATCGAGGCCGAACCAGGGGATTACCTCGCCATTGCGAGAAAAGAAAAGGGTGGAAAAGACTGGTTCATCGGTGCAATCACCGATGAGCAGCAAAGAGCAATGAGTTTGCCCCTGTCGTTCCTTGAAAAAGGTAAAAAATATACGGCTGTACTTTACAAAGATGCTCCCGGCGCACATTGGAAGAATAATCCGGAAGCATATACCATAGAAAAAAGAAAAGTAACCGCAAGAACTAATCTGAAAGTATTGCTGGCTGCCGGCGGGGGCTGTGCGATACATATTTCAGAAGACGAATGAGGCTTTCCTGAGCATTCGTTCACCGTGTTTTCACCGTACCCGGTGCCACCGCTATAGCGGTACCACCGGGTACGGTGTTTTAACCCAGACGCCTTTCATATTCGCGAAACTTCATTTATCTTCGCATTTCAATGGGCGGATTTGTTTATTGTTCGGCCCGGTAAACAGAACTAATAAACGCTGGAAAGACATTCAAGAACCATCTTCCCCACGTTTATAGTAGGCTGTTTGCCAGGCTGTTGTATATAGTCTGCCTCTAAATTTTTGTACTATGAGCAAGCGTATTCAGGATTGTTTGAAAGAACGGATATTGATTATAGATGGCGCTATGGGTACCATGATTCAACGGTACAAACTGGAAGAGAAGGACTATCGGGGCGACCGTTTCGCCGATTGGCATTGTGATGTAAAGGGGAATAATGACCTCCTGAACATTACACAGCCTGCCATTATCGAAGCAATTCACCGCCAGTACCTGGAAGCCGGTGCCGATATCATTGAAACAAATACCTTCAGCAGTACTACCATTGCGATGGCCGACTATGATATGCAATCGCTGGCCTACGAACTCAACCTGGAAGGGGCGAAGGTTGCCAAAAGGGCAGCGGATGCCTTTACTGCCATGAACCCGGATAAACCCAGGTTTGTTGCGGGGGCTATAGGTCCGTTGAACAAAACGCTTTCTCTTTCCCCGGATGTGAATAACCCAGGTTTCAGAGCCGTGACCTTCGATGAAGTGGTAGCTGCTTATACAGAACAGATCCAAGGACTGGATGATGGCGGTGCCGACCTGTTGCTGATCGAAACGATTTTCGATACCCTGAATGCTAAAGCCGCGATATTCGCGATTAAAGAATATTACAGGAAGACCGGTAAGAAAGAACTGCCCATCATGATCAGCGGTACCATTACCGATGCTTCGGGCAGAACCCTGAGCGGGCAAACACTGGAAGCATTCTACATTTCGGTGATGCATGCGAATCCGCTGAGTGTGGGCCTGAACTGTGCTTTGGGTGCCACGCAGATGCGGCCACACATTGAGGAGTTGAGCCAGATCGCTTCCTGTCATACATCTGCCTACCCGAACGCCGGGCTGCCCAATGCTTTCGGGGAATACGATGAAGCGCCTCATGAAACGGCGCACATCATTGAAGAATGGGCCAAAGAAGGTTTTTTGAATATTGTGGGTGGTTGCTGTGGCACCACGCCTGATCATATTAAACATATTGCAGACCAGGTAAAGGGGTTTACACCACGGCAGTTACCGGTGTTAGAACAGGCGCTATAAGGTGAAAACACGGTTTCCGGAACGCGTTTATCTGCTGAACTTGCCATAAAAAGCAAATAAGCAGGTTACCGGATACAACGAAGATCATTGAAAAAATTTACGAGGTAAGAGGGCATAAAGTTATGCTGGACGCCGACCTGGCTGAAATGTACGGCGTTGAAACCAAAGCATTGAAGCAGGCCGTCCGGCGGAACCCCGCCAGGTTCCCGGATGATTTTATATTTATCCTTACCAGGCTTGAGTTTCATCACTTGAGGTCACAATTTGTGACCTCAAGTGATGAAAGTGGCCATGGTGGCGCACGCGCGCTTCCCATGGCTTTGATTTTTGGCATTTTAGAAAAATTACTCGTCCAGGAAGAGAAACCGCGCAATCCGATCGGTTTCAGAATCCCGGCAAAAGAATAACCCAGCATGAGCGCAACAACCATTCGTCCGTTTTTGAGACTGAGCGGCCTTGAACCCCTGGTGGTTCGGCCGGAAACGAATTTTATCAACGTGGGTGAAAGAACCAACGTTACCGGCTCTAAAAAGTTCGCCCGCCTGATCAGGGAAGGGAAATACGAAGAGGCGCTGTCCGTTGCCCGTCAACAGGTGGAGAATGGCGCTCAGGTGATAGACGTGAACATGGATGATGCCCTGCTGGACGGCGTTCAGGCGATGACCACTTACCTGAACCTGTTACAGAGTGAACCCGATATCGCTAAAATCCCGGTGATGATCGATTCCTCGAAATTCGAGATCATTGAAGCGGGATTAAAATGTGTGCAGGGCAAATGTATTGTGAACTCCATCTCCATGAAAGAAGGAGAAGAGAAGTTCATCCGCGAGGCCATCATTTGTAAAAACTATGGCGCCGCGGTGGTGGTGATGGCCTTCGATGAAGTGGGCCAGGCCGATACAAAGGACCGTAAAGTGGAAATATGCCACCGGGCGTACAAAATACTTACAGAACAGGTGGGCTTCGCTCCCCAGGATATTATTTTCGACCCGAACATCTTCGCGGTAGCTACCGGGATCGAAGAACACAACAATTATGCGGTGGATTTCATTGAGGCCACCCGCGAAATAAAAAGGCTGATGCCCTTGGCCAAAGTAAGCGGTGGTGTGAGTAACGTTTCCTTCTCTTTCCGTGGCAACGATCACGTGCGGGAAGCCATTCACTCCGTTTTTCTTTTCTACGCCATCAAAGCCGGGATGGATATGGGTATCGTAAATGCCGGACAACTGGTGGTGTATGATGAAATTGAACCACAACTCCGCCAACTCTGTGAAGATGTATTGCTGAACAGGAACAACGACAACAACGAAGCCACTGAAAAATTGATCAACTTTGCTGAAACAGTGAAGGCGAAAGGGAAGGAAATTGTAAAAGATGAAGCCTGGCGCAATGAGCCGGTGGAAAAAAGACTGGCGCATGCGTTAATTAACGGCATCACCGATTATATAGATGCAGATACAGAAGAAGCCAGGCAACAATATGCCCGACCGCTCGAAGTGATTGAAGGGCCTTTGATGGATGGCATGAATATCGTTGGCGACCTGTTTGGCGCAGGTAAAATGTTCCTGCCCCAGGTGGTGAAAAGCGCCAGGGTAATGAAGAAAGCCGTGGCGGTGCTCACGCCTTATATTGAAGAAGAGAAAAAAAACAACCCCGCGGCCCTACAGGGCGGTGCGGCGAGAATATTACTGGCCACCGTGAAAGGTGATGTGCACGATATCGGCAAGAACATCGTGGGGGTGGTACTGGGTTGTAATGGTTACGACATCATTGACCTCGGGGTAATGGTGCCGGCAGATAAAATACTCGAAACAGCAAAAAAAGAACGTGCTGACATTATCGGGCTGAGCGGATTGATCACGCCTTCGCTCGATGAAATGGTGCACGTGGCCAAAGA
>CAMLRX010000187.1 GCA_946482545.1 uncultured Flavihumibacter sp. | reverse complement strand
TCTTCCCTCCGGAATAAAAACTTGTAAGTTGTACTGATTTTTTGCATCTTTACGCAACCGATTGCAATAATAGTTGAAAGTCAGTCGCTCGGTATAGTGATAGAATGTATTGGTGGTAATGATTCTGGCTGCTGAAATATTATGCAACGGATCGCGCAAAATGTGCCGATAAGGAGATCATGCCAAACGATTTAAACCATGAAAAGGATTGCTGTTGCCCTGCTGTTTTTTTGTTGTACCGCCCTCCCTGCTTTTGCCTCGAATGGCTATGAATTGTGGTTGCCATACCATAAGATAGAAAACAAAGTACTTGCCCAGCAGTATGCCAATACATGTAAAGTCGCTTTCGTCCACGGGAATTCCGCTACAGTTGAAGCGATCCGGAAAGAATTAGCGCTGGCCATCCCCAAACTTACGGGCAATGCCCCTGTATGGAGTAGCACGTCCTCTAATGCACGGTTGCTGATCCTGCGTTATGATGCGTTGAAAAAACTAACTACTCAGGCCAAACTTCAGTCGCCGCCTTCTCACAAAGAAGGGTACAGCATATTCACCACTTCAATCAATGGTGCGTCAAAGCTAATCGTTACGGCCAATACGGATGAAGGCCTGCTGTACGGTATCTTTCACCTGTTGCGGTTGTTGCAGTGTGGGAAAAGCATTCAGGCGCTGAACATTGTGGAGGCCCCGAAGCTTGATGTACGCGTACTCAACCACTGGGACAACCTTGATAGGCACGTAGAACGCGGCTATGCGGGACAATCCATCTGGAACTGGCACACGTTACCTGGTTATATAGACCAGCGCTATATTGATTATGCGCGTGCCAATGCTTCTGTTGGCATCAACGGAACGGTGCTTACTAACGTGAACGCCAATGCGCTCGTATTGTCCGATGAATACATAAAAAAAGTAAAGGCCCTGGCGGATGTGTTTCGTGCCTACGGTATAAAGGTTTACCTCACGGCGCGTTTCAGTGCACCGATTGAATTGGGAAAACTGAAAACCGCTGATCCTCTCGATCCCGAAGTGCAGCAATGGTGGAAGAACAAGGTCGCAGAAATTTACCGCGCCATTCCCGATTTTGGTGGTTTCCTGGTGAAGGCCAACAGTGAAGGGCAACCGGGGCCACAGAATTACAACCGCACCCATGTGGATGGCGCCAACATGCTGGCCGATGCCGTAAAACCTTTCAGGGGAATCGTGATGTGGCGCGCTTTCGTGTACAGCAACGAAGTGCCGGAAGACCGCATCAAACAGGCATACAATGAATTTCAACCTTTCGATGGGCAGTTTCGCAGCAATGTGCTGGTCCAGGTAAAAAACGGTCCACTCGATTTTCAACCCCGCGAACCTTTTCATCCCCTGTTTGGCGCTATGCCCAAAACGCAGTTGATGATGGAATTCCAGTTGACCCAGGAATACCTCGGCTTCGCTACCCATCTTGTGTACCTGCCCCTTTTGCAAAAAGAAGTGCTGGACGCCAATACATTTACGGGCGGAAAACCCAATCCTGTTAAACAGGTGCTCACCACCAAAGTGAGCGACAGCGCCGTTTCCGGCATGGCGGGCGTGGCCAACATCGGCAGTGACCTGAACTGGTGCGGCCATCCTTTCGCGCAAGCCAACTGGTACGCCTTCGGAAGACTGGCCTGGAATCCGGATGCAGATGCGAAAAGCATCGCACAGGAATGGATCGCACAAACTTTCGCGCTGAAAACCCAGGCTTCCGCACCAATCATCCTCCGTATGATGCTCCGTTCCCGCGAAGCGGTCGCCAATTATATGACACCACTCGGTCTTACACATATCATGGGCAATGGACACCATTATGGTCCTGCACCCTGGAGCGACAACCTGCCCCGCCCCGACTGGAACCCTGTTTATTACCACCGCGCTGATAGTACAGGTATCGGGTTCAACCGCACCGCATCCGGAAGCAACGCCATCGCGCAGTATAGTCCCAAAGTGGCCGCGCAATGGATCGATCCCAAAACATGCGACGAAAACTTATTGCTGTGGTTCCACCGCCTCCCCTGGGATTTTAAAATGAAGAACGGCAATACGCTCTGGAACAACCTCTGCCTGAAATACCAGTGGGGTGTAAACGAAGTAAGAACGATGCGGGAAGAATGGAAACAGGTGGAACAGGCCGTGGATCCGATGCTTTTCAAACAAGTGGCGCAATTACTCAATGTGCAGGAGCAGGAAGCGGTTTGGTGGAAAAATGCCTGCCTGCTTTACTTCCAGACTTTCTCCAAAAAGCCTTTCCCGCTAGGCGTGGAAAAAGCCGGTAAAACATTAGAAGAATATAAAAAGATGCGGTTCCCCTATGCCCCGGGGAATGGATAACCCTAAACCAGCTAAGTGTATGAAAAATGTAATTGTTACAGGAGGTGGCTCCGGAATTGGTCTTGCGATAGCGGAGAAATTTGCCAAGCAGGGATATAAAGTAATTATCATCGGAAGAGATGAACAGAAACTGAATGCGGCACGCGAACGCATTGGTGGGAACTGCCATACCCTGTCGTTCGACCTGAATAAACTGGATGAACTGTCTGCCCTGGCGGAAAAGATCGAAAAGGCATTCGGCTTCCCCGATGTACTGGTTAACAATGCGGGCATCAATCTGAAAAAGAATTTTGAAGAGGTGACCGATGAGGATTTCGCCCGCATCCAGCAGGTGAACGTGCAAAGCGTATTCGCTTTCTCCCGGGAGATCGTGAAAAGTATGTTGCGGGAAGGGAAGGGGAGTATCGTGAACATCAGTTCCATGGCCTCCCAATATGGGATTCCGAAAGTGATCGCGTACACGGCTTCGAAAAGCGCCATTGAGGGTATGACGCGGGCCATGGCCACCGAGCTTTCACCCAAAGGGATCAGGGTGAATTGCGTGGCACCGGGTTTTATTGCCACCGAAATGAGTGCCAAAGCGCTCAATAATGACCCTGAACGAAAGGCAAAAGTAATGGGCCGTACCCCAATGGGTTTCCTCGGTAAGCCGGAAGATGTTGCGGAAGCCGTGTATTTCCTTGCCTCAGATGCCGCACAATACATTACGGGTGTGGTGTTGCCCGTAGATGGTGGAAACTCAATTGGGTTTTAAAATGTAAGCGGTTTCATTTTTACAACAAAATAAAGTGAATTTTAATACCTGTTATTGAAGTGTTGGTGGAAATGGATGTAAGAAGAGATATAGGAATGTTCTTTTTTTAAGTAATTGAAAATTAATCTATTGACTGTAATTATTAAAATTAGCCCGGCTTTTTACAGAATATTTTAGCCGATTGATTTTGTAAGAAGCCTTTTTTTACGAACTTTAGCAACCGATTGCAAATTTTGTATTTAAGTTTTCGATCCATTAAAATAACCTTGCATTGCTTGCAGATGAACAAACTATTGATCTTTTTTGGTTTATGGCTTTTTTCTTCTCAAAGTTTCGGACAACGGCAACTCGTTGCTGAAAACGGATCGGGTGCGTTCCCCCTGGCGAATGCGGTAATAATAGTGGATGCTAACGATCACGAGTTGGTAAAACGGTCCGCTGAATTATTGCAGCAGGATATTGAAATGGTAACCGGGCAAAAGCCAAACATCGTTCATGCCCTTCAAAAAACAAATGCTCCGGCGATAGTCATCGGGTCGGCAGACAGGTCCGCAGTTGTAAAGGAATTGCAACGCAAGGAATTAAAGGGGATGACCACACTGAAAGGAAAGTGGGAAAACTATATACTGAAATCCTCCGACAACCAGTTGTTCATTGTAGGAAGTGACCGCCGCGGCACGGCTTTCGGCGTGTTTGAGCTTTCCCGGCAGATCGGGGTGTCGCCCTGGTATTGGTGGGCAGACGTACCCGCACAAAAAAAGACTTCGATCTTCATAAAGAAACATCAGCATGCAAGCGATGAGCCTAAAGTGAAATACAGGGGCATCTTCATCAACGATGAGGCCCCTGCGCTTTCAGGTTGGTCCAAAGAAAAATTCGGGGGCTTCAACCACCTCTTCTATGAAAAGGTGTTTGAGCTCATCCTCCGGCTGAAAGGGAATTACATCTGGCCCGCCATGTGGGGCAATGCTTTTTATGACGATGATTCGCTGAACATCAAAGTGGCGGATCAATATGGTATCGTGATCGGAACTTCACACCACGAACCGCTGATGCGTGCACACGATGAATGGCGCAGGTATGGCACGGGGAAATGGAATTACGACAGCAATGCCGTGCGCCTGCAGGAATTCTGGAAAACCGGGCTCGCGCGTTCCACCAATGAAAAGATCGTTACCGTAGGCATGAGAGGGGATGGCGATGAGCCCATGTCCAGGGAAACCGCTACCGACCTGCTCGAAAAAATCGTCGCCGATCAAAGAAAGATCATTACTGAAGTAACCGGCAAACCCGCATCGGAAACACCGCAGCTCTGGGCGCTGTACAAAGAAGTACAGGACTACTACGATAAGGGAATGCGGGTACCCGATGACGTTACTTTGTTGCTTTGCGACGACAACTGGGGTAACATCAGGAAACTGCCCAGACCCGGTGAAAAGCCCAGGAAAGGCGGATACGGCATCTATTACCATTTCGATTATGTGGGTGGTCCCAGGAATTACAAATGGATCAACACGAACGCGATCCCCCGCGTATGGGAGCAGATGCACCTCGCGTGGGAGCACCAAGTAAGGGATATCTGGATCGTGAACGTGGGCGATATTAAACCCATGGAATACCCGATTTCCTTCTTCCTGGATTATGCCTGGAACCCGGAAAGCATCTCGCAGCATGATCTTCAACACTATGCCCGGAACTGGGCGGGACACCAGTTTGGAAAAGCGCACGCGGAAGCTATCGGTGGACTGCTTTCTTCCTACTCAAAATTTAATGCCCGCAGAAAGCCAGAAATGCTGGACGCAAGCACGTACAGCCTGGCAACCGGTGAATGGGATTCCGTGGTAAATACTTACAACAGGCTCCTGCAACAGGCGGAAACAATCGGTAAAAAATTACCGGCAAACTGTTACGACGCCTATTTTCAATTGGTGTTGCATCCCATTAAGGCCAGCGCCAACCTCAACGAAATGTACCTGAATGTGGCCCGCAACAGGGAAGCTGCTTCTAATAAATGGATCGAAGCCAACGGGTTCGCGGAAAAAGCAACGAAACTGTACCTCAAAGATTCGCTCATTACTTTGGAATACCACCAGCTCAACAATGGCAAGTGGAACAAGATGATGAGCCAGACGCATATTGGCTATAGGTCCTGGCAGGAGCCCCGCCGGCAACAAATTCCGGAACTGAAACTGGTGGTAAAAGATGAGGCTGTTAAGAAGCAGGATTTCGGGGTAAAAGATATCCAGGCGGTGAGAGTGCCTGATGGAACAAAGGGTCATGTTTTTTATGAAGAAGAGGGGAAGGGGGTGTCTATCAATGCGGATCATTTTACTGCGTCGCATACCGTGAAAAATACCCGTTGGGAAGTATTGCCCGATCACGGAAGAACGGGTTCGGCCATCACCATTTTTCCGGTTACCGCCGGAAGATGGGAGGATGCCGGTAACGCGCCTTATGTGGAATATGAATTTTATACCTACAGCAAGGGGAATTTTGCGGTGAACGCTTATTTTTCGCCCTCCCTAAATTTTTACAATACACCCGATGGTTTGCAATATGCCGTCTCCGTTGACGGGGAAGCGCCGCAGGTGCTCAGCCTGAACAAAGAGGACCGCGCCACGGGTTCAGGCATCTGGAACCGCTGGGCGGGCGACAACATTATCGTCAAAACAAGTAACCATACCATCACTGCACGGGGCAAACACAAAGTACGCATCTCCATGGTGGATGCGGGCGTGGTACTGCAGAGACTGGTGCTCGATTTCGGCAACGTCGCCAAAACATACCTGGGGCCGCCGGAAACATTGTATAACCCTCAAAACAAATAATCAGATGCGCTACAAATTATTTTGCTCTCCCAAAACACTTGCGGCAGCCCTGCTGCTGGTGACGGGTTGCGTGGCTCCCTCAAAGCAGGTGCCTGCACAGCAGACGCCGTCGCTGAAGGACGCGTTTAAAAACGATTTCCTGATCGGTACCGCCCTCAACGTGGCGCATATACAGGAGCGTGATCAGAAAGCCGCCGTGCTGATCCCAAAACAGTTCAACGCCGCTACGCCGGAAAATATCATGAAGGCGGAACACATTCACCCGGAATGGGGCAGGTACGATTTTGATATGCCCGACAAGTTGGTGGAATATGGAAAAAAGAACAACATCAGCATCAATGCGCATACGCTGATCTGGCACAGCCAGATGCCCGCTTTCGCGAGAAGGATACAGTCGGTGGATTCATTCCGTACCTTCTTTAACGAACACATCAAAACAGTGGCCGGAAGGTACAAGGGAAAAGTGCAGTCCTGGGATGTGGTGAACGAAGCATTGAACGAAGATGGCACCATGAGAAGATCGCCCTTCCTCCAGAAACTTGGTCCCGATTTCGTAACCGAAGCCTTCAGGCTTGCCGCCGCCGCGGATCCGCAGGCACAACTGTACTACAACGATTACAACAACGAGCAGCCTGCCAAAAGAGCGGGATGTATCGCCCTCATCAAAAAAGTGCAGGAAGCCGGTGTGAAGATAGACGGTGTGGGTATCCAGGGGCATTGGCACGTAGGCAGGGTGCCCTTTCAGCACATCGAAGAAAGTATTGAACAATATGCCGCGCTAGGCATCAAAGTAGCGTTCACGGAACTCGATATCGAAGTACTGCCCCGTAATTTCCAGGGCGCGGATGTGAACCAGCGCATGCAGGACAATCCCGGGTTGAATCCTTATAAAGATGGCCTGCCCGATAGTGTGCAGCAACAACTGGCCAAAGATTACCAACAACTGTTCGAACTGTTTTTAAAGCACAAGGATAAAATTTCCCGCGTAACTTTCTGGGGTG
>CAMLRX010000186.1 GCA_946482545.1 uncultured Flavihumibacter sp. | reverse complement strand
ACACTGGTCCCGTACCCGCCGCGCTCAGGAAAAGAAAATCCCGGGAGAACGATAGCCGGTAGCCACGGGTACCTTCGTTGATGAGCAACCTGCGTACCTGGCCGGGAACGGCGCAGTACAGCGTGTTTTCGGTAATCGTATATTGGTTGGAATCAATGCCTATGGAACCTGTGCCCGTATGCACCCACGTGACCTCATAATGAACCATACGTTCTTCCATAATTTCCTGTGGAGGAAAATCCTGCAGCAGTTGCTCCAGTTGCTGGATAGAGAATTGTTCCCGCCGTGATGTACTGGCCGCCGGAAAATGTTGCGGCATGGAAAAGGTTGTAGTGTGCGACATAACGTAAGATTTTTCTTGATGGTTGGGTGGAATGGTATTTAAAAAGGACCACCTTGTAAGCCAAAACTAATGCCACGTATTAAAGTGTTGATTATTATTGATTTGTGTGATTTTGGTTAGAATATATTTAGCGATATATGGCTAATTGGTGAAATAAATGTTGTTATTTAGCCACGCGGAAGCAATCTTCATTTTATGGCAAAAAAGCAAGATGATACAAGGATGCAGTCTGCAGAGCATGATGCTTTGCTGCGCGCCATCGTGGAAAAAGAAATTTTGCTGAAAGTAACCAGGGAATTGAATGCGGTGCGGCATAAAAAAGATTTGTTGCCCCTGTTAAAGCGCCTGCTGGAACAACTTGCCTTTTACAATGATGTCAGCATTGCCCGGGTAGATGACAATGGTAAAACATTCAGCGCGTTTGTATTGAACGATAGTGCGGAACGCGTACATGATCCGGATTACGAAGAAATGGCAGTGGCGCACCATGCTTTTCCGGACGGAGTTTTTGAGTGGGCGCTTCATTCCGAGATACCCGTGCTGTTCGATTTGCATGAGCTGGCTTCAGGGCCGCGGGCGCCATCCTACATCAGTTTCCTCCATCAAAACGGGATATCAGATATGGTGGGGGTTTCATTGCGCGAGGGCGATAAGCCTATTGGCGCGATGTTTCTTTTTTCAAAAAAGAAATTCTCTTTTACATCCCACCAACTGGGCCTTGTGCAGGGCATTGCCCACCAATTGGGCACGGTGATGGCGAACATGCTGGCCAATGAAAAATTGGCCAACCAACTCAGGGAGATCAGTCAGTATAAAATGCGGTTAGAAGAGGAGAATCAATACCTGCTGGAAGAAGTGAGGAGCGGTTATTCCTTCAGTGAAATGGTCGGGAAGAGTGCGGTCATGCAGGAAGTTTTTAGCCAGATCGCCAAAGTGGCGCCCACCAACAGTACCGTGCTGGTGCTGGGCGAAACAGGTACGGGCAAAGAACTGGTGGCGCGTGCCATTCACAACGCTTCTCCCCGGAAAAACAAATTGCTGGTGAAAGTAAATTGCGCGGCCCTGCCCGCTAACCTGGTGGAAAGCGAATTGTTCGGACATGAGAAAGGAAGTTTCACCGGCGCCTTCGAAAGAAAGATCGGTAAATTCGAACTGGCCAATAACGGCACGCTGTTCCTGGATGAGATCGGCGAAATGCCGCTGGAGTTACAGGTGAAACTGCTCCGCGCCATCCAGGAGAAGGAAATTGAACGCATCGGTGGGAAGGGGCCCATTAAATTGAACGTGCGCATCATCGCCGCCACCAACCGCAACCTTGAAAAAGAAGTGGAGGCCGGAAAATTCAGACAGGATCTTTTTTACCGCTTGAACGTGTTCCCTGTATTACTGCCGCCGTTAAGAGAAAGAAAAGAAGATATCCCGTTGCTGGTGCCGGGGTTCCTGGAAAAATATTCCCGCAACGCGGGGAAAACCATCAGGCAGGTTTCTGCCGGTGTCATGAACCAGCTTATCCGTTACAACTGGCCGGGCAATGTGCGGGAACTCGAGCACCTCGTGGAGCGTTCGGTATTGCTCACAACGGGGCCCGTGATCCGGGAACTGCAACTGCCGGCCGGTGCAGTCAAAACAACAACGGAACCCGAAGACCTACGTTTGAAGACCCTGGAAGAAAATGAAAGGGACCATATTATGGCTGTGCTGCAAAAATGCAAAGGGAAAGTGTATGGGGAAGGGGGCGCGGCGGCAATTTTAAACCTCCCGGTGTCTACCTTAAACGCGCGGATCAAAAAGCTGGGCATCAGAAAGAATCGTTTATTCAATTGAGGAATGACAACACATGGGAAACGATCGGTACGGTTTGTCCATAAAAGTTGCGCGGACACAAACGTATCTTTGCATGCTGTACTGCGCCGGAAACACTATTTTATGCTTATGAGTAAACCCCTCTTTTTTATATTGCTCCTGCTGGCTGCTTCCGGCCTCATGGCACAGGAAGGCGCCCGCAATGTGGTGAACCGCAAATCTTCGGTGGAGGAATATGAAAGGGCCGTAAAATATTACCGATATTATAAAACAGATTCAGCGCTCTTTTTCGCCGGAAGGGGAATGGACCTTGCGCTCAGCACAAAAGACAGTACCGGCATAGCGAAAATGCTGATGCAACTGGGCATGATGGACGACAACAACGGCGCATTCGACAGCGCACAACAAAAATATACCACGGCTTTTGAGTTGTTTAAACGGAAAGGCGATCAGAAAGGAACGGCCGCTGCCATGATACGCCTTGGTGTGGTGGACCTCAGGAACGGGAAATACGATGACGCCATGAAATGGTTCTTCTCCGCCCTGAACCTGTCGGAAAAAAACGGGAACCGTTTCGGAATGATGGAAGCCAATTACAGCATATCATGGGCCCACCAGGACAATAAGGATTTTACCAAAGCGCTGGAATACCTTAAAAAAGCAGCCGAACTCAACGAACAGCTCCCATTCTCCAATATTTCACTGAACATCTTCAACCACCTTGGCGTGGTGTACAGGGAAATGGAAGAATATGAAAAAGCGAAACAATACCTTCAGAAAGGAATCAGACTCAGCGATCGCCCCGAGTATTACGGATTGAATATTACGATGATCAATAACCTGGCTTTGGTGTACGCTTCAGAAGGCGACAGGAACAAAGCCATTGCGCTGCAAAAACAGGCCCTGCAACGGTCCAGGGAAATCGGCAATTACCTCCGCGAACTGCAATCGCTGTTGGGGCTTTCAAAAACATACGGAAAGAACCATCCGCAGGAAGCGGTGTTTTATGTGAAGCAAGCCGTTGAACTGGCAAAAGCCAAAAAACTTCCCCGCCAGGAAATGCGGTTTCTGAAAGTGCTGGCCGATCAGTACAAAGAGCAGGGGAACTTTGAAGCGGCACTGCTGGCGAAAGAAAGGGAACACGCCTTGGCAGACAGCTTTCTCTACAAAACGGTTTCCCGCAACATGGAATCCTTAAAGGCAGAATACGAACTGAGTAAATCGAATGCGCTGATCAAGGAACTGGACCTGGAAAACAAACGCAGGCGCATGGAATTGCAGAACGCCCGTGACCTTCGCCGTTTTTCCCTGGCGGGTATGGTGTTGTTGCTTTTCGTACTGGCGCTGCTCTACAACCAATACCGCATCAAAAAACAGAACAGCCGGGATTTGAACGATAAGAACCAATCGCTGGAGCGATTGCTCAACGAAAAGGAATGGCTGCTGAAAGAAGTGCACCACAGGGTAAAAAATAATTTGCAGACCATTACCAGTTTGCTGGAATCACAATCAGCTTACCTGAAAGACGAGGCCCTGCTGGCAGTACGGAACAGCCAGCACCGGGTGCATGCTATGTCGTTGACCCATCAGAAGCTTTACCAGATGGAGACTTCTGCGGTAATTGATATGTCGGCATTCGTACCCGAATTGCTGCGTTATTTATCGGAGAGTTTCGATACCGGAGAAAGAATAATTTTTCATACTTCGATTGACGCGATTAAACTGGACATCTCCCAGGCCGTGCCGGTGGCGCTGGTCATGAACGAAGCCATCACGAATGCGATTAAATACGCTTTCCCGGATAACCGCTCCGGCAAAGTGAACATTGTGATGCGGCAGGAAGCCGGAGAACGTATCCTGGTGCAGGTGGTAGACGACGGTGTTGGGCTGCCGGAAGGATGGGGCAACGGTAATGAAGATTCGCTCGGTATAAAACTGATGAAAGGATTGAGTGAGGATATCCAGGCGGAATTTTCTATGGAAAGTCGTGCCGGAACCCGCGTGAGCATGGTGTTCTGCAAAACGCCTTTAGGAGAAACGCACAACATTGCCAACACTTAAATTTGAGCAGGAATAATTATATGAAGAAAAAAATACTGATAGTTGAAGATCAGTTCATAGAAGCCAATAACCTCCAGATGATATTGGAACGCGCGGACTACCTGGTTTGCGGCATCGCACGTTCCGTTCCTGAAGCATTGGAAATGGTGGAAAACAACAGGCCGGATATGGTGTTGCTGGATATTTTCCTGCGGGGAAACTTAACCGGTATAGACCTGGCAAGAAAACTGAACGAAAAAAACATCGGCTTCGTTTTTCTTTCCGCCAACTCCAACCAGAAAACACTGGACGAGGCGAAGGTGACGCGGCCCTATGGCTTCCTCGTAAAGCCTTTCCGCGAAAAAGATATTCTCGTGATGCTGGACATCGCATGGTACCGACACGAACAAAACTTCGCAGCCGCACCCGGTGCCCAAACATTGAGCTCCGGCCCAGATACTACGGATATTGCGGCCTTCCAAAATATTATCGGCAACAGCGGCACCCTTAAAAAATTACTGGGCACCGTGTTGGTGGTGGCGCCTTCCGATACGTCTGTGCTGATCCTCGGAGAAAGTGGTACGGGCAAGGAACGCATTGCTGCGGCCATCCATGCATTGTCTTCAAAAAAGGGAAAACCCTTCGTGAAAGTGAATTGCGCGGCGCTGCCCGCCACTTTGATCGAATCAGAATTGTTCGGCCACGAAAGGGGCGCGTTTACAGGCGCATTCGAAAAAAGAATCGGCAAATTCGAGCAGGCCAACGGCGGTACCATCTTCCTCGATGAAATCGGTGAAATGCCCCCCGAAACCCAGGTGAAATTACTGCGGGTATTGCAGGAGAAAGAAATTGAACGCGTGGGCGGAAGCAAAACGCTGAAAATGGATGTACGCGTGATTGCGGCCACCAACCGCGACCTGCAGAAAGAAATCGCGGAAGGACGCTTCCGCATGGACCTCTATTACCGCCTGAATGTTTTCCCGCTCACCCTGCCGCCCCTGCGGGAACGGAAAGAAGATATTCCCGTACTGGCCGATTATTTTATGCGCCGGTTCGCAAAGGAATGCGGAAAGAACATCAGCAACATTGCCCCTCCGGCCATGGAAAAACTGCTCCGGTACGAATGGCCCGGTAATATACGGGAACTGGAAAACCAGGTGGAAAGGGCCGTATTGATGACGAATGAACCCTTCATTACCGACTTTGACCTCCCGGTACCAAAGGCGCCTGAAAAACCAACGCAAATGCCGGAAGTTGTCAGGCCGAAAACCATCGACGAAAACGAACGCGATCACATCATTTCCGTACTCCGGAAATGCAACGGAAAAATATCCGGAGAAGGCGGTGCGGCGGAAATCCTTCAGATCAATGTATCCACGCTCAATTCAAGGATTAAAAAACACGGGATAAAAAAGGAGCATTATTTTTCCGTGGAGCGGAAATGAACTTAGATGTCCACTGTTGTGCCCGGGGGAACGAAAACCGTTTTTCGTTTAACGATAGGGTCGTTGGCTATGGCGGCTTTCAGTTTATCTTCGGTTTCTTTGAAGTGTGTCCATCCCTTATAATGTACGGGAATGATCTTTTGCGGATCCAGCACTTTCGCGACTTTCAGCAGATCCTTCCCGTTCATGGTGTATTGTCCGAACCCGGTTAGGTAGCGGAATTGAACGGAGCCCAGGTGTATGATTGCCGTTCCGATTTTGTACCGGCGGCCCGTTTCTTCTATCCCTTTAAAGTAAACCGTATCGCCTGAAATATAGAGTACGCCATTTTGTTGCCCATCGAATTCCACGATAAAACCGATCACTTTTCCCGCCAGGAATTCCGGTACCCACCTGGGGTGGTGCCTTGCGGGGGTGGCGGTAATTTTTAGGCCCGGTACTTTAGGAGTATGAATGTGGTAGGTTTCCCAGGGAACAAGTCCGGTGGTATGCTCCAGTGCCCGGGCCGCGGCCCGGGTGGAGAGGATGAGTGGCGCTTTGCGTGCGAGTTCCTGTCCTTTATGGTCGAAGTTGTCTTTGTGCTGGTGGTGGCTCAGCAGGATGAGGTCGATGTTTTCCATGTCGATGTTCAGTGCCGGCTCACTTGTTTTGCGGGAAAAACCGCCCGACCCGTGGTAGTACAGTTGTCCTGCATGGTCCAGAGTCGGGTCGGTCATGATCCTGTACCCGTTTATATCCAGTAAAAAACACGCCGTATCGATAGGGGTGAAAGTTATTTTCATCGGGCGGTATTTTGTTATTTCAACGCCTGCTTCAGTGCTGAACCCGCGTACAGCATAGCGGATTGCACGGCAGGAATTTTAGCCAGCGGGTTCAGCAGGCCGTAATCGTGGATCATACCCTGGTAGCGCACCAGAGCTACGGGTACGCCTGCCTGGTTCAGTTTCCGGGCATAGGCTTCGCCTTCATCGCGTAATACATCATTCTCGGCGGTTTGCACCAGGGTGGGGGGCATTCCTTTCAGTTCATCCAGACTGGCACGGAGCGGCGAAGCATATATTTCCGAACGTTGGGCGCTGTCGGCAATGTATTGGTCCCAGAACCAGGTCATCATATTTTTCGTAAGGAACCTGTCGGTAGCGAATTTGTTGTAGGATTCCGTTTCAAAAGACGCGTCTGTTACGGGCCAGAAAAGTACCTGCATTTTAAGCGCCGGTCCTTTTTTATGCAACGCCATCAAAGCTACAGCGGTGGCGAGGTTACCTCCTGCGCTGTTGCCCACCACGGCAAGCCTGGAGCCAACCACGTTTATTTCGGCGCCATGTTCGGCTACCCATTTGGCGGCGGCGTAACATTCGTTAATGGCAACGGGATATTTCACTTC
>CAMLRX010000185.1 GCA_946482545.1 uncultured Flavihumibacter sp. | reverse complement strand
AACGGTTTCAATCAACCGATCAATCTTTCTAAGCAAGTATTTTCCTGCTGGAGCGTTTTTAAACGAATCGCCTAATCGGCCATAGTAGTCCTTTAGGAAAGACAAATGTTTCCTGGTCGAGTAGACTGTAGTTACCAAGTATGGGGCTAGGTGAGTTCCTTTCACCTGGTTAAGAAACATGGTATCGAGCATAAACTGTGAAGAGTCAATAAAATGGGCGAGATTTTTTAACTGTATTTTGAGCGCTGATACCTCGTCACTGGATGACAAGCTATGAGTTTTCATAATCCTATCAAGCTCATACAGCGTGGTAAAAGAAATTTTTCGATTTTCGTTAAACTCGTTGTACAAAGAGTCTAACAATCCGCCGTTTGAAGTAAGCTGAAATGGATCAAATTTTACATCAACTAAATAGCTGCTGTTTTCTAAAAAGATTGCGCCAACGTAAGGTGAGAAATCAAAATCAATGGAAAAAAGTTCAGGATGTTGCAATTTGCCTCTGAATGTAAAAGATTTGTTCATGACTACCGAAGAGTCCCGCACATTCAAATCCGTATCCCGCAAATAGGCCATCCCCTTACCATCGAAGCCAACCTTGCCATTGATAACGTATGCACTTTGGGCAAAAGCAAGACTGGAAAAAAACATTACGGAAAGTAATGAAAATAGAATGTTCCTCATATAAAAGATTTACCGGGTAAGTCTGATGGATAGATTGACGAGTTTTCTAAGTGCACTCCTCTTGCGTCGCTAAATAATAGAGAGTTGTTCCAGCGTCATTTACTATAAACGCCTCAAAAATGTTGAATATCTATAATTCAAATGCGTTTTTAGGCTTTTCAATGAGACGAAGCGAAATTGTAACGTTCTTCCTCCAGATTTTGAAAAATGCGGCTTAAAATGAAGCACCTATAAATAAGGCCACCAAGTAAAATTTGCTTTCCGCATATTCTTTATAGGTTTCCGCGCACCCCTTTCCGCCCCTTTTCCCGACATTCCCGCCATCCATCACCGATCGGATAACCGGGCCTAATGTTTTCTTTCTTCCCAATACTCTATCGGGTGAATATTTCTCGCCGTAGTGGAGCGCTTTCCGGATGAATCGTATGTATAGACAAATTCCATCATTCTTGGCGTGGGAAAACTTCCGAGGTAGCGCACTACTCTTCCTTGAGCGTCATACTCGTATCTTCTGCATGTTGATTTTATTCGTTCATATGGAAATTCTCGCTGACCTGCGACCGTAGGCTTTGGGTAGATTTCCCACATCTCACTGTACTCCAAAAGCCCTCTTTCGTTGTAGAAATATACCGTGGAGTCGTCGTGTATTCTTTTCGGCACATAAAACTTCTGAACTATCTTCTTCAATAACATCCTTTCAGGGTTGTAAAAATTAACGATCAGAGAATCCTTTCCATATTGAAGGCTGTCAATGGTATTGAGAGCGCTCACCGTTCTCAGCTCCAGTTCCTTTATTTTCATTTTCTCCCTGAACCGCCATACGTCCTGCAACAAGTGGAACGCCTCTTGCTTCTTTTCAGCCGTGTCTTTCTTCGTGGAAACCACACGAACGGGTTGGGCATAACAACAGGAACTGAGCACGATAAGGAAGAGGAAAAGGCCAGGAATTTTCAAATTTCTTTTCATTGATTGAATTTATCCTATGTTGTTAACAGTAGGGAGCCGCTCCACTGCTCACGCCCACCATTCAGACTTATCTCCCTTATTTTCTTTTGACCAGTTCCCAAAGAAAACATCCCCCCGCAATAACCACTGCCCCGGCAACGCACCATATCATTGACCATACGATAAAATTCAGCGGCCGCTGCTCGCCTCCGGAAGTCGTAAAAATCAGATAGGGTACATAAATGATATTTACCCCCACGACGATCCCCGTCCATACCGTGATGCCTTTGCTTGCGTTCCTGATTACCTTCTTTTTATTCATTCCTCCGAAGCCCTCCCAACTCCACATAACTGACCACTATTTCAACCCTTCTGTTTTTTGCTCTGTTTTCCGGAGTGTCATTCAATGCAACCGGTAATTTACTGCCATACCCGATGGTCACAACATGCTCCTTTAACCGGGGTAGCACAGAAACAAGATAAGCGGCTACTGATTCGGCCCGCTTCAGCGAAAGCGTCTGGTTTAAGGTGTCGGTTCCGCTATCATCAGTATGCCCGCTAATACTCAGGCTTTTCACATCCATATTCCTGATTCTTTCCGCAAATTCAGCCAGTACAGCTTTTCCGGCAGCATCAATTTTACTATCGTTCACGCCGAAAACCACGCCTGGTATGATAAGGGTATCTTGCTTTACAGGATCAACCGGCCCTAAGCTTTTTTTTTCAGACCAAAGAGGGGTGGAAGTCTTATTTCTTTCTTCATCAAGAGACGCAAAGCTAGTGTGCCGTCTCTTTTCATCATATAGCTGGGTGAGGGTTTGTTTGTATTCCAGGCATGGCGACCAGGTGCAGTCTGTTGCAGTAAGGCTGATATCGTCAATCCAAAAGTCCAATTCACCGCTATTCAAATTTTTCTCCTTCCTGTTTCTTGGCGCTTCCGCATCGTTGGATAAGTTTCCAATCACTATATACCTATACTTCTCCTTAGGGATATAATTTTTACTCAGCAAAATCCATCCGTCCTTCCTCCGTTCCACGATATCACCCAAACTAAACCGTAAAGTATATTCAAATTTACCAAACCGGACGTTCAACCTTGAGGGGTCGCTAAGGGTGAACAACACATCCAGGTGTGAAAACGCTTTTTTGCCGGTATACAACCAGACCTGCAATTTATAATCTTCGCCCGGCAATAACGGGCATAAAATCTTAGAGTATGGGAATGCCCTTTTGTAGGGGGCATAATAGTTTTCAAAGGTAAAAGGCAATGCACGTTCGCCGGATTTAACAGGCAGTTGCCCACGGAAACCTTTTAAAACCATAAACCAGCCCGCTCTTGAGCATGGTGCGTTAAACTCCGTGCAAATATTGATGTCCTCAAAACCTGGGTTCGCCAACAGGTTTTGGCCATCTGCTCTCGCATTAAGACAAAATATGAATAAAATAAGTAAGCATATTCGCACTGGAAGCCGGATTAAGGTTAAGTAGTTAAATTTAGAAAAAATCTGCACTCGCATGCTCTTTCCCGTATTTACCCTTCCAAGGCAAGTAAGAAGGCATTGGTATCCTTAATCAGATCATTGCCTTTAAAGTCCAATTTCTTATACCTTGATACTACACTTTCTATCCCCCGAGCAAGCCCCTGCTTTATGGCAAGGATTTTTGCCTCTTTGCTACCTAAATTATAAATACCCTGAAAGTCAAGAATTACATCAAACTCGAGACGGCGTACCTTCTTAACAAAACGTTTTCGCAATTTTAGTTCTCTTTCTCGCGCGATCAAAACAATCCAGATAACGGATACACCTTCACCGTACGGCTTCGATTGCAATAAAAGTTCAAGCCCCTCCCGTATCGGATACATGTCACTTGCCAATACGCCTATCGTTTCATCCCATTCTAAGGCAATTTTTAGTTCCATTGGTTCATTGAAGGTTTGTAAATCCTACTTGACTTCTGTTAATCATGAGAAGAACTGTTAAGTGCCGCTGCGGTCATTACTGGAATGCTCACTTAATTTATCAAAATCAAACTTTATACTTTCCTGTTCCTTCTTTTCAAGATAAGTCAATAGCATTAAAACGGCAATTGGAATCAGATTAACAACTACGGAGATTTCATCACTATCGGGATTATATCCATTGGAGAATCGAAACGCAAAAAGCTGGAACTCCAGCTTGATTCTGAAATAGGGCTCGTCCGTAAAACCAACGCCTAAGTAAGGACCATAATAGTTCTTGAACAGAAACCCGATCAAAATGAATTGAAAAGAGTGAATCATCAGGCATATCTTCAGCAATAGTCCACTAATCTTTTCTGCGGGATTCTTCAGACATGTGATGCCACTTATTATAAAAAGCATCAACACACTGAGGGTGATAATTGCAGGCACCAGATATTCCAGGTATCCCGCGAAACCAAATTCAATAAAGGAATAGCCAAGAAAGCCTACACCACCCAAAAGGAAATACCATGAAATAACCCTCTTAAGCATTTTTGTATTAATCTCCATATCAGTCCATATTTAATCTAACCCGCTCCGTTAAAAAACTCCGCATGCTCTTCCTCACTCCCCCAAATTCCTAAAAACATCAAAGAAAGGCTTTTCATCCTTGTTCCTGTCTATGCCGTATGATCCCGGCGTAGCACGAGAGTGCCCACAAGATAAAATTTGCTTTTCGCATATTCTTTATAGGTTTTCGCATATCCCTTTCCGCCCCTTTTCCCGACATTCCCGCCATCCTTAACGGCAAAATTT
The DNA here is from genome assembly GCA_946482545.1 of uncultured Flavihumibacter sp. The sequence continues at coordinate 2,741 of CAMLRX010000185.1, read as the reverse complement.
TCACGCATGAACCGCAAAGCCAATCAGCCCGGACTGACCCGGATCAGGGAGTTTATTGAAAGCATTTTCCAAACGGGTACTGGCGACCGCACCCCCGGAAACTTCACCCCATATTTCCAGTACCGCATCGGCAAAAGCCAAAACGACTGGCATTTGTATTTCCACCAGGAGCCTTTCGCCCGCAGGTATTACAACGAATGTTTCAACCGCATCGCTGCGCTCAGCGGCTCCGATATCTACCGCTTCATCGGGTTTCACTACGAGCGCTACCCGGATAAAACTGATTTTACCCGTTTCCTCCGCTATGAGCTCACCGACCGGCTCCGGCAAAAACTCCCGAAAGCCTACCGGGATAAACTGCTCACCGCCCTGCATTGGGTCACCGAAGTCGAGGGGGATAACCAGGCGCAGCCCATCGTCGCTACACCGTCCCACACCCTGCACGAGCGCATGGAAGCCCTCTTCCGACAGGCGGAGGAAAAGCTCCACCTCGCCGCCGGTCGCCTGCCCACCGGCAGCATCGAACTCAACAACCGCAGCCATGAGGACAAGCTCATCCAGTGCCTGATCCTGCTCAAGGAAGTGACTGCTCCCGCCCATGTCGCGAAGTCGGAACAACTGTTCAAGCGCATATCTGATATTGATATCGCCACCATCCTCCACCTCCATGTCGAGCATTTCCGGGACAAAAAAATCCCCACCATCCAGAAAACCATCGGGCAATTGAACGGACAAATCAGGCCGAACCATCCCAAATTCCGCAAACTCACCGAGGCGCTCCGGGAGTTTTTTTATGAGTAATGCGCCGGGATTTGCCAACCGCACCCTTCCCGTACTTCGTTTAATCTATTCAGTTAGAAGGCGTAAGAATCCCCGATCCATCGTGCATTGACTTGCGCTTCCGTTTACCCCAACTTGCACGGATAAAACGAATCTGTATGCAAACGCTCTTTATTCCTGAAGAACAGGAGTTCCGGCGGTGGGTGCGGGAAGTGGTGATGGAATGCCTGGAAAAAACGGCGGGGGTAACAACAGGTCCGGCACCACCCGGAGAGGAAATCCTGCTCAACCGGAAGCAGGCGGCGGGGCTGCTCCACATCTCGCTGGTCACCCTGCACGAACGTATGAAGCACGGACTACCCTTTTACAAACAAGGGGGCCGGGTGTACTTCGTCCGCTCCGAACTGATGGCTTACGTGCGGCGTACCCGCAAGATCAAACCACCCTACACCGATTTTACCAACCAAAAAACAGGAACACTATGGCAGAATTCAGAAGAAAAACACTGACGTTGAGCAGTGGCAGGCAGTTGAAACTGTACGGCAACAGTTTCGCCATTGGCGCAACCGGAGAGATCGGGGAGGGTGCGCCACCGAACATTTTTTTTGCGGTGGACAGGATCGAGAGCGGGAGTTTTCCCGCTGGCGTTACCCCGGAGCAGAAAGCAAAATCCGGTGGCAGGGCTGCGATGGCCGTGCACAATCCGCATGATTTGACGGCGGAGGAGTTGATGGAGATCGCCGACTACAACATGGGACTTTGGCTGGAGCTGAAGACCAACCTGCGGAAGTTCGGGGTAGATGACGCACGGGTTTTCCTGAAGAAAACCCCGTAGGTCCCCTGCACGGAAGCCGGGCTTCTTTTCCCACCTTTTCTTATGGCAAGCGGTGTTCTGGTCGAACAAAAAGCCAGGACTGCCGCCTGGCCATGAGGGGAAGCTCCCGTTGGTCACCATCAGCGGGGGCATTTTTTCAAACCATTTTATCAGAGCAAACAGTGCGGTATGGAAGCAGTGCGGAGGAAAGAAAAGCGGCCGGGTCGCCCGGAAAAGGCCGTAAAAAAAGAAGTCAGGGCGGCGGTAAGGTTTACGGGAGAAGAGTACCAGACCTTGCAGGACAGGGCGAAACAGGCGGGGATAAAAGTCTCCGCCTTCATCCGGGAAGCCGTGTTTAAAACGAAGATCGTGGCCCGTTTATCGGAAGAGGAACGGGGTTTTATCCGGGAACTGGTGGGCATGTCCCAGCACCTGAACCAGGTGGCCCGGCTTTGCCACCGGGAAAACCTGCCGCAAACGGCGGAATATTTTGAACGCTACCGGGGGCGGCTGGATGCGGTACTTTTAAAACTACGGCCATGATCGGGAAGATTCTTCCGGCGGATTCCGTGTACCATACCCTCCGCTACATCATGCACAAACCGGAAGCGCAGGTACTCGCTTCGGAGGGATTACGGGAACATGATTACCGGCTCACGGCAAGGGATTTTGAGACCCAGCGCACCCTGAGACCGGACAAACAAAAAGCCTGTTTCCATGCCGTGTTGAGTTTTGCACCGGGGGAAAACATCCCGGAGGAGCGGATGCGGGAGATCGCCGGTGCCTACCTGCAAAGGCTGGGCTTTGTCAATACACAGTACATCATCGTGCGGCACAACGACAGGGAACACCAGCACATGCACCTGATCGCCAACAAAGTGGACCGGGATGGCAGGGTGATCTCCGACAGGTTCATCGCCCTGCGGGGCAAACAGATCGCCCAGGAACTGACCAAAGCATATGGCCTGGAGGAAGCGAGGCGCAAGCAACTTTCCCGGACCAACCTGGAGGAACTGAACCGGAAGGAAGCCGTCAAATACACCATTTACAAATGCCTGGTGCGGGAAATCCCGGAGTCGAGAGCGATGGTGGTGTCAGCGGCCCCTTCTTCCGGTCAGTTCAAAATTAGAGGATTGATTTGATTTTC
>CAMLRX010000184.1 GCA_946482545.1 uncultured Flavihumibacter sp. | reverse complement strand
TAGCCGCGCATAAACTGGTGAAAAGCCCGGAGGGTGAACTGCTGTTCCTCTCCAAAGAAAATTTCAGCAACGGCTCTATAAATACTGTTGATGTAACTTATCCTTCGGCTCCGCTTTACCTGCTGTACAACCCCGATTTGCTGAAAGGTATGCTGAACGGAATATTCTATTACAGTGAAAGCGGGAAATGGAAAAAGCCTTTCGCCGCGCATGACCTGGGAACATACCCCATTGCGAACGGACAAACTTACGGTGAAGACATGCCTGTAGAAGAGTCTGGTAACATGATCCTGCTCACGGCCGCTATCGCAAAAGCGGAGGGGAATGCTGAATACGCCCGCAAACACTGGAAAACATTGAGTACATGGGCTGAATACCTCTCCAAAGAAGGTTTCGATCCTGCCAACCAGCTTTGCACCGATGATTTCGCCGGACACCTCGCCAGGAACGCTAACCTTTCTGTAAAAGCCATCACTGCCCTGGGCGCTTACGCGCAACTGGCCGGACAACTGGGTGAAAAATCAGTGGCGGAAAAATATAAAGAGATGGCCAAAACAATGAGCCGTAAATGGATGCAGATGGCAGATGACGGCGACCATTATGCGCTTACTTTCAGTAACAAAAATACCTGGAGCCAGAAATACAACCTCATCTGGGATAAAGTACTTTCCCTGCAACTCTTCCCGGAAGATGTGTACACGAAGGAAATAGATTTTTACCTCACCAAACAACTAACTTACGGACTACCCCTCGATAGCCGTAAAACCTATACCAAATCCGACTGGATTATATGGACGGCTTCCCTCACCGAAGACGCTTCTAAGATGCAACAACTCATTGCACCGGTCGTAAAATATGCCCATCAAACCGGTTCACGCGTACCCATCAGCGATTGGCACGAAACCACTACCGGAAAAATGGTTGGGTTTCAGGCGAGAAGTGTGGTAGGTGGGTATTTCATGCCGGTGCTGAAGCAGAAGTTTACGGGGAAATAACAGGTTTCACGCGATTACTTCGTACCTCGTAATGCAGCAGGTACCGTCCCGAATTTGAAACATGTCTGTTTGAAAAAAGGTTTTAAATCGGCGAACCTGTACCTTTATCCGGATGCGCGCTACTACACATAATGATAAAGTTTTATTTGAAAACATCAGGACGGGAGGGGAGCCTGCCTTTGCGCTCGTTTTTCATGCCTACAACGCCCATCTTTTTCCCTTCATTTGTAAAATCACGAAATCTGAACTGGTAGCGGAGGAAATCGTACAGGAAGTATTTCTCCGGCTATGGGTGAACAGGGAAGACGTGTCTGGTATGGAGAACCCGGTAGGATGGCTGTACCGTGTGGCGTCAAATTTGTCGTTGAGTTACCTGCGTCAGCTTGCCAGGCAACCCCAGCCACTTGAAACAGCGGGAGAGGTGCCTGATGCGGTAACCGATGCACTGGGCGCACGTGAACTTGCACGGTTAATAGAACAGGCCATTTCCAAACTGCCACCGCGTCGGCAGGAAATTTTCCGGTTGAGCCGGGTTCAGGGACTCAGTCATAAAGAAATTGCTGCAAAACTTGCGTTATCGCAACACACCGTGAAGGACCAACTGGTTATTTCCCTCAGGTTCATCAAAAACTTCATTCACCGCGAAACGGGCATATCCTTACCTGTCCTGGTACTGATTGCTGCCATGGGAAAAAATTTTTAGCGGGAACAGTCCTATGCGCCACATTCTGCGTTATTACAGGTAGAACGTGTACCAACCAAACTGAATTGTTGCTGTGGAAAAACAGGAAGTATATCAACTACTCGACAAATACCTGACCGATAAATTATCGGTCAGCGAGGCGGAACGCCTGAAATTTTTATTGCAGCAAAGCACAAACGATCCAGCATTTGAAGATGTGCTCCTGGAGCTTGCTTCCCTCCAGGATAAAGATCCCGGCTATGTTTCTGCCAGGTGGAGCAGTATGATTACGGCCATCGCGCAACCCGAACCGCGTGTTCGCAAATTACCGGTCCGCTGGATGGCCGCCGCCGCCATCGCCGCTGCGGTAATCACCCTGCTGTTTACCTGGAATCAATTTAACAGGAGTGTACGGGAACCTTCCGCAGTGGTACAGCAGGATCCCGCGCCTGGCGGTGAAAAGGCGATACTTACACTTGCTGATGGTACCCGCGTGGAACTTGATTCATCGGGGAATGCCACCCTGCAACAGGGCGGTGCCGCTGTAATCCAGCATGGTGGTGAATTAACTTATGAAGGCAGGGAAGACGAGGTGGGACAGGTGTTCAATCTTTTGTCAACACCACGGGGGGGACAGTTCCGCATTGTGTTGCCAGACGGTACAAGGGTTTGGTTAAATGCAGCGAGCTCCCTGAAATATCCAACAGTTTTCAATGGACCTGAACGAAGAGTTGAACTGACCGGAGAAGGATATTTTGAGGTGACGGCCGACGAGCAGCATCCTTTTTTGGTTGGCTTATCAGGCGGAAACGAAGTAAAGGTGGTGGGCACAAAATTCAACATCAATGCATACACCAATGAAACTGTCATCAAAGCAACATTGCTGCATGGCATTATTTCAGTAGCCAATACAGTGATGAAGCCCGATCAGCAAGCCAGCATCACTCCTGGTGGCGCTGTTCAGATCAAAAGCAATGTAGATGTGCATGCTGCCGTGGCCTGGAAAAACGGAGCGTTTAACCTTGAAGGAGCCAGCCTGCGCGAAGTAATGCGCCAACTGGAGCGATGGTACGATATAGATGTAACGTACGAAGGCAATGTGCCGGATGTATATTTTACCGGAAAAATCAGTCGGAAGGTAAAGCTGTCTGCGGTACTGAAGGCGCTGAAAGAATGGGGGGTGAATTTCAGGATGGAAGATGGGAAACGGCTGGTAGTGCTGCCTTAGCCATTACTGTCAGGACAGCAATTTGAACAACTTCGTTTTTAAAATACAGTATCTTTTTTGACAGCCTTATAACAAAAACCGGAAGTGATTGCAACACTCCCGGTAAGTAGTTTGGTTTGTCAATTTCGCCTTGTAATGCTCATTTTCTAACCAAAACCAGTTCTAAGTTATGTTAAAAACAGCTTATGACCTACGGCTTGCTGTACCCCCATGTGAAATCGGGCCCCCGATATTCCGGCAGCGTACACAACCAGTGGGATGTTCGCAAATTTGTCGTTTTATGAAACTGCTTATTGTATTTATGTTGGGCGGCTCCCTGGCCATTTGTGCCAAACCCCGCGCCCAGAATGTAACGCTCACTACCAGGAACGCATCCCTGAAAGAAGTACTGGAAGATGTTGAAAAACAGACAGGTATCTTTTTTGCCGCGCCAGCCAACATATTCCTGCATGCCCGGCCGGTTTCTGTAAATGTAAAAAATGCACCGCTGCATGTTTTTCTGAAACTCGTATTTAAAGACCAGGCACTGACTTACCGCCTGGAGGACAATACGGTTTTTTTAAGCCGGGTAATTTCCTCGCCTGAAATGGCTGGTAAAAAGCCGGATGAACCGGTTAACACAGCCATCACCGTTACTGGCAGGATAACAGATGACCGGACCGGCGAACCGCTTGTTGGAGCCGCCATCATCATTAAAGGGACCAAAAAGGGAACCACCACCAATGCACAGGGAGAATTTTCTATTGATGCTGAACCTGGAAGTGTACTGCTCATCACTTCGCTCGGGTTCACGCCATTACAGGTTAAAGTAGATGATTCCGCCACACGCCTCGTGCTGAAGATGACAGTTTCCGTGGAGTCGATGAAAGATGTTGTAGTAACGGGTATGTACAATCGTAAAGCTTCTACTTTTACCGGCGCTACCACTACGTTCAGCCAGGAAGAACTGATCCGGTCGAGCAACCAGAACATCATTCAAAGTCTCAAAAACCTGGATCCCGCCTTTCAACTTGTCGACAACCTTCAGTTTGGATCAGATCCGAACAGACTACCCGATATTCAATTGCGCGGACAATCAGGATTCCCCGATCTGAATGGCGAATACGGTACAAACCCGAATCTGCCCTTGTTTATCCTGGACGGTTTTGAGACCACACTTCAAAAAGTGATCGACCTGGATCCTTACCGCATCAAATCCGCGACCATTCTGAAAGATGCGGCAGCGAAAGCGATTTATGGCGCAAGGGCCGCAAATGGGGTAGTAGTGATTGAAACCATTCGTCCCGCCGCCGGGAAACTCCAGATTACCTATAACTCGAATATTAACCTGGAAGCCCCGGATCTGAGCAGCTATAATCTTACTGACGCGCGGGAAAAACTACAGGTGGAAGATGCAGCCAACATTTATTCCTCCGTTTATACGTCTGAGCAATACGCGTTACAGCGTCGTCGTGCAGAGATTGCGGACCTGATTGACCGCGGCGTGAATACGGACTGGTTATCGCAACCGGTACGTATGGGCGTGGGTCAGCGCCATTCCATACGGCTGGAAGGCGGAGACAGTTACCTCCGCTATGGTGTTGACCTGATGATGAACGATGTGCAGGGTGCAATGAAGGGCTCCGGCAGAAGAACCACTTCAGGCGCGGTTGATCTGCTCTACCGGGTGAAAAAGTTCTCTTTCAGCAATGTGCTTACCATAGGATTCAACAAAGCGGAGAATTCCCCCTATGGCGATTTTCAACGATTCGCCCTCATGAACCCTTATTTCCCGAAAACAGATGCCAATGGTGTTATACAGCCACTGATCAGCAATAACCTCGTACGCTCCCCCCTTACGCCCACGGGCAGCACCATTATTCTGGGGCCACAGAGCTTTGTTACGTTCTCTGATGCTGTAACAAATCCATTGTACAATGCCACGATCGGAACAAAAGATTTCTCGCGTTACACCGATATTACCAACAACTTCAATATTGAGTGGACACTCTCGCCAGGATTGGTGGCCAGAGGCCGCGTAGGCTACAACAAACAGATCACTACCGCCGATCAGTTCCTGCCCGCTAATCATACCATGTTCTATACCTGGACCTCCGATGCGTTAAGGAGCCGAAGGGGAAGGTACACCAAGTCCAATGGAGAAACCACTTACCTCAATGGGAACCTGAGTTTGAATTACACCAGGAATTTTGGGCGGCACCAACTGTTCGCCAATGGAGGGTATGATATATCAGAACAAAAGGGCGACCTGCAAACCTATATCGTGGAAGGATTCCCTTCAGAAGATATCGATTATATAGCAGCGGGCTACCAGTTCTCACAGGACAGCAGGCGACCATCGGGCGCACCTTCTGTTGTGCGTGATCTTGGGGTATTTGGTGCCGTGAACTATTCCTGGGACGATCGCTTCCTGATGGATTTGTCGTACCGTGCCAGTGAATCCTCCCAGTTCGGTGCAAACAGTCGCTGGGGTAGTTTCTGGTCTGCAGGTGCAGGGTGGAACCTCCACAAAGAAAGGTGGGTACAGGACCTTGGATTCGTGCAACAGTTTCGTGTGCGTGGGTCCACAGGCTATACCGGTTCCCAGGGATTCAGTTCTTACATGAGTTATGCCACCTACAGTTATATTTTCGGAGATACTTATGCCGGCGGTAATGGCGCAAAGCTGATTTCACTGGCTAACCCGGAACTGAAATGGCAGCAGAAGCAGGACCATAATATCGGGGTGGACCTCTCCCTGTTCAAACGCCTCGACCTGCGTGCAGATTATTATGTAGGAAATACCGACGGACTGATTACTGATATTTCCCTTCCGCCTTCTGCCGGGTTCGCCACCTATAAAGCAAACCTGGGTAAAACCCGCAATGAAGGAATTGAATTGCGCCTGAATTATAAAGTATTCACGAACACAACTAAGCGCAATTCGCTCAGCATATTCGCCACCTTAGCGCACAATAAAAATACCCTGAAGGAGATATCCAACTCGCTGGATGCCTGGAATGATAAACGGGATGCAGAATCCACCGCGGGCGGCCTCGTTCGTTTTCAGGATTCCGCCAGCAAAGCGACACCTGCAAACCGGCCTAAAGTAAGGTTTGTGGTAGACCAGTCGATGAACGCCATCTGGGCGGTGCCATCCATGGGGATAGACCAGGCAACAGGGGCAGAAGTGTACCTGAAAAAAGACGGCACGCTCACCACCGTATGGGACCCCAACGATCAGGTGGTTGCGGGCGATAACCTGCCTAAATATTCCGGCAACTTCGGGTTCAGCCTTAACCTGGAAGGCTGGCAACTCAGCAGCTCGTTCCTCTACCGCATTGGCGGCCAGGTGTACAACCAGACACTGGTGGATAAAATTGAAAACGCGAACATTTACCAGAACCTCGACAAGCGTATTCTAACTCAACGCTGGCGCACACCGGGAGACATCAGTTTCTTCAAAAACGTGGCCGACTTCGGGTTTACCCGCCCTTCCACACGTTTTGTGATGGACCTGAACACCGTTTCACTTTCAACCGTCAACCTCTCTTATGACCTCGACAGGCTGGCAACCATCCGCAGGCTGGGACTGCGTCGTTTAAGGGTGGGAGGGGCCATGAATGATGTGTTTGTACTGTCTTCGGTAGCAGTGGAGCGCGGCACCGCTTATCCATTCGCAAGGCGTTTTTCTTTCACCATTCAGGCTATGTTCTAACCAACAAAAACTGCATTATGATTAAGTTCAGTAAACAATACAGGCGACTTATCCCGGCGTTGCTACTCGGTATCACCGCAATGACGTCCTGCAAAAAATGGATTGATGTTCGTCCGCAAACAGAGATACGGGATGATGTTTTCTTTTCAAAGGAATCTGGTTTTACCAACGCTATCAATGGTGTGTACCTCCTTATGGGGGATCCGGCTTTGTACGGCCGTGAAATGACGTGTGGCATGGTGGATGTGCTGGGGCAGGTTTATTCACTGCGCACCCAGTTTGGCGCACAGGTCTACATCGATGGGCAATCGTTCCTTTACACCAGGCCTGATGTTCAGGCCATAACGGATGCGATCTGGCAAAATTCGTACACTGCCATCGCGAACGTCAACAATGTGATAGAGAACTTTCAGAAGGTGGATAGTACGCGTTTCTCCAATGGCAATTACAGGTTGTTGCAGGGCGAAACTTACGCGTTACGCGCTTTTCTGCATTTCGATCTGGCACGGTTGTATGCCCCGTCGTATGTGGCCGGGAAAACGCTTTCCGCCATACCGTATGTAACGGCTTTCCGTCCGCAATCAGTGGCCCGGAGTACGGTTGCTGAAGTGATGGATAAAGTAGTTGCCGATCTGAAAAAGGCGGACAGCCTGCTCGTGAACGATCCGATAGATGTTACAGGCGCTGCGGCCGCGGTACTTACAGAGCGCCGGCAGAAAATGAACAAATACGCGGTGAAGGCTTTGCTCGCAAGGGTCTATTTATGGATGGGAGACCAGCCGCTTGCCTTGGAATATGCCCGGCAGGTAATTGCTGCGGCACCGCAAAAATTTCCCTGGATCACACGGGGCGTTGTAGCTACTGCCACGGAGGAAGCGCGCAACAGGATTTTCTCCACTGAAATGATCTTTAATTTACAGGTCACCAATATCGCCAACAATA
>CAMLRX010000183.1 GCA_946482545.1 uncultured Flavihumibacter sp. | reverse complement strand
AGGTATTGGTTTCAAAACAAAAGAAACCGCATTTCAACTTTCAGGTAATAACGAAGTTACTGTTAACCAGACTTTGCAGGAAGATGTGCTCGGGCTGGATGAAGTGGTGGTTACCGGCACCAGTTCCGGAACCACCCGAAAGCAACTGGGCAGCTACATTGCTTCTGTAAAAGGAGATGCCATTACCAAAGCCGCGCCTCCCAACGTATTGGCCGCTTTGCAGGGCAAAACCCCGGGCGCCCAGATCACACAAAACAGCGGCGATCCTGGCGGTGGGATGAGCGTGCGGCTGCGGGGCATCAGTACAGTAAACTCGTTAAGCGAACCACTGTATATTATTGATGGCGTCATCGTGAGCAACAGTGCCAGAAGGGTCACCAACGCAATGGCCAACTACGATGGTGGCGGCGGATTGGAAAACGTGGCGCCGAACAGGATGATCGATATTAATCCGGCTGATATTGAAAGGGTGGAAGTGTTGAACGGAGCAGCCGCAGCGGCCATATACGGCAGCCGTGCCAATGCGGGCGTGGTGCAGATATTCACCAAAAGAGGCAGCAGCGGAAAACCGGTGATCAGTTTCACAACAGGGGTTAACCTGAACCAATTGCGCAAGTCTGTAGGACAAAGCGATGCGCCGGTGAAATTTGGTGGTCCAACAGATGGTCCCACCGCACAAACACAGGACATTCTTAATACAACACTCACGTCTACCACGCCGGTAACCAGGTACAATTACTGGGACTATATTTTCAGGGATGGGATCGGTAACGACAACAACATCTCCATCCGCGGTGGTACGGACAAAACAAAGTATTTCGTCTCCCTCTCTCATTTTTTCAACCAGGGTATTATAGAGGGAACGGATTTCAGAAGAATGAGTATGCGCGTGAATGTAGACCAGGAGCTTGCCAAATGGGTGACGCTCTCCGCAGGGTTAAACTATATAAACAGTCATGCCAACGAAAAGCCCGATGGCAACTCGTTCTTCAGTCCGATGAACAGCGTGACCATCATCGGTAATTTCCACGACATCCGGCAGCGCGACGCGAACGGCAATATCAGGGCGATCGGTGAGTTAGGAAGGGTAAACCCTGTAAGTGTGATAGAAGACATCAAACAAAAGCAGGAAACCAGCAGGATGATCGCTTCCCTGGGCTTGAAAATGCGGCCCTTCAGAGATTTCACGCTTGATTATATGATGGGGATCGATAACCTTAACCAGGGCGGCTCAACATTTATTCCACCTTATGCTTACAACGTGAGTACAGGGTTCTTTGGAGGGGGAAATCCAGCAGCCGCAACTTATAATCCCGCACTGAACGGGTACGCAAGTGTGGGCGCCAACAGGCAGTTTCTGATCAACCATGAAATCAACGCCACGCTTACCAAAAATATTGCGCCCTCGCTGGTGAGTACCACACAACTCGGGTACTCCCTTCAATACGAAAAAGGAGATTACTCCGTGCTGCAAGGCATAGGAATGCCGCCGGGCGGTATTGAAGTAGTGAGCGCCGCCATCACCACACAACCGGGCATTGACAGCAGAAGTGAAACCTCCATTTCAGGCGCTTATCTGCAACAGAACTTTAAGTTGAAAGACCGCTATTTCCTTACCCTCGCTGCAAGGCTGGATGGCAGCAGCGTATTCGGTGAAGACCAGCGCGACCAGCTTTACCTGAAAGCCAGCGGCAGCTATGCAGTAAGTGATGAGGATTTCTGGGAAAAGATGCCTTCGTGGTGGGACTTTCTAAAACTGCGCGCAGCTTACGGAGAGAGCGGTAACCTTACAGGAATAGGCGCTTTCAGCCGGTTCAATGTATACAATGTTGGACAATACATTGGAAGATCGGCTTTCACTTCACCCGGACAGATCGCCAATACTTCCGTGAAACCTGAAGTGCAGAAAGAGCTTGAAGTAGGAACGGATATGGCTTTCTTCAACAATCGGCTCAGCCTTACATTCAACTGGTACAATAAAAAAGTGGAGGACCTGCTTATCGCCCGTTTCATCGCGCCAAGCAATGGCTACAGCAGTCTGCTCGACAACGTAGGCTCACTCCGCAATAAAGGTGTTGAGTTAATGTTGGGTGGAAAACCAGTGGCAGGGAAAAACTTCAACTGGAATATAGACGTAATCTACAACCGCAACAGGAACAGGGTGGAAGAGATAGGACAGGGGCTGATCCAATACAACACCATTTCAGGAGCGCCGGTGTCGCTGCTCCCGGGTTATAGCGCAGGCGTATTTTACGGTTTCTTCTTCGCCACCGACGAAGGGGGTAAACAAATCACCAACGCCGCTGGTATTCCTGTACAGGAAAAAGGTACCCAGAACGGACCGGGATCTTATACCGTGGGCCGCGATGGCAACGGATTACCCACAGGCACCAACCTTCGCAAAGTGATTGGTGATCCGAATCCCGACTGGACCGGAACGCTCGTGAATACTTTTGAATACAAGAGAGCAAGTTTGCGCGTACAACTCGACGCGGTGCAGGGCGTGGATGTTTTTAATGCTGATTTCCGCACCAGGCAGGGCGTAGGCAATGGAAAAGAGTTTGCGCAAAGGGAACACAAAGGCGAGTTGCCCAGAGGATACATTGCAGGTGTATACGCCATTGAAGAATGGCGGATAGATGACGGCAGTTTCGTGAAACTGAGAGAAGTGGCGCTCAACTACAATGTGGGCAGACTTGGGAAACTGATCAGTGACCTGAACATTAGCCTGAGCGGACGGAACCTCTACAGTTGGGACAATTACAAAGGCTTCGATCCCGAAACCAATGCCGGCGGTTCCAGTAACCTGGCAAGGGGTATTGATTTCGGTAACGTGCCCATCCCGCGCACCTATACGCTTACTTTCAATGCAAAGTTTTAATTCATCCGTTAAAACAGAAGTTATGAGACTACTACTCTTCATTATACTTTTTCTCACCACAGGCGTTGTATTCACTTCGTGTAAAAAAGATTTCAACAACGCCAATGCGCCACTTGTAGACGATGTACTTTCCACGCCTGCTGGTATCACCAGTGTTTCCATAGGACTGCAAAGAACCTACGCCACCACCCGCGTGGGCAGCATTTACAACATTGTGGCCGCAAACGGATTCAGTACTTATGAACTCATCAACAGAAACACGGGTAATGTGGATGAAACCAACCTGAATACCGGAGGAAATCTGGTAGATGGCAACAACAATGTGCTGAACAACTTATGGACCACCAACCTGAAAGTGATCTTCGAAGCCGACAGGGTGATCAATGCAGCCAAACAGTTGGGCGATAAAAATTACGCTGCCGGTTTGATTGGCCACGCCAGCGTTTTCAAAGCGCTTGCGCTGGGCTCGCTCTCCATGTTCTGGCAACAGGTGCCAGACACGGTTGGCGTGGGTTTGCAGGTCGGATTCATCAACCGCGTGGATGGATTCAGAAAAGTAGTGGCCGTACTAGATGAAGCCATCGCTTTTATGACGGCCAATCCGCCCAGCGGAACCGTACTCAACCTGCTGACCCCGGGCTTCGACCTCACCAATACACCCCAGGCGCTGAAAGCCAGGTACGCGCTTTTCGCAGGCGATTACTCCACCGCGCTGGCGGCTGCGAACAATGTAAACCTTACGGTCAGGAATGAAATCAGGTTCGATAACGCCAACCAGAACCCGATCTACCAGGTAAGCACCAGCACCAACAACGTGTTCCAGGTGGTGGACAGTACCTTCGGCCTGCCCATCGATCTCCGGCCCGTCTTCAATTCCGATAAAAGGATTCCGTTCTACATGGTCATCAATACCACGGCGGCACCCAGGTGGCGTATATCCGGCTTCGGTGCGGCTATCGCAACTGTATGGCCCGTGTATTTACCCGGAGAAATCACACTGATAAAAGCGGAGGCGCAGGTAAGAAAAACAACGCCGTCGCTGGCAGATGCTATCGTGGAGATCAACAGGATCAGAACCAAAACCCCTGCGGCAGATCCCTTTGGGGTGGGCGCAGACGAAGGTGTTTACGCAGGAGCAGTAACTGCAGACGCATTGCTGACGGAAATTTACCGCCAAAGGTGCATCGAGCTTTATATGCAAGGCTTTAAAATGGAAGATATGCGGCGTTTCGGCCGGAGCAATACCCCTAATGTGGAAAAGAAAAGGAATTTTTTCCCTTATCCTTTCCGTGAACGGGACAACAATCCCAATACGCCAGACGATCCTGCGTTCTAAGAATACTATAGAAACATAAACAGCACTGAGATGAAAAAGGAATTTACCAGGGTAACAGAGCAGGCATCGCCATACAGACACCTGGAGCAGATGAGTGTAACAGAGATTCTAACGCACATCAACAATGAAGACAAAACCGTACCCTACGCCGTGGAAAAGGCATTGCCGCAGATTGACGCGTTCATTCAGGCCGCGGCTGATAAAATGCTTACTGGCGGCAGACTTTTCTACATCGGAGCAGGAACCAGCGGCAGGTTAGGTGTGGTGGATGCCAGTGAATGTCCGCCCACCTACGGGGTTCCGCCAGAATTGGTAAACGGGGTGATTGCGGGTGGGAACAAAGCCATCCTCAGTGCCGTGGAGTATGCGGAAGACGACAGGCTGCAAGGCTGGAAAGATTTGCAGGAACGGAATATTACTGAAGATGATGTAGTGCTGGGTATTGCTGCGAGTGGCGCCACGCCTTATGTACTGGGCGCGCTGGAGGAATGCCGGAAAAGGAATATCCTCACCGGAAGCATCGCCTGTAACCCCGGTTCTCCGGTATCGGACATCGCGGAATTTCCCATGGAAATTGTAGTGGGCCCTGAATTCGTAACAGGCAGCACCAGGATGAAAAGCGGTACGGCACAGAAACTGGTGTTAAACATGATCTCCACCACCCTGATGATCCAGCTCGGAAGGGTAGAGGACAACAAAATGGTGAACATGCAACTGACCAATGAAAAACTGGTGGACCGTGGCGTGAAAATGCTCATGGAAAAAACAGGCATAACCGATTATGAAAGGGCCAAAACACTGCTGCTGAAATACAAATCCGTTAAACGATCCATGGAAGCGATCCGTGCAACACATGAATAAGAACATCAGCCGTTTGTACGCCATCGCCGGTAAACCAACACGGCACATCATCGGCCTTATGTCGGGAACTTCACTCGATGGTCTCGATGTGGCCCTATGTTCAGTGAGCGGAAGTGGAACAGATACACAGCTTGAACTGAAACACTTCGCCACCATTCCTTATGGAGAAACAACGAAGCACGAAATCCGTGAAGTATTCGCGAAGCAGACCATCGATTTCGCATACCTGTGCCTGTTAAACGAAAGAATAGGTTTGCTGCACGCAGAATATGTGCTGGATTGTTTAAGCACCTGGAACATCGCTCCGGAAGCTGTAGATGTGATTGCGTCTCATGGGCAAACGGTATTTCATTTGCCGGCGATCCTGCATGGCATAAAAGGTTATCCCAATGCCACCCTTCAGATTGGAGATGGAGATCATATCGCGGTAAAAACGGGCATTACCACGCTCAGTGATTTCAGGCAGAAACACATCGCCGCAGGCGGTGAAGGTGCGCCCCTGGCACTGTATGGTGATTGCTGTATTTTTTCGAAGAAAGGAGAAGACAGAATCATGCTGAACATGGGCGGCATCGCCAACTTCACGTTCTTGCCCGCTTCCAACGAGCCCAGCGGTGTTTTTGTAACGGATACCGGGCCGGGAAATACACTGATCGATGCCGTGAGCCGAAGGTATTTCGGCGTCGACTACGACAAAGACGCGTTGCTGGCATCCGCTGGAAATATCCACCAGTCATTATTGGATGCCATGAAAAAGGAACCCTTTCTTTCCCTGTCCATTCCTAAAACTACCGGTCCCGAGCTGTTTAACCTCGATTGGTTGCACCAGGCGATGGAGAAAAGTAATTCATCGGACATTAACAAACATGATCTCCTGGCAACGGTTACCAGGTTCAGCGCCGAGACCATAGCGGAAGCATTGCGCAAAGTGATGGCGCAATTTCAACACCCGCACATTTACCTCAGTGGCGGTGGAGCGCACAACCCGTTGCTGGTGGCATGGATCAGGGAACTGCTGCCGCCGGTTAGCCTACACCACACCTCGGAACTTGGAATAGATGGCGATGCGAAAGAGGCCGTTCTTTTCGCGGTACTCGCCAACGAAGCGCTTTGTGGCGCACCAATCGATTTCGGAAAAGAAAGGGGAATGCCCGCCGTTACCATGGGAAAAATTTCTTTCCCCTATTAATCTGGCTACTAAAAAGTTGACATGAAAACGGTTACAAAAATTTCCCCATCCGCTGTGGGTACGATGTGTATAACTATGCCCATTGAAATACACTTCGAAATTTCTTTTGAAGTAGATTTATAATATGCTCCCGCACTACCAGACACTCCAAACCATCTACGAGATCGTGAAACACGATTCAAGGCCACACACTTATTGGTGCAGTCCGCGTGAGATCATCGTCCGGCAACTGCTGGGATGGGATATAGTGGAGCAGCACCTTCACGAATTGGTGAACGAAGGCCTGGCGGAATGTAAAAACCTCGGGACCTACGCCTACCGTATGACGCTCGAGGGGCTGGAAAAAGCCCGTTCCCTTTCCCAGAAAACACCTGTTTTTCACTAGTTTTTTCACGGTATGCATTTTGCTTTTTTCACCGGAGTTCCCGGTAGGAAAATCTATTGCCGGTGAGCCGCTAAAGCAACTTAACTTTCAGCTATGAATGCATACGAAGCACTTGCCATGGACGAACTGAAACGATGGCAGCGGAAAATGACCAAAAGGCCTTCGCTGGTGAATAAACTGTCGAAGAAATTACAGACGAAACTCAATAGTTATATTCCCGATAAAGTACATGCGGGCATTACGGCCGTAATCAAACAAATGGTAAGGGGGGTATTGTTCGGCGCGGAATATACCACCTCAAAAAAAGACTTGTACCGCACGCTTGAAGTGGCCGAATCGGCAGTGAAGGCCAGGATAGATGTCTATAAGAAAACTGCTGCCACCGAAGGCGGGATAACAGGAGCCGGAGGAATATTGATGGGGTTGGCGGATTTTCCTTTGTTACTGGGGATCAAACTGAAAATGTTGTTCGATATCGCTTCTGAATATGGATTTGATGTGAAAGAATTCAAAGAACGACTGTTTATCCTGCATATCTTTCAACTCGCGTTTTCCAGTCAGCAGCACCGGAAAAAAGTATTTGAACAAATGTCGGACTGGGAGGAGAAAACTAAATTCATTCCGGAAGATATTCAGCAATTCGATTGGCTCAGTTTCCAACAGGAATACCGCGATTATATTGACCTTGCGAAGCTGGCGCAACTGATCCCCGGCATCGGTGCGGTGGTTGGTGTAGTGGTGAATTACCGGCTGCTGAACCAGCTGGGAGAAACGGCCATGAATGCCTACCGGATGCGCTGGATGGAAATGAAAAGATTACCGGCCTGATGGTATGCGGTACATTGTTCTATGCTGTACATTTGAAATATGGCAAAAACAACAAAAAAAGCCGCGCCTGTTAAACAT
>CAMLRX010000182.1 GCA_946482545.1 uncultured Flavihumibacter sp. | reverse complement strand
GCAACTAATCAGCCAGGCGAATAGTTTTTAGCGGTGCCGTTGAGGGACCGTTGAGTAAGTCGCCGTTGGGTGAATACCTTGCACCGTGGCAGGGACAGTCCCAGCTTTTTTCCGTACCGTTCCATTGCACATCGCAATGCATGTGGCTGCAGGAAGGCAGCACCGCGTGCAGTTGTCCCTGCTCATCTTTGTACAGACCAAGCTTTTCACCTTCGTATTGTACCAGTCTTCCTTCACCCGGCGCCATCTCTGCCACCACATCAATACTTTGCACGGGAATCAGCTTCTTCAGCAGTTCCTTCACGGCACCGGTATTGTGTTTTACGAATTCAGTAAACCCTGCAACCGGTTTTATGCGGGAGGGATCAAAAAGTTTAACGGCGGCATGTTCTTTCCCCAGCAATATATCGCGCAACACCAACGCAGCCACACTGCTGTAAACCATCCCGTTCCCACCGAAGCCGGTGGCTACCAGTGTACGTTCTTTCCCGGGCAGGAATCCTATATAGGGCAGTCCATCCACAGACTCGTAATATTGCGAGGACCATTTGTACATTACTTCGCCAACAGGGAAATACTTCCTGATGTGGGCTTCCAATGCCAGGAAACAGGCTTCTGTATTCGCTTCCTTCCCGGTTTTATGGTCCTTTCCACCAACGATCAGGTATGATCTTCCATCGATCACCTGTGTACGGTAATAATGGTAGGGATCGTACATGTCATACGTGAGGTGGTCGGGATACAGTTCGTCTTCCAGCGTTACCGCCATGGCATAACTCCTGTACGGCACCAACCTCGTATGCAGGAAATTGATACCCGGAGGCGTATGTGTGGCGTAGATCAGGTGATTACAGAAATAATCTCCTCCGGTGGTACGCACCTGCACTTTTTCATTTTCCTCCACTTCAAGCACACGGGCCATTTCCACGATCACCCCACCTGCTTCTTCAAACGCATTTGCCAGCGCATACACATAACGTATGGGATGAAACCTTGCCTGTCCGTCGGCGCGCATCGCTTTCAAAAATGGGACGGGTACAGGAATGCTTTCAGCCTCCATCAATTCTATTCCGGCCTTTTCAGATGCCTCCATAATTTCATCCAGTTCTTTCAGATGCGCTTCTTCGGTCGCAAATAAAAAAGCATCCTGCAGCTTAAAACCGCAGTCTGCATTATAAGTATATACGTTTTTCTCTATAAAAAGCAAAGCTTCCGATACACAGGAACGCACCAGCGCCGCGTTTTCCTCGCCAAAATTCTTCGACAATGTGCTGTACGGTACATCCAGCAAAGTATTGATGTGTGCGGTAGTGCCTGAAGTGGTGCCAAAACAAACTGTTTCACTCTCCAGTATCACACAACTGAAACCGGCTTCCTGCAAGATCAGCGCGGTAGTGATCCCGGTAATACCACCACCCGCGATGGCAATATCAAATTCCTTTTTACCCGTTTTATTTTTTACGATGTATGGATCGGCAGTTCCCTGCCATACGCTTGGATTTGCCCCGTCTCTTTTCAGCATAGCTTATTTTTCGTTATGGTTTACTAAAACCATACCTCTGGGAATTTTGAATTTTGGATGATGGATGATAACTGGAAGGTTATAGGACTATGTTTTGGTATCCGGGTATATTACTAATTCAAAATTCATCATTCAAAATTCAAAATCTCAAACCGGGTCGCACGAAAACACGATTACACTTCGTGGTGGCAATACGATATCGCTGCCTGCTTTTATAATTTCATTTGAATTTTCATGAAGAGGTGCTGTACGGAGTTCATCCTTCCAATCTTTCCCAAATTTCTCATCAGGCATACGAAACGCCTTTTCTTCCGCCCCGGCATGGAAACAGAGCAGGAAATTTTTATCGCTCACCTTATTACCTTCCTCATCCGGGAGGTCGATGCCGTTCCCATCGAGAAACACCATCAGGCTTTGCGCCTGTTCTTCGCGCCAGTATTCATCCTGCATGGATTCGCCTGTGGGCTGAAACCATGCGATATCATCGGTTTTGTCCGCATCAAACTCCCATCCTTTGAACCAGCCTCTCCGGCTGAACACGGGGTGGTTTTTACGCAACTGTATCAGTTTCTTTACAAATGCGTGCAGGTCGGCATCCATGTTATCCCATTTCAGCCACGACAGTTCATTATCCTGGCAATAAGCGTTGTTGTTGCCAAACTGGGTGTTTCCAAACTCATCACCCGAAAGCAACATGGGAACGCCCTGGGAAAGCAGCAGTGTGGCGAGAAAGTTCCGCTGTAGCTGCCGCCTTAAGCTATTTACTGCTTCATCTTCGGTGTCCCCTTCGGCACCACAGTTCCAGGACCGGTTTTCATCACTGCCATCCGTATTGTCGTCTTTATTGGCTTCGTTGTGTTTTTCGTTGTAGGAAACCAGGTCCTTCAAGGTAAAGCCGTCATGTGCGGTCACGAGGTTAATGCTTGCGGTGGGGGAACGGTAATCGTTCCGGTAAATATCCGCGCTACCGGTAAAGCGGGTGCCGAATTCAGCGATCTTCCTTGGTTCGCCGCGCCAGAAATCGCGCATGCAATCCCGGTACTTGTCGTTCCATTCCGCCCATCCCGAAGGGAATTGCCCCACCATGTAACCATCTTCGCCCAGGTCCCAGGGTTCCGCGATCAGCTTTACATTTCCGATCACGGGATCCTGGTAAATGATGTCGAAGAAACCGCTCAGCGCATTCACGTCTTTCAATTCACGGGCAAGCGTAGCCGCCAGATCGAAACGAAATCCATCCACGTGCATTTCCCTTACCCAATAGCGCAGACTGTCCATAATGAGCCGGAGTACGTGTGGCTGGTACGCATTAAGGGTATTGCCGGTGCCTGTGTAATCTACGTTATACCTTTTATCATCATCCAGCCGGTAATAAGCGCTGTTGTCGATGCCTCTGAAACAAAGCGTCGGCCCCATGTGATTGCCTTCTCCCGTGTGGTTGAACACGACATCCAGGATCACTTCTATGCCTTCTTTGTGCAGTGCTTTCACCATTTCCTTGAACTCAGTAACCTGTTCTCCTTTCAGCCCGGAGGAGGCATAAGCAGCTTCGGGCGAGAAAAAACCGATGGTATTGTACCCCCAGTAATTAGTTAGTCCTTTCTCCACAAGATGCCTGTCGGCAACGAACTGCTGCACGGGCAGCAGTTCTACGGCCGTAACACCCAGTTCTTTGAGATAGCTTATCGCGGCGGGTGTGGCGATGGCGGCAAAACTACCGCGGATATTTTCGGGTATCTCCGGATGCAGTTGGGAGAACCCTTTTACATGCATTTCATAAATGACAGTTTTGTGGTATGGTGTTGCCAGGGGCTTGTCGCCTTCCCAATCAAATCCATCGTCTACCACCACAGATTTGGGCACATAAGGTGCACTGTTGTGTGTACTGAAGCTAAGATCCTCTTGCTCATGGCCTATCTCATAACCGAACAGGTGATCGTGCCATTCGATGTTCCCCGCGATGGCCTTCGCATAAGGATCCATGAGCAATTTATTCGGATTGAAGCGGTGGCCCTGTGCCGGATCATAAGGACCATGTATGCGGAAGCCGTAGCATTGACCCGGCTTTAACCCTTTTACGAATCCGTGCCAGGTATGGTCGGTGCGTTCCTGCAACTGAATGACCATCTCTTCTGCCGCAGGCAATTCGTTGCTGAACAAACACAGTTCAACTTTTTCCCCGTGTTCACAGAAGATCGCGAAGTTGACGCCATCGGGAAAAACGGTGGCACCCAACGGGTGGGGCTGCCCCGGTAATAGCTTGTATTTATCTTCCATTTTATTGGCTTTTGCAATCAAGAATAAGGGCCTGGTAAGGCAGTAGTGTTAATGTAGTTTCATTCATCTGAAATACATTGACGTTGTTGAGCAATACTTCTTTGAGCGTGAACCAGTGGGGCAATTGAAAGGGAACCACCTGGGGAGAAAAGTTTAACACCACCAGCACACATTCTTTCTTCATGCGGCGCATGTACACATATAGTTGCTGGTGAAAAGGTTCTTCCAACTGGTATTCTCCGTACACCAGCACCAATCTTTCTTTGCGGAGCTGCGCCATTTTCCTGAAGTAATTCAACACGGAATCCGGATCCTCAACTTGAGCCTTAGCATTCACATATACATGATCGGGGTTTACTTTAATCCAGGGTTCTCCGTTAGTGAAGCCAGCATGTTTTTCTCCCGACCATTGAAATGGCGTTCGTGCATTGTCTCTCGCACCAAACTGCTGGTCGCGCAGAAAAGCCTCCATATCTTCTCCCTGGTGTTCCAGGTATTGATACATGCTCAGCGTTTCCACGTCACGGTAATCCCGGATATTTTCAAACCTGATGTTCGCCATTCCCAATTCATCCCCGTTGTAGAAGATGGGGGTGGCGCGCATCGTCAGCAGGAAGGTGATCAGCATTTTAGCGGAAACGTTCCTGAAACCCGGCGCTTCGTTTCCCCACCTGGAAACCATGCGTGGCTGATCGTGGTTGCCGAGGTACACCGTTCCCCAACCCTGCCTGCTGAAGACTTTATCCCAACGGGAATAGATTTCTTTAAATTTCAGCAGGTCATATCCATCGGGGTCAGGCTTTTTAAAGCCCGACTTCGCATAACCGAGTTGCATTCCTTCAAAATGATACAGCATCTGCAATTCTTTCCTTTCTTCCTTTACAAAGTCCGGCGCTTCTTCATGGGAGATACCGGGCGCTTCGGCAATGGTGGTTACGTCATAAAACTGGAGTACCTTATCGTGTAACTCCCTCAGGTATTCGTGGAGCTGCGGTCCCTGGGAAAGATAGTAGGACCAGTCTCCCCGGTATTTTTCCCTGATATCCTTATCGGAGATAACCGGCCAGGAAGTATCTTTCGACAAATAAGTTACGGCATCCAGCCGAAGCCCATCCACACCTTTGTCGAACCAGAACCGGACGTTATCCAGCATTTCGTTGCGCACCGGTTCGTGTTCCCAGTTCAGGTCGGGCATCTTCGCGGAGAAATAATGCAGGTACCAGGATCGGGTGGCTTTGTTGTAGGTCCAGGCATCGCCTTTCGGATCAAAAAAACTGTATCGTTTAGGCGGCTTTCCATTTTCTTCCGGCCACCAATGGTAATACTGGTAATAAGGACTTTTCCTGGACCGCTTCGCTTTTTTGAACCATTGATGCTCATCGCTGGTATGGTTCAGCACAAAATCCATGATTAAACGGATGTTTTTTTTGTGCAGTGCCTTTAGCAGCGCCTCGAAATCTTTCATGGTGCCGTACTCTTTCATGATGGCCCTGAAATCGCTTATATCATATCCATTGTCGTTATTGGGAGAAGCAAGTACCGGGTTGATCCAGACCATATCTACGCCCAGTGCGGCAATGTAATCCACGGCCGCAAGCATTCCTTTCAGATCGCCGATGCCGTCTCCGTTACTGTCTTTAAAACTTCTTACATACACCTGGTACACGATCCCTTCTTTCCACCAGGCGCGCTTTCCACTGAATATCCCGTTCATAGCATCATTCGTTAACAATAAGGGCATAGGAATATTGGTGCCACTATCCGGCGTGCAACCCGCTTCCCTTCCTGTAAACATCCCGCCACACATTGTAGAAATGTGCAGGTAACCACCCACGTAAGCGCCAATAAATCAAGCAAATGCGGGGGCATATTTTTTTGAAGGCCTGTATGTAAAACGATTATGCCGACTGCAAAAAAAGCAACAAAATCAAGCCGCCAGCATAGCGCGGTGGCGGAAATGGGATTATCCTCGACCAGCGTGCTGGAATTGTTCCTGCAGGAACTGGAAGCCATGTACTGGACGGAGAACCAACTCCTGCTGAGCATTCCCGTGTTGGAAAGAGCCAGTGGTGCGCCCCGCCTGAAAGCCGCCCTGGCCGAACACCTCGAGATCACAAAGGAACATGTGGGTCGCCTGGAAATGATTTTTGAAATGATGGAAGAAAAAATCTGCGCCGTGAAGTGCAACGCCATGGAAGGCCTTGACATGGATGCGGAGAATATCCTTCAAAACACGATGCCGGAATCGCCGGAACGGGACATGGGCATCATCCTCGCCGCTCAGAAAGTGGAACAACACGAGGCGGCCGGTTACAAGGGACTGATCAAACTCGCGAACCTGTTGAACCGCGAAGATGTGGTCACCATCCTCCAACAAACCTTACAGGAGGAAATGATGGCCAACGACCTGCTGGACAGCATTTCACTGGAAGAATACCCCACCGCTATTTAACCCAACCATAAATTAAATACTATGCCTTCAAAAAAGAAGACGACCGGAAGCGACAACAATAAAACAACCGACCTGAATAAAAATACGCTTGATAGTACCGGGGAGTTTATGCGCACCAACCACGGCACGAAAATCAACGACGACCAGAACAGCCTGAAAGCGGGCAGTCGGGGTCCTACTCTTATGGAAGATTTCATCTTCCGCGAGAAGATGACCCACTTCGACCATGAACGTATTCCGGAGCGCATCGTTCACGCCCGCGGTTCCGGCGCGCATGGCGTTTTCCGCGTTTACGACTCCACGATGGAGCAATACACCAGGGCCCGTTTTTTATCCGATCCATCCATTGAAACACCTGTATTTGTCCGCTTCTCCACCGTTGCCGGTTCCCGCGGCTCCACCGATCTGGCCAGGGATGTACGCGGTTTCGCCACCAAATTTTATACGGAGGAAGGCAACTTTGACCTGGTGGGCAACAATATGCCGGTCTTTTTCATCCAGGATGCGATCAAGTTTCCAGACCTCGTGCACGCCGTTAAACCTGAGCCCGACAACGAAATGCCGCAGGCCGCTTCCGCCCATGATACTTTCTGGGACTTCATTTCACTGATGCCCGAATCGGCCCACATGATCATGTGGCTGATGAGCGACCGCGCCATCCCAAGAAGTTACCGCATGATGGAAGGGTTCGGCGTGCATACGTTCAGGTTAGTGAACGCCAACAATGAGGCCACCTTTGTGAAGTTCCACTGGAAACCCATACTGGGCGTACACGCAGTAGCCTGGGATGAGGCCCAGAAAATTTCCGGCAAAGATCCAGACTTCCACCGCCGCGACCTCTGGGATGCCATCGAAGCGGGACAGTTCCCCGAATACGAACTCGGGGTGCAACTGGTAGCCGAATCAGACGAACACAGTTTCGACTTCGACCTGCTCGATCCCACCAAGATCATTCCCGAAGAACTTGTTCCCGTTCAAAAAATCGGCCGGCTCACACTGAACAGAAATCCGGATAACTTTTTCGCCGAAACAGAACAGATCGCCTTCCATGTGGGACACGTGGTACCTGGCATCGATTTTACAAACGATCCGCTGCTGCAGGGCCGGCTCTTTTCCTATACCGATACACAGCTCATCCGGCTGGGTGGACCTAATTTCCAGGAAATCCCCATCAACCGGCCCGTTATGCCAGTGCACAACAACCAGCGGGATGGCTATATGCGGCAAACCATCAACAAAGGAAAAAGCAGTTACCATCCCAATTCCACCGGAGGCGGATGTCCCTTCCAGGCGAAGTTCAGCGAAGGTGGTTATACCAGTTACATGGAAAAAGTGGATGCCCACAAAATCAGGGAGCGCAGTGAAAGTTTCTTCGACCACTTCAGCCAGGC